>NZ_JBHSKD010000028.1:0-57644 GCF_042657275.1 Nocardioides taihuensis
CCACCCGACCGCCCACCCGACCGACCAGGAGCATCGCCATGACCGTCTGGCACGACACCCCCGACCTCAACCAGGCCAGCGCCCACCACCTGATCCGCGAGCGGGTCACCCGGGCCTCCGCGCACCAGCTGCCGCCCGTCCCCCGCCGCCACCTGATGGCCCTGCGGCTGCGCCGCCTCGCCGACGCGATCGACCTCTGAGGCCCCGTAGGGCAGGGTGGCGGCCCGTGGACCCCACCCGACCGCCCTCCGACGCCGTGACCCACGCCCTGCTCGCCGCCGGCCACCAGCCGCGCGGCGAGCTCGGCCGTGGCATGGAGGGCGTGGTGCTCGACCTCGGCGGCGGCCTCGTCGCCAAGGCCTGGCACTCCCGTCCCCGGGCCCAGCTCGAGCGGCTCCGCGACTTCTACGACGCCCTCGACGCCGCCCGCCCGGCCGTGACGACGCCCCGGATCCTCGAGGTCCTCGACGCCGCGGACCAACGGGTCACCGTCGAGGAGCGGCTCGAGGGCCGGCCGCTGCGGGCCGGGATGGGCGACATCGCCCACCACGTCACCGACGAGCAGGTCGCGGCCCTGCTCGAGGTCCTGGCCGCGCTGGCCGCCGTACCCCCCGACCCCGCCCTGGCCACGCTCCCGGCGCTCGAGGACGAGCCGCCGTTGGCGGTGGACGTGCCGTTCGGGCCGGCGCTCGCCGACCTCGTCGTACGTCGCGCCCGCCGGTCACGGGCTTCCCTCCTCCCCCGCGTCCCCGACCTCGACGACCTGGTGGCCGCGGTCGTGGCCCGGCTGCGCGACCTCCCCCCGGGGCCGACCGGGCTCGTGCACGGCGACCTGATCCCGGCCAACGTCCTCGTCCGCGACGACGGCGCTGCTCCGGCCGTGCTCGACTTCGGCTTCCTCACCGTGGTCGGCGACCCGGCGTTCGACGCGGCCGTCGCCGCCAGCATCCACGACATGTACGGCCCGCGGGCCCGGGTCAACGAGGCGCTGCTCGACGACGCGGTCGTGGCCCGCTTCGACCACGACCGGTCGACGCTGGCCCTCTACCGCGCGGCGTACGCGCTCGTCACCGCCACCTGCTTCAGCGCGTCCGGCAGCGACGGCCACGCCGCCTGGTGCGTGGCCGTCCTCGGCCGGCCCGAGGTGCGCGCCGCGCTCTAGTCGACCACCCGCACCGTGCGCCTGATCGGGTCGTGCCGGTCGCGGTAGATCTCCACCGTCACCGCCTCGACGCCCTCACGCTTCCCGTCCCGCAGGGTCGGGATCGTCAGCGCCGCGCTGTGACCGCCCGGCCGGATCCGTGTCCACAGGAACACGTCCGCGCGGTAGAGCGCCTGCCGCGGGTGCTTGGTCGAGACGTGGTGGTCGCGCAGCCACTTCGTGGGGACGTCGCCGACGCGCAGCGGCTCGACGTCGCCGCCGGAGCGGACCACCTGGGCCTCGACGTAGTAGGGGTAGGCGGTCTCACCCTCGAGGCTGATGTCGATCCTGACCGGGTCGCCCTCGGACACCCGGCGCGGCGCGCTCACGCTGACACGCGGCGCCGGGTCGTCGTCGATGATCCGCAGCGTGCCGTCGTAGTGGTCGGTCATCACGCCGCGCACCGGGAAGGCCTGCAGCATCGTGATCCGACGGCCCGGGTCGTCCGCCTTGTTCGCCTCGTACTCGATCGGGATCGTGCCCGAGGTCTGGCCCGGCGCGAGGTCGAGGCGGAACGACGAGCCGCCGCCACGCGAGTAGTAGTCGACCGTGCCGACCTTGAGCTGGGCCGGCTCGGTGAGCGTGCCCGTGATCGTGAACGGCACCTCCGCCGTGACCGTCCCGGGCCCGTCACCCTCCTCGACCTTGAGCGACCCGAGGCTAAACAGCGGTGCCCGCTCGTCGGGGACCGGCGCCAGTGTGGCGGGGGCGGAGGCGACGTCGAGCACCCAGATGTGCCCGTCCTCGCTGTCGCCGACGACGTCGATCCGGGTGATCCGGGTCAGGTCGATGCCGGCCGCGTCCTGCGGGTCGGCCAGGACCGTCTGCGCCCACCTCTTGCCGACGAAGCGGTCGAGGGGCAGCGCGCGCACCAGGCCGTCGTCGGCCGGGGTGACGGTCGCCGTCGCACCGTCGGCGTCGGTCAGCCGCAGGTGCAGCCGGACGTTGCCGCGCAGCGGGTCGACGATCGTGCGCATCTCGAGCCGGCCGTCGGAGAGGTCGAGCGGGTCGTCGAGGACGAGCCCGCCGGACTGGCCGACGTCGGTCCACGTCATCTCCAGCTCACGCCGCGGCGGCGCGAGCTCGCCCGCGTCGTACCAGTGCGGGACGTTGCCCCACAGGTCGTCGCCCTGCCCGCAGGCATCCACGGACCGGTGGTCGACGACGCCGAGGCAGAACGACGTGCGGGCGCCCTGGGCGAGCGAGAGCCCGGTGTCGATCGCCGGCCGACGCTCGTCGCGACCCCCGCCGATCGCGTGGGAGTAGACCTCCGCCGCTCCGATCGAGGGCGGCCGCACGACCGACCCGTCGAACATCGGCAGCACCGACTGGTCGTCGCGCGTGAACAGCTGCACCGCACCCGCGACGTACGCGACGCCGACCCGGCGCTGCTCACTGGCGGTCAGGCGCGTCGGCGAGCCCTCGCCGCACACGGTGCGGGGGTTGCTGCTCCACCAGTCGTCCCACGCCGGGGCCTGGGCGATGCCGGGGGTCCACTCGGTGTTGAAGAAGTTGTGGTTGGCGCCCATCACCAGCACCGAGCTCTTCAGCGAGGTGTCGTCGTCGAGGAGGTCGCGGCTGCTGTCGGTGAAGCGCTGGCCCTGCAGGTCGTAGACGTCGCCGTCGCAGTAGGGCAGCACCGTCACGGTCGGGACGTACGGCGCGGTCTGCGTGCCGAAGTCGGTCGGCGCCAGCAGCACCTGGCCGGCGATCGTGTACGGCGCGTCGGGCTGGATCTGGATCGACGCGCGGTCGACGCCCTCGCCGCCGCGGCTGTGGCCGACCAGCACGACCTGGGACAGGTCGACCTGGTGCTCGTCCGCGAGCCCGACCCAGTAGTCGAGGTGGCGCTGCACGATCTGGGCGCGCGCGTCGGCGCCGCCGTCGCTGAGCCGGTAGTCCTGGGCGTTGATGCCGTTGACCCGGACCGAGACGGTCGCGAAGCCCTGCGAGGCCAGCACCTGCTGGATGTAGTCGTACCCGAGGTGGCTGGGGATCTCCTCCAGCGGCGCCTGGCACGGCCAGTTCCACTCGTCCCCGCCCTCGCCGGTCGGGTCGTAGCAGAACGAGTGGCGCCCGTGCAGGAAGAGCACGAGCGGTCGCGGCCCGGTCGTGGCCTCCGGGGCCGGCTCGACCACGTGGCCGACCATCTCGATCGGCTCGCGCATCCGCGGCAGCTTCACCGGGTCGAGCTGGTAGTCGCTGCTGACCACGTCGTAGGGACCGGGCTCGGCCGGGTCGACCGACAGCTGCGGCGCGAGGTCCGCCGGCCGCCGGGGGCTGGTGGGCGCGGCGCTCTCGTCAGCGGTGTCGCTCCCGGGCTCGTCGAGCCGGTCGCCGGAGAGCACCACGTCGAGGGTGGCCGGGTCCGGGCGGGTGCGCGCGCTGACGGAGGTGACCACCGTGCGCCCGTCAGCGCGGACGGTCGGGACGCCGAGCGGCACGCCGTCCTGGACGACGGTCGGCCGGTCGGAGGTCACGGGGAGCCGCGACGGCGAGCGCCAGCTCACCTCCCACATGCCGGTGCCGGCGGGCTGGACGCGCCAGCGCCCGAGGCTCCCGGCCGCGTCGTCGTTCGCTCCGGCCCGCGCACGCGCGTCGGGCGGGGAGGAGGCCGGCGCGGGGCCGGCGGTGAGCGTGAGCGCTCCGATCACGGCAGCGGCCAAGGCTGCTCGGACGGCGCGGCGGGTCGTGGGCATGACGGGTCCCCCTCGAGGTCGACTCACGCTGTAGACGCGTGCCTGAGCCGAATGGTTGCCTGCCGGGGCACCCCGCCGCTAGGGGCCTCCGTCCCGCGTCGCCCGCGGACGGGCCTAGATCCGGGTGCGGTGGAAGTTCTGGAACGACCGCGACGGCGTCGGGCCGCGCTGGCCCTGGTAGCGCGAGCCGTACTTCTCCGAGCCGTAGGGGTGCTCGGACGGCGAGGAGAGCCGGAAGAAGCAGAACTGCCCGATCTTCATGCCGGGGTAGAGCTTGATCGGCAGGGTGGCGACGTTGGCCAGCTCGAGCGTGACGTGGCCGGAGAACCCCGGGTCGACGAAGCCGGCCGTCGCGTGGGTCAGCAGCCCGAGCCGCCCGAGCGACGACTTGCCCTCCACGCGCGCCGCGACGTCGTCCGGCAGCGTCACGACCTCGTACGTCGAGCCCAGCACGAACTCGCCCGGGTGCAGGATGAAGGGCTCGTCGCCCTCGGGCTCGACCATCCGCGTCAGGTCGGACTGGTCGGCAGCCGGGTCGATGTGGGGATAGCGGTGGTTCTCGAAGACCCGGAAGAACCGGTCGAGGCGCACGTCGATCGACGACGGCTGCATCATCGCCGGTTCCCAGGGTTCGAGCGCGATCCGACCCTTCTCGATCTCGGTCAGGATGTCGCGGTCGCTCATCAGCACGGGTCGTAACCTACCGCCCGCAGCGCTGGGGTAGCATCGCGTTCGCCGCAGGCCCCCGGGCCTCGCTGCACGCGGATGTAGCTCAGTTGGTAGAGCGCGACCTTCCCAAGGTCGATGTCGCGAGTTCGAGCCTCGTCATCCGCTCCACTTCTCCCCTCGGTCCGCCCAGGGTCGCGCTCCAGAGCGCGACGCTGTGCCCATCGTCGATGTCGCGAGTTCGAGCCTCGTCATCCGCTCCACTTCTCCCCTCGGTCCGCCCAGGGTCGCACTCCAGAGCGCGACGCTGTGCCCATCGTCGATGTCGCGAGTTCGAGCCTCGTCATCCGCTCCACTTCTCCCCTCGGTCCGCCCAGGGTCGCACTCCAGAGCGCGACGCTGTGCCCACCGTCGATGTCGCGAGTTCGAGCCTCGTCATCCGCTCCACTTCTCCCCTCGGTCCGCCCAGGGTCGCGCTCCAGAGCGCGACGCTGTGCCCACCGTCGATGTCGCGAGTTCGAGCCTCGTCATCCGCCCCACTTCCCCGTCGGTCGACCCTGTCGAGCCCACGCCCTCACGACCACGTCGGTCGAGCCTGTCGAGTCCACGGGCCGACCACGGACTACCCGGCCAGCAACCAGACGATCGCCACCACGACCAGTACGGCGAGGACCACGAGGGTCACCACGAGACCGCGCGACGGCGAGGGGTCGGGCTCCCGGGGTCGGTCCATGAACGCCTGGAACATCTGGGTGTTCGCGGCCGGGTCCTCGATCTGGTCGTCAGGCATGGTCGAGGAGGCTAGCCGACGCGGCGGCGTCAGCGCTGCGCGGCCACGTACTCCGCGGCGTACTTCCGCCAGAGGTCGGTCCACCGCGTCCAGTCGTCGTGGGCCAGGTCCTGCTCGTGGGCGAGCAGGAACGCCAGGTCGTCGGGGTGGTGCTCAGCGATCCAGGTGCGCACGTCGATGAGGTACCGGCTGAGCTCGCTGCCGTCCACGGCGGCCGCGTCCGTGTTCTCCACCCAGACGACCTTGCCGTCCACGACCTGCACCTTGCAGATGCCGGCGAAGGGCCCGGCATCAGCCTCGGCGGAGCCCAGCAGATGCATCGAGTAGGGGCAGTCGACACGCGTACCCGGACCGTCCCCGTTCGCCACGGCACACGGCTCGAGGTCGTACTTCACCTCCCAGGCGATGTCGCGCCGCACGCTCGCCGTCCAGCCTGCCCAGGGCTCGTGGCCCGGGGCGACGTACAGGGAGGCGCCGTGGGGGTTCTTCGCGGCGAGCGCGTGGACGAACGCGTCCGCCACCGCCACCGCCTGCACCTGCCCGGTGCCTGCGGGGTCGGGCGACGACTGGTCGTCGCCCGACCCCGCTGACCAGAGGACGACCGTGCCCGCGGCGGCAACGGCCGCGGCCGCCACCGCGGTAGCCACCAGACGGTGGGGGCCGCCGCCGGGGTCGTCCTGCCGGCCGATCATGAGCAGCTCGTGCTGCGCGTACGTGTCGGTCTGGCTCATCGCGGCCTCCGCGTGCTCATGGAGGACGGCGGCGAGCCGTCGCTCGGTGTCGTGCCCGATCACGGCAGGTCCTCCCACTCGTGGGCGAGGGCGGTGATGCCGCGGCTCGCGTGCTTCTTGACCGAGCCCCGGGTGATCCCCAGCGTCTCGGCGATCTCGGCCTCGGTCTGGTCGAGGTAGTAGCGCAGCACCAGCACCTGTCGCTGGCGGCCTGGCAGCGCAGCGACGGCCGCCCACAGCCGGTCGTGCTCCTGGTGCTGCACGGCGGTGTGCTCCGCCGACTCGAGCAGCTCCGAGCGCGGCACGAGATGGCGTACGGCGCGCGTCGCGCGCTGCTTGCGACGCAGCGCGTCGCGTCCGGCGTTCACCACGCTGCGGTTGAGGAAGGCGACCGCGGCGTCCGGGTCGCGCAGCTTCCTCCATGACCGGTAGAGGTTGGCGAACGCGTCCTGGACGACCTCCTCGGCGGTCTGCCGGTCGTCGACGAGGAGCGAGGCCAGCCCGACGAGGCGTCGGTGGTGGAGCAGGAAGAGGTCGGAGACGACCGTGTCGCGCACGTCCACCTCCGGCCCGGTCCACGCCGGGGGCCCGCTCCGCACCAGGTGCACCGGCCTCACCGCCTCCATGTGGGACAAGACGACGAACGCAGCCCGAGGTTGACCCAGCGTGCCTCCGAATCCGGCTGACGGCCCGGTGGACTGAACCACCCTGCGCCACCTCCTAGGCTGGGCCGGTGACCGACTTCGCCGGCTTCCCGGTCAGCGCCCTCGACTTCTACGACGACCTCGAGGTCGACAACACCCGCTCGTTCTGGGAGAAGCACAAGCCGACCTATGACGCGGACGTGCGCGCCCCGATGACCGCATTGTGCGCGGCCCTCGAGCCGGAGTTCGGCTCGGCGAAGGTGTTCCGCCCCTACCGCGACGTGCGCTTCGCGAAGGACAAGACGCCGTACAAGACCCACCAGGGTGCGTTCGTCGCGGCCGGCGAGGCGACCGGGTGGTACGTCGAGGTCTCGGCGCGCGGCGTCCGCGTCGGCGCCGGCTTCTACGACGCCAGTGGCCCGCGGCTCGCGGCGATCCGTGACGCGATGGCTGACGACACCACAGGGCGGCGTCTCGAGCGGATCCTCGCCAGGCTCCGCAGGGCCGGCTTCGACATCAGCGGCGAGCGGCTGAAGACGAGCCCGCGCGGCTACGACGCCGACCACCCCCGCATCGAGCTGCTGCGCCACAAGCAGCTGCTCGCCGGCAAGCCCTACGGCTTCGAGCCGGTGATCCACACCCCCGAGGTGCTCGAGATGGTGCGCTCCGACTGGCGTGCCCTGCGCCCGCTCGTCGCGTGGGTCGCGACGCACGCCGTCGTGGAGTGAGTCACGACCCCTTGCGGTACGTGGCCATCGCGCGCTCGGGCTCCCAGTAGGCCCGCATGGAGGCGACCCGGCCGTCCTCGGCCACCGTGTAGACCATGACCAGGTCGGTGTCGACGACCCCGCCGCCGGGGAACGTGGTCGTGATCGTGCCGACGTTGGCGCAGGTGTTGCCGTTGGCGTGCGAGTCGTGGATGCGGAAGTGGAACGACTCGATCGGCGCGATCGCCAGCTCCCAGAACTTCCGGATGCCCTCGTGCCCGTGGTGGCCCTGGCCTTCGGGGTCGAACATCGACGGCCCGACGGGGTCCTCGATCACGGCGTCCTCGGCGTAGACGGTCAACCAGGTCTCGAGGTCACCGGTCCCGACCGCGGCGTACGACCGCTGCGAGGCGCGGCGCGCCGGGTGGTCGCCGTCCGGCGCGTCCCAGGTGATGTGGTCGGGCAGGTCCATTCGCGGATCCTACGACCAAACTGGAACGTGTTCTAGTAACGCTCAGCGGGTCACCATCAGCCGTGCCTCGCCCGAGCTGCCGTCGGGGTAGCGACAGGTCGCGACGTAGGTCCCCTCCACCATCGCCACCTCGTCGGGGACGAGCGCCTTGCCGGCCTTCTCGGAGGACGATCCGTCGCCCTGCCGGACCACCACGTCACCGTCGGGATCGCGGAGCACGACGCGGGCACCGCTCCCCTCGGTGATGACGACGACGTCGTGCGTCCCGGCCGCCACCTCGTCCCAGCTCATGGAGCAGGCGGTGCTGGCGGCGTCGTTCGCGATGATCTCGATGCCCGCGTCGGACGGCTCGACCTCGTCGGAGAAGTCGCACCCGCTCACCGCCAGCCCGAGCACGAGGGAGGCAGCCGCAGACCGTGCCGGCACGGACCGGCCTCTCATCGCGCCTCCTCCGGAGGATGCGTCAGTGCGGCTGCCAGGCGTCTTCGTCGGCGGTCCGCTGGGTGACCTGCTTGGGCAGCTTGTGGTCGGCGAGCTGCTGGATCGAGACGTTCTCGAAGACGTCGCGCAGCGAGCGGCGCGCGGCGATCCAGACGTGCTGGAGCACGTCGGCGGTCTCGTTGTAGGTGACCGCCTCGGGGCGCAGGCCGTAGACGGAGACCAGCGGGCCGTCGACCGCGCGGATCACGTCGGCCACCGACACGTCGGCCGCCGGGCGCGCCATCCGCCAGCCGCCGGACTGACCGCGCTGGGAGATCACGATGCCCGCGCGGCGCAGGTCGGCGAGGATCGCCTGGAGGAACCCGTGGGGGATCTCCTGCTGCTTGCCGAGCTCCTCGGCACTCACCGCGGGGCCGTCCCCGCGTGAGGCCATCTCGATCAGCGCCCGCAAGGCGTAGTCGGACTTGGCGGAGACTCGCATGTGTCCAGTGTGTCAGATTGGTCGATCTGATCACTACAGGTACTCAGGCGGCGACACCGGGAGCGGGCCTCCGCTCCCGGTGTCGCCCCGGCACGACGCCTCAGACGGTCGCGAGCTCCTCCTCGAGGTCCTCGATCTCGCGCGAGCGACGCTCCTGGCGGACGGCCCAGATGATGCCGGCGATCCACAGCAGGGCGATCGACCCGGCCACGAGCGCGACCTCGTTGCCGGCAAGCCCGAGGGCCTCGGCGATGGTCTTGGAGTTGGTGAGCACGATCAGGCCGCCGGCTGCGACGCCGAGCACGCGGGCCGCGAGGTGGCGCACCAGCCAGGCGGCGATGGGGGCGGCGATCACGCCGCCGACCAGCAGCGCGCCGGCGTAGCCCCACTCGATGCCCTGCGAACCGAGCGCGAAGAGGAAGCCCAGCGAGCCGCCGACGGCGACCACGAACTCGGAGGTGTCGATCGAGCCGATCACCTTGCGGGGCTCGAGACGACCCGACGAGAGCAGCGTGGTGGTGCCGACGGGGCCCCAGCCGCCGCCGCCGATCGAGTCGAGCGCGCCGCCGACGAGACCCATGGGGGCCAGCATCGCCACCGGCGGGCGGTGCTTGAACGTCGGGCGACGGCCGCCGAGCACCAGGAACCGGTAGATCACGTAGAGGCCGAGCGCGAGCAGCAGGCCCGCCACCCACGGCTTGGCCGAGTCGCCGTCGAGGCTGGCGAGGAACGTCGCACCGGCGAAGGCGCCGACGAAGCCCGGCACCGCCAGGATCGAGACGGTCCGCCAGTCGACGTTGCCGAGCTTGTGGTGGGAGAAGCCGGACACCAGCGAGGTGCCGATCTCGGAGAAGTGGACGGCGGCGGAGGCCGCGGCCGGAGCGACACCGGCGGCGAGCAGCAGCGTCGACGAGGTGACGCCGTACGCCATGCCGAGGGAGCCGTCGATCAGCTGGGCCAGGAAGCCCACGAAGCCCAGCACGAGCAGCTTGTCCATGGGGAAACACCCTTCGGTCGCTCGGTGGTCGCACATCCACCGAGTGAGTTGGATACTGAAGTCCATCAAGACGCTATCTTGATAGGTCCAGTAGACTTGATTATCTCGGTCGAAGTCAACTCCCAGATGCGGTACGGCGCGTCACACGCCCCCGGGCACCCCCCGGACCCGGCCCTAGAGTGGGCGCGTGACCGACGAGCGAGCCGCCGAGGTCGCCCACAACCGGGCGCTCTGGGCCGTGGTCAACGAGCGGTGGACCGACGCCGCGGCTCCCGGCATGTGGGCCCGGTCCGAACCCGTCTGGGGCCTGTTCGAGCTCCCCGAGAGCGAGCTCGGCCTGCTCGGCGAGGTGCGCGGCCGCGACGTCGTCGAGCTGGCGTGCGGCACGGCGTACGTCTCGGCCTGGCTGCACCGCGCCGGCGCCCGCCCGGTCGCGGTCGACCTCTCCGGCGAGCAGCTGGCCACGGCGCGGCGCCTCCAGGACGGCAGTGGCCCCCGCTTCCCGCTCCTCCAGGCCGACGCCGAGCGGCTCCCGCTCGCCGACGCGTGCGCCGACCTCGTGGTGAGCGAGCACGGCGCCGCCGCGTGGTGCGACCCCGAGCGGTGGCTGCCCGAGGCGGCGCGGGTGCTCCGGCCCGGCGGCCGGCTCGTCTTCCTCACCAACTCCCACCTCTCCGCGCTCTGCGTCCCCGAGGAGGAGGGCGTCGCCGGCGACCGGCTGCTGCGCGGGTACGGCGAGGCGGCGCGCGTCCACTGGCCCGGCGGCGGCACGGAGTTCCACCCCTCGCACGGGGACTGGGTGCGACACCTGGGCGGCGCCGGCTTCGTGGTCGAGGCGCTCCACGAGCTCTTCGCACCGGCCGGCCGCGACGACCACCCCTTCTACGAGATCGTCACGCCGGACTGGTCCACGCGCTGGCCGGCCGAGGAGGTCTGGGTGGCCCGCCGCGCCTGACCGCCGTGCGATCCGGCCCCGCCCGGGTCACGGTGACGTACGTCCCCTCCCGGATTCCTTGCGCGTCCCTTGCGAGGGTTCGTATCATTAAGTTACCGGCCAGTAGGACAGTCGTTTGCGCCCCTGGCGGTCACCGACCGGAAACGCTGAGCAGAGACAGAAGGTGGGGACGTGAGCCACTACAAGAGCAACCTCCGCGACATCGAGTTCAACCTCTTCGAGGTGCTCGGCCGCGACGAGGTCCTGGGGAAGGGCCCGTTCAGCGAGGTCGACGGCGAGACCGCCCGGTCGATCCTGGCCGAGGTCGACCGCCTCGCCCGCGAGGACATCGCGGCGTCCTACGAGGACAGCGACCGCAACCCGCCGGTCTTCGACCCGCAGACCGGCACCGCCGACGTGCCGGAGTCGTTCAAGAAGTCCTACGACGCGTGGATGGACGCCGAGTACTGGCGCCTCCAGATCGTCGAGGAGCTCGGCGGCACCCCCGCCCCCTCCAGCCTCAACTGGGCCATCGCCGAGATGGTGCTCGGCTCCAACGCCCCCGTCTGGATGTACGGCGCGGGCCCGGCCTTCGCGGGCGTCGTGCACCGCAACGGCAACGAGCGCGACAAGAAGATCGCGCAGCTGATCGTCGACCGCGGCTGGAACACCACGATGGTGCTCACCGAGCCCGACGCAGGGTCCGACGTCGGCGCCGGCCGCACGCGGGCGACGCAGAACGACGACGGCACCTGGAACATCGAGGGCGTCAAGCGCTTCATCACCTCGGGCGAGTCAAACCTGACCGAGAACATCATCCACCTGACCCTCGCCCGCCCGGTGGGCGTCGAGGGCGTGGGCGGCCCGGGCACCAAGGGCCTCTCGCTGTTCATCGTGCCGAAGTACGACTTCGACCTCGAGACCGGCGAGCTGACCGGCCGCCGCAACGGCGTCCACGTCACCAACGTCGAGCACAAGATGGGGATCAAGGTCTCCAACACCTGCGAGGTGACCTACGGCGAGGACGAGCCCGCCGTGGGCTACCTGCTCGGCGAGGTGCACGACGGCATCGCGCAGATGTTCCAGGTCATCGAGAACGCCCGCATGATGGTCGGCACCAAGGCCATCGCGACCCTGTCGACCGGCTACCTCAACGCGCTGGAGTACGCCAAGTCGCGTGTGCAGGGCGCCGACCTGACGCAGGCCTCCGACAAGACCGCGCCGCGCGTGACCATCACCCACCACCCCGACGTGCGCCGTTCGCTGATGACGCAGAAGTCGTTCGCCGAGGCGATGCGCGCGCTCGTGCTCTACACCGCCACCTGGCAGGACAAGGTGATGGCGGCCGAGCACGCCGGGGACACGTCCGGTGAGGACACCCAGCTCGCGGCCGCGGTCAACGACCTGCTGCTCCCGATCGTGAAGGGCTACGGCTCGGAGCGCTCGTGGGTGCTGCTCGGCACCGAGTCGCTGCAGACCTTCGGCGGCTCCGGCTTCCTGCAGGAGTACCCGATCGAGCAGTACGTGCGCGACGCCAAGATCGACACCCTGTACGAGGGCACCACCGCGATCCAGGGCCAGGACTTCTTCTTCCGGAAGATCGTCAAGGACCAGGGCCGCGCGCTGGGCCACCTCGCGCAGGAGATCGGCGCCTTCGCCGCGAGCGACGCCGGCAACGGCCGGCTCAAGGTCGAGCGCGGCCTGCTCGGCGCGGCCCTCGAGGACGCCAACGCGATCGTCGGGCACATGATCAACGACCTGATGTCCGCGGACGCGGCGGCCGAGGGCGGCGACATCCGCAACATCTACAAGGTCGGCCTCAACACCACGCGCCTGCTGATGGTGCTCGGCGACCTGGTCTGCGCGTGGCTGCTGCTGCGGCAGGCCGAGGTCGCCCTCGACAAGCTGGGCGGCGACGTGTCCGAGAAGGACCGCCACTTCTACGAGGGCAAGATCGCGGCGGCCCAGTTCTTCGCGCAGAACCTGCTGCCGAAGATCGCCTCCGAGCGGGCGCTCGCCGAGAGCACCGACCTCGCGCTGATGGACCTCCCGGAGGAGGCGTTCTGACGCCCTCCTGACACCAGGCCCACCGACGGCCCCGACCGGCTCCCGCCGGTCGGGGCCGTCGGCTGTCCAGACCTGCTGATTGACGAGCCGCCCGAGCGGGTACCCCCTCCGTCGAGCCTGTTTCCCCCGACTCACACGAGGAGCACACCCACCATGGGCATCGGTATCGGCATCGTCCTTCTGGTCATCGGGCTGATCCTGGTCCTCGGCGCGATCGACACGCCCGCCTCGATGGCCGACTACGTCGACGTCTCCACGCTCGGCTGGATCTGCCTCGTCGTCGGCATCCTGGCCATCGTGCTCGCGCTGGTGATGAACCAGCAGCGCTCGCGCACCACCCACGTCGAGGAGCGCCGCGAGCTCTGACCCCGACCTCCGCACCTCTCCGGCACGCCTGACCCCCGCAGGCGTGCCGGAGTCGTGTCCGGACCCTGGCAGGACCGGTATTCAGTGTTACTATCTAGTGGTAGTCAGCAACACTGAGTAGCAGGGAGTCGGCGGTGGGCAAGCAGGTCACCGAGATGCTCAAGGGCACGCTGGAGGGGATCGTGCTCGCGATCCTCGCCGGCCGCCCGGCGTACGGCTACGAGATCACCGCGTGGCTGCGCGAGCAGGGCTTCACCGACATCGCCGAGGGCACGGTGTACGCGCTGCTCGTGCGCATCGAGCAGCGCGGCCTCGTGGACGTCGAGAAGGTGCCCTCCGAGAAGGGGCCGCCGCGCAAGGTCTACTCCCTCAACGCCCGGGGGCGCGACCACCTCGACGAGTTCTGGAGGACCTGGAGCTTCCTCGCAGGACGTCTCGACCAGCTCCGCGAAGGAGGCAGGTAGCCATGGCTGCACGATGGATCGAGCTGGTCACCGGCTCGCTCGAGCAGAAGAAGCAGTACCGCCAGTACAAGGCCCGGATCGAGGCGCTTCCCGAGCCCTACGGCTCCGTCGCGAAGGCGGTGCAGCGCTACCTCATGTACTGCGCGGGCATCACGGACGGTGAGACCTCGCTGACGATGTTCGACGACTTCGCCGACCTCTGGGAGCGGGCCGCCGTGGACGGTACGCCGGTCCGCGCGATCGTCGGCGACGACCCGGTCGAGTTCGCCGAGACCTTCGCCGCGGCCTACACCGGCAAGCGGTGGATCGACAAGGAGCGTGCCCGCCTGACGCAGGCGGTCGAGGACGCGGAGCGGGGCGAGCGGCCGTGACCGCCGCGGCCATCCAGGTGCAGGGCATCGAGAAGTCCTACGACGACCTGCGCGTGCTGCGCGGCGTGGACCTCGACGTGCCACCGGGCAGCATCGTCGCCCTGCTCGGCTCGAACGGCGCCGGCAAGACCACGCTGGTGCGGATCCTCTCCACCCTGCTGCGCGCCGACGCGGGCTCGGCCACCGTGGCCGGCTTCGACGTCGCCGCACACCCTGCGGACGTGCGGGCCTCGATCAGCCTCACCGGCCAGTTCGCGGCGGTGGACGAGACCCTGACCGGCCGCGAGAACGTCGTGCTGGTGGCGCGGCTGCGCCACCTCCCCGACACCGGCCGGGTCGCGGACGGGCTCCTGGCCCGCTTCGGGCTGACCGGGGCGGCCGGGCGTCGCGTCGCGACGTACTCCGGAGGCATGCGACGACGGCTCGACATCGCGATGAGCCTGGTCGGCGACCCGCCGGTGGTGTTCCTCGACGAGCCGACGACCGGGCTCGACCCGCAGTCGCGGCTCGAGGTGTGGGACAGCGTGCGCGAGCTGTCGGGGCGGGGAACCACGGTGCTGCTGACGACGCAGCAGCTCGAGGAGGCCGAGCAGCTCGCCGACCGGATCGCGATCCTCCACGAGGGACGGATCATCGCGGACGGCACGCTCACGGAGCTGAAGGCACTGCTGCCGCCGGCCGAGGTGGAGTACGTCGAGAAGCAGCCGACGCTCGAGGAGGTCTTCCTCGCGGTGGTCGGCGCCGGGAGCGGAACGAGCAGGGGACCGCGATGACCGGGCACTTCGTCGGCGGCACCCGGGTCCTGCTCGGGCGCTCGCTCAAGCACGTCGCGCGCAGCCCCGACACGATCATCACGACGACGGTGATGCCGATCGCCTTCCTGCTGCTCTTCGTGTACGTCTTCGGCGGGTCGATCGAGACCGGCTCGGAGCCGTACGTCGACTACCTGTTGCCGGGGATCTTGTTGATCACGGTCGCTTCGGGCATCTCCTACACGTCCTACCGGCTGTTCCTCGACATGCGCAGCGGCATCTTCGAGCGGTTCCAGTCGCTGCCGATCGCGCGCTCGGCCGTGCTCTGGGCGCACGTGCTGACCTCGTTGGTGGCCAACCTGGTCTCGCTCGCCGTGGTGGTGCTGGTCGCCCTCCTGATGGGCTTCCGGTCGGGAGCGGGCCCGCTGGCGTGGCTCGCCGTCGTGGGGATCCTGGTGCTGTTCACCCTCGCCCTCACCTGGCTCGCGGTGATCGCGGGGCTGTCGGCGACGTCGGTGGACGGGGCCGCGGCGTTCTCCTACCCGCTGATCCTGCTGCCCTTCATCAGCTCGGCCTTCGTGCTCACCGAGAGCATGCCGGGCCCCGTGCGGGCCTTCGCCGAGCACCAGCCCGTGACGTCGGTCGTCGACACCCTCCGCGACCTGCTGGCCGAGCAGCCCGTGGGCGGAGACGCGTGGGTGGCGCTCTCCTGGTGCGTCGGGATCCTGGTCGTCGCCTACGTCCTGGCGATGGCGACGTACCGGCGCCGGATCGCCTGACCGCTACGGTCGTGCGGTGCTCGCCGCCGCCGTCGCCGGTCTCCTCACCGGCCTGTCGCTGATCGTGGCCATCGGCGCGCAGAACGCGTACGTGCTGCGACAGGGACTGACCCGCGACCACGTCGGCGTGGTCGTCGCGATCTGCACGGTCTCCGACGTCGTGCTGATCGTCGCGGGCGTGGCCGGCATCGGCACGCTCGTCGAGCGGGCGCCGTGGGCGGTCGAGGCGGTGCGGTGGTTCGGCGTCGCCTTCCTCACGGCGTACGGCGTGCGGTCGCTGCTGCGCGCCCGGCACCCGGAGGCGCTGCGGGCCGCGGTCGGGAGCGGAGGCCGCCGCGGCGTCGTGCTCGCCGCGCTGGCGCTGACCTGGCTCAACCCGCACGTCTACCTCGACACGGTGCTGCTGCTCGGCTCGATCGCCAACCAGCACGGTCCGCAGGACCGGTGGTGGTTCGCGCTCGGAGCGTCGGTGGCGAGCGCGGTGTGGTTCTGCGGGCTGGGCTACGGCGCACGGACGGCCTCGCCGCTGCTGGCGCGGCCGCGGTCGTGGCAGGTGCTCGACGTCGTGATCGGCCTGACCATGCTGGCGATCGCGGTCAGCCTCGCGCTGGGCTGAGACCCGGCCGGGCGGCGCGTGGGCCGGCCCCTAGGGTGGAGGCCATGACGGATGGGGCCGTGGTCTCGACAGGCTCGACCGACGGAGCAGGCTGGACCGACGGAGCAGGCTCGACCGGCGGGAGCGACGCCGCGCGGTTGGCGGGCTACGTCGAGGTCTGGTGGCAGGCGGTGGACGACTTCACGCGGCTGCTCGAGGAGCTCTCCGACGAGGACTGGCACCGGCCCACCGACCTCCCGGGCTGGGACGTGCACGACGTCGCCGCGCACACCGCCCACCTCGAGGCCGTGCTGGCCGGGGCTCCGGAGGAGACCGTCGACGTCGGGCAGCCGCCACACGTGACCGGGCTGCTCGGCCTCTACACCGAGCAGGGCGTCGTCGCCCGCAAGGACCGCACGCCCGACGAGCTGATCACCGAGATCCGCGAGTCCGCGACCGCCCGGCACACCGCTCTGCTCGCCGACCCGCCGACCGACGCCGGTGCATCCCCGCCGCGGATGTTCGGCGGCGTCGGCTGGAGCTGGGAGCGGCTGCTGCGCAACCGGCCGCTCGACGTCTGGATGCACGACCAGGACGTACGCCGCGCGGTCGGCCGCCCCGGCGGACTCGACGGCGCGGCGGCGGTGCACGTGGCCGACTACCTCGCCGAGAGCCTCGGCTTCGTGCTGGCCAAGAAGGTGGGCGCGGCGCCGGGCACCACCGTGCTGCTGCTCGTGCACGGCCACGCCCCGGTGGCCTACGCCGTGGACGAGGCGGGTCGCGGCGTCCGGCTGGCCGAGGCCCCGACCGAGCCGACGGCGACGATCGCCTGCGACCGCGAGACCTTCGTCGTGCTCGCCGGCGGGCGGCGCCGGGCCGAGGACCGCGCGGTGTCGCTGCGGGGTGACGTGGCGCTCGCCCGGCAGGTCGTCGACGCGCTGGCGGTGACGCCGTGAGGGTCGCCACCGACGTCTGGGACCTCACCGAGATGCCCGACCTGTCGGGCCGCCGGATGGTCGTCACCGGCGTGACGCCGGGCGGGATCGGCTGGTTCACGGCCCTCGAGCTCGCCCGTGCCGGCGCGAGCGTGGTGCTGGCAGGACGCTCCGCGAGCAAGGTCGACGACGCGGAGTCGGCGATCCGCGCCGAGGTGCCGCAGGCCGACCTGGCCCCGCTGTCCGTCGACCTCGCGGACCTCGGCTCCGTGCGGCTCGCGGCGGCCCGGGCCGCGTCGTACGGGCCGGTCGACGTGCTGGTGAACAACGCCGGCGTGATGGCTCCGCCGTACGCACGGACGGTGGACGGCTTCGAGCTGCAGATGGCGACCAACCACTTCGGCCCCTTCGCACTGACCGGCCTGCTGCTGCCCCAGCTCGTGGCCAGCGACGACGGCCGCGTGGTGACGGTGTCGTCGCCGATGCACCGGGTCGCGCGGCGCGCGCCGCTGGGCGACCCGCGGCAGCCGGGGAGCGGGCACTACTCGCGGTGGCAGACCTACGCGCAGACCAAGCTGGCCAACCTGCTCTTCACCTTCGAGCTCGACCGCCGGTGCCGCCAGGCGGCGCTGCCGGTGCGGGCGCTGGCCGCCCACCCCGGCTTCGCGGCGACGCACCTGGCGGCCAACGGCCGCTACGGGCGGGCGAAGGGCGGCCGCGCCACGATCCTCGACGCCACGATCCGTGCGGTCGCGCAGCCGGCCGCGGACGGCGCGCTGCCGACGCTGATGGCCGGCGTCGCCGACCTGCCGGGGTCGACGTACTGCGGACCGAGCGGCTTCCGGGAGAGCCGCGGACTGCCGGTGGCCGTCGGCTGCACCAGCCTGGCCACCGACGAGGTCGCCCAGCGGGCGCTCTGGGAGCTCAGCGAGCAGGCCACGGGGATCGCCTACCCCTAGGGCGCACGGTGACGAGACCGACGGACATCGAGGTCGCCCTGGCCGCGGCCGCGGCGGGGGCGGCGGTCGTCCGGGCGGCCTACGGCGCCGCGGTGGTGCGGCACGCCAAGGCGGGGCTCGACTTCGCGACCGACACCGACCTCGAGGCCGAGCGCGCCATCCTCGAGGTGGTCGCGCGGGAGCGGCCCGACGACGCCCGGGTCGGCGAGGAGTCGGGCGGCGACGCCGCCCCCGGTCGCCGCTGGCTGGTCGACCCGCTCTGCGGCACGCTCAACTTCGCCGCGCGGACGCCTCTCGTCGCGGTCAACGTCGCGCTCGTCGGTGCCGACGCTCCTGCCGCCGTGAGCGCGGACCCGATCGCCGGCGAGGCCTTCTGGACCGACGGCTCACGCACCTGCGTGCGTGTCGAGGGCGCCGACGAGCCGCTGCTCCCGTCGGGCAGGTCGCGCCTGGTCGACGTCAACTGCGACGGGCCGCCCGACCGGCCGTCCCGGGGTGCGCAGCTGCTCACCGACGGCGCGTTCCGCGCGGCGTTCGGGCCGCGCGTGCTGTCGAGCACCCTCGCGCTCGCCTGGGTGGCGGCGGGACGGCGGGCGGGCTACGTCAGCGACGGGACCTTCACCGACAACGTGCACGTCGCCGCCGGCATCGACCTGTGCCGCAGCGCCGGCTGCGTCGTCACCGACCTGGCCGGGGCGCCGCTCGGCACCGGCCGCGGACTGGTCGCGGCGGCCGACGCGGAGACCCACGCGCGACTCGTCGACCTGGTGCGGCCCCACCTCGACGGGCTCGCCTGAGCCCGGTCAGGCCTCCGCCGCGTCGTACGCCGTGCGGTGGCGCGGCTGGTAGAGCTGGACGTCGTCCGCGCCGGGCACCTGCACCATCGCCACGATCCCGTAGCCGTGGTCGTCGGGCCCGGAGCTGAACTCGGCGCCCCGGTCGCGCAGCTCGGCCATCGTCGCGTCGAGGTCGTCGACGACGAAGCTGATCGCGTGGTGGCGCGCGCTGGTCGAGCCGTCGTGCATCGGGCCGGTCGGGTGGACGCCGAGCTCGCTCGGGCCGGTCGCGAAGATCAGCCAGCCGTCGTCACCGGTGCCGGCGTCGACGTGGGGGAACCCGATCACGTCGCGGAAGAACGCGCGGGTCGCCTCGGCGTCGTCGGAGTAGACCAGGGTGTGACAGGCCAGGATCATCCGGTGAGCATGGCACGGGTCCGCACCAGGCGTCGGACGCGAGTGGAGGGACCATGAGACTCGAGCCGCTGTACCGCGTGCGCTTCACCTACCCCGAGGAGTGGGGAGTCGAGCTGGAGGGCGGGTGGAGTCAGTACCTGTTCATGGCCGAGGGGCGGTGCGAGGGGTCGGTCAGCGGCAGGTTCAGGGGGGCCAACTTCCCGCGCCGCCGCACCGCCGACGGCCCCTTCTGCCCCGACCTGCGCGCCGTGATCGAGACGGACGACGGTGCGACGCTGATGGTCGAGAGCCACGGCTACGGGCGCGCCTACCCCGCGGGGCGACGGCAGATCGTCGGCTCGCTGCTGCACCTGAGCGACGACGACCGATACCGCCGCCTGAACGATGTGGTGTGCGTGTGCGTCGGCGAGGTGCGGGCACCCGCTGACCCGGACGGTGAGGCGGACCTCGTCATGGACGTCGCCGAGCTGGTCTGGGAGCCGATCGCCGAGTAGCGGACGGCCGGTCCGGCGCTACTCGGCCAGCGGCGAGGACAGGTTGACGCAGGCTTGGTTGCCGTCGCGGTCGGCCAGGATCGTGTAGCCGTCGTTCTCGCTGACCACGGTGCCCCCGGCCGCCACCGCGGCGGCGATGCGGGCCTCGGCGTGGTCGCGGGGGACGAAGATGTCGAGGTGGAAGCGCTGGCGAGGTGCCTCGTGCTCCTCGGTCTCCTGGAACCACAGGTAGGGCACGCGCCCCTGGGCGTCGCGGACGTCGTTGCCGATGGTGCCGCGGCCGAGCGCCTCGTCGCCGCCGGTGAGCAGCGCCGACCAGAAGCGCGCGACCTCGTCGCCGTGCGCGGTGTCGAGGGCCAGCTCGACGGCGGCGAGGCCGGCGGGGTCGGGGCGGGCGCCGAGCCCGGCCGCGACGGCGGTGATCTGCGCGGCCAGGTCGAGGTCGCGCTGGGTCACCCACTCGACGACGTGCTCACCCCCGTCGCCGTCGCGGTAGACCGCGTCGAGACTGATCAGCCTGAGGTCGACGAAGCCGTCACCGACGGTCGCCCGGAGGTGGTCGCCCACGTCGTCCACGGCCTCGCCCACGGCCGCGACCAGGGCCGCACCGGAGGCGAAGTCGTCGACGACGTAGCGCGCGTGCAGGCCCTGCGCCAGCTTGCGCCAGTCGGTGAGCCGGGCTGCCGTGATCTGGTCCCCGCCGATCATGTCCATGCCACGACGGTACGACGGGCACCGGACGTCGAGCGTCCGGAAATCGGGTGCGCTCCCGTCCGACCTCGGCTACCCGCCGTCGCGGACGCGGACCAGGCCGCCGAGGGTCGCGGCGTACGCCGAGCCGTCGGGCGCGATCGTCACCGCGGAGTAGTGGTTGTTGGCGAAGATGCTGGTGCCGGTGCGGACGCTGAAGACGTGGCGGCCGGTGGTGGCGTCGAGGGCGGTGAGGTACCAGGCGCTGGCGCCCCACCAGCTGTGGCGCTTGGTGTAGGCGTAGACGAGGCCGGTGGCCAGCGACGACTTGGCGACCGAGGTCGGGCCGACGATGTCGTCGTTGGTCCACGCGACCTTGCAGCGGCCGTCGACGAGGTCGACGCGCGCGAAGCCCGGCGTGGTGGTGCGGCCGAGCACGGTGCTCAGCGGGCTGGCGTACCCGTAGTTGTTCTCGACCACGACGCTCGCCGGGCCGACCACGACGAGGGAGTTGTCGCTGGCGCTCGCGCCGTCGTCGAAGACCGGTGCCTCGCAGACCTCCTCGCCGGTGTCGCGGCGCAGGAAGAGCACGTGCATCCGGGGGTCGGCGTTGTCGGTGATCGCGACCAGCCCGCCGGGCAGGAGGGTCGGCGTGGTGCCGCTGCCCTGGCTGAGCTGCCCGGGCTTCTGCTCGCTGCCGGCGTCGTACTGCTGGCGCCAGTCGACGCGCGGGCGCCCGCCCGCGTCGGCCGAGAGCCGGTAGAGCGCGCCGGTGGTCACGACGTACACCCCGCCGGTCTCGTCGGTCGCGATGGAGTTGGCGATCTCCTCGCCCAGCGCCTCGACCTGCACCTCGTCGGTCTCGGGGTCGACCACGCCCACGCGGCCCTTCGAGGTCGCGAACCAGATCCGCCCGGCCCAGTCGGGCAGCAACGCGATCATGCAGTCGTCGGACGGGATGTCGTCGGCGAGGTCCCAGGAGTCGTCGACGGTGAGGTCGGCGTTGCCGTCGCCGTCGGAGGTCGCCACGGCCAGCACCTGCCGGTCGGTGGTGGCGACGACCGCGCGGTCGTCCTGGTCGAGGTAGAAGTAGGCGCCGCCGCAGAGGTTCTCCCACGGTGCCTTGCCCTCGACGTCGACGCGGTCGGGCAGGTCCTTGGTCGTGAGGAAGCGCAGGGTCTCGGGGTCGACGACGTGCAGGCGCGGGCCGGAGAGGTCGCCGCAGAGCGCGATGATCCGCTCCTGGGTGTCGAAGGCGAGGCTGGCGCACTCCTCGATGCCGTACCAGGCCGTGTCGACCTCGGGCTTCTCGCCGAGCGGACCCGGCCAGGCGTAGGAGTCGGTGGCCCACGCGTCGTCGTGCATCGAGCTCGCGCCGTTGGGGGCGAGGTGGGGGTTCTGCGGCACCTCGACGCCGTCGATCGGTCGCGCCATCGCCGGCCGCCCGACGTACGACGGGGAGACGAGCACGCCCGCACCCGGCGGCAGCGGGAGCCGGCCGTCGGGGATCAGCCAGACGATGCCGCCCAGCACGAGGACGACGGCCAGGGCGATGCCGAGCCCGCGCCACGGGTGCTCCGGACGCAGGAAGGCGCGCACGCGCGGCACCAGCAGCGAGGCCAGCGCGGCCACCAGCACCCACGGGCCGAGCAGGAACCACAGCACCAGCACCGCGAGGAGCACCACGACGCGGATCACGGCCGCAGCCTAGGGCGGTCGACAGCCCGGCTGGGGGATGTCAGGGAGAGGCGATCAGTCGGAGCCGGTTGTTGAACGAGTCGGCGACCAGCAGGCTGTGGTCGGCGAGGACCGTGAGGCCGCGGGGCTGGTAGAGCTGCGCGCTGCCGGCCGCGCCGCCGTCGCCCGAGAAGCCCCGCGTCGTGCCCGCCACCAGCCGGATCGTCCCCGTGGTCAGGTCGACCCGGCGCACCCGGTGGTTGTTGGAGTCGGCGACGTAGAGCCGGTCGTCGCCGTCGAGGGCGAGGCCGCGCGGGTGGTCGAGCAGCGCGCTGCCGGCCGCGCCGCCGTCGCCCGAGGAGCCCGCGACGCCGGTCCCGGCGATGGTGGTGATCACCCCGGAGCGGGCGCCGATGCGGCGTACGACGTTGTTGTCGCTGTCGGCGACGTAGATGGTGCCGCGGGAGTCGATCGCGATGCGTTGGGGCGAGTGGAGGCGGGCCGCGGTGGCCGGGCCCCCGTCCCCGGAGTAGCCGGGCTCGCCGGTGCCCGCGACCGTCGTGATCGTCCCGGTCCTGAGGTCGACCCGCCGGATCTTGTCCTCGAGGGAGGAGAAGTAGAGGCCACCGTCGTAGAGGGCCACCGACTTGGGGCTGCGGATCTGCGCCTGCGTGGCGGGTCCGCCGTCGCCGGTCGAGCCGGCGCTGCCGGTGCCGGCGACGGTGGTGATGGTGCCGTCGAGGCCGACCCGCCGGATCCGGTGGTGTCCCGAGTCGGCGATGTAGACGACACCGTTGCGGCGCACCGTGACGTCGTGGGGCATCGAGAGGCTGGCCGACGTCGCCGCGATGCCGTCCGCGTTCCAGGCCTGCGAACCGGTCCCGGCGATCGTGGTGATGGTGCCGTCGGGGGCGATCCTGCGGATCCGGTGGTTGAAGGTGTCGGTGACGTAGACCGACCCGTCGGGGGCGAGCGCCGTGTCGCGCGGCTGCTCGAGCTCGGCCTGCGACGCCGGCCCGCCGTCACCGCGGAACCCGCCGCCCGAGCCGGCGACGGTCGTGATCGTGGACCGGCCACCGACGGAGGTCGCGGGCGCGGCGGGGACGAGCAGGCCGAGGACGGCCACCGGCACCAGGAACCGGGGTGAGACGAGCAAGAGGACCTCCCTGCAGGGCCGTCGCGCTGCCGCGGACTGTGTCATGTCGCGTCGACGGAGAAAGAATTCACGCCGCCGTTACCCCGTCCGGGCGAACATTCACTCCCACCCGTCCGGCCACATCGGCTCGAGGCGGAGCCAGTGGGCGAGGTCCTCGATCTCCGCACGTACGCCGGCGGCGATGTCGTCGTCGAAACCGTGCTCCCACGCGGGCTCGCGGTGGACGGCGTCGACGCGCAGCACGCCCTCGTCGCGCTCGGCGGTGGCGTCGAGCTTGCCGACGAAGCGGTCGCCGTGGAGCACCGGCAGGGCGTAGTAGCCCCAACGCCGCTGCTCGACGGGCTTGTACATCTCGAGCGCGTAGTCGTAGCCGAAGAGGTCGGCGAGGCGCTTGCGGTCCTGGACCATCCGGTCGAACGGCGAGAGCAGCGCGGTCCGGCCGGCGAACGGCCCGTCGAGCAGCGACGGCTCGACCCGCCACTCCCCCCGGACTCCTTCGACGACGGCCGCCTCGCCCGCCCGGCCGACGTGGATCGGCTCGCCGGGGAGTGCGGTGCCCCGGGCGCGGGCGATGCCGAGGGCGCGCAGCCGCTTCTCGTCGCGGATGCGCAGCGCGTCGTGGACGTCGGGCACGGGGTCGTCGGGGTAGACCCGCTCGGCGAGGTCCCAGAGCCGTACGCGGCCCTCCTGACCCGCGGCGGCGACCTCGCCGCGGGCGACCATCAGCTTGAGCAGCATCCGCACGTTGCGGTCGTCGTTCCATCCCGACGACCTCCACGGCACCTCGCAGGTGTCGGGCAGCTCGGTGAGCGGGAGCGGCCCGTCCTGCCGCAGCCGCTCGAGGATGTCGCGGCGGCAGGCGTCGTTGGCCTCGACCCAGGCGAGGTTGTCGTCCTGCCACTGCTTGCGCGGCGGCAGCCCGGGCCAGTGGGCCATCTCGGCGCGGTAGAGCGCGAGGTCCTCCGCCGGGCGGAGGTAGCCCTGGTGCTCCAGCAGCTCCTGCTGCTCGACCGCCGCGACCAGCTCGCCGGGGTCGTACGACGAGCCGAGCCGACTCCACAGCACGAGGTCGGCGCTCGGGGCGACGGGCCGGGTCGGCTCGGGCTGGAGCACGGTCAGGTGGCGCAGCACCTCCATCACCGCGCGCGGGCGCGGCAGCGCGAGCCACTGCGCCTGCACCGCGACCCGGCGCGCGTCGGCCTGCGTGAGCTGGAGGACCACGCGCCCGACCCTAGGTCGTGCCTCCGACAGGCAGCGCCGCCTCCACCAGCCGCGCCAGCACCGGGTTGTCGATCTCGGCGGCGATCACGGCCGCGGCGTCGGCCTCGCCGGGCTCGCCCAGCGCCGCGCGGTGGAGGGCGCAGCGGACGACGAGCTCGCGCATGCCGCCGCGCGCGGCGACGCCGCGCAGCGCCTCGGCCCACGCCCGCGTGTCGGGGTGGCCGTGGCGCCGCCCGAGGGTGCAGAGCGTGTCTAGGAGGTGGCCGTCGAGCCAGACGTAGGGGTCCGCCAGCCGGTTGGCTCTCACGCGCGCCTCGCCGAGCAGCCGGAAGGCCTCGTCGGCGTCTCCGGCGTCCTCCGCCACCAGGGCCCGGGCCCTGGTCGCCGTCCCCTCCCAGCACGGGTCGCCGAGCTGGCAGGCGCGGGCGAAGGCCTGCTCGATCATCGCGGCGCCGGCGTCCCGGTCGCCGGCGAGCAGGTGGAGCTCGCCCCGTAGCGCCTGCGGCCACGGCAGCAGGGCCAGCCACCGGTCGGCCTCCGCCACGGCGATCGACCGGTCGAGCTGCGTCGCCGCCTCCGCGGTGTCGCCGCGCAGCATCGCGACCCGGCCGAGCATCGACAGGGCGTACGCCGCGCGCCGGGGCTCCCCCGCCTCCTCGGCGAGGGCCACCGACTCGGCGAGCAGCCCGACGGCGCGCGGGTAGTCGGCCTGGTCGCTCACCACGGAGCCGAGGTAGGCCAGCGCGCGGGCGGTGGGGGCGACCGCGCCGCCGGCGTAGACGAGCGCCTCGCCGAGCCATCGCTCGGCCCGGTCGTAGCGCCCGCGCAGGAAGTCGACGTAGCCCAGCTCGGAGCGCGCGTCGGCGACGCCCTGCCGCAGGCCGTGGTCGTGGGCGATCCGGTCGGCCTCGAAGAGCCGGGGCAGCCCCTCCTCGTCGAGGCCCCGTAGCGCGTGGATGCAGGTCTCGGCAAGGGCGACGCGCGCAGCGACCCGTCGTACGGCATCACCGGTGGCGTCGGCCTGCGCGACCGCCGCGGTCAGCGCGGCCATCCCGGCGTCGTGGGCGCCGGCGGAGATCGCGGCAGAGCCGGCTTCGAGCAGCGCGTCGACGGAGGCGGTGTCGGCGGCGGTCGCGGAGTCCTGCCGGCCGGCGCGGCCGGCCCGCTCGACCACGTCGCCCGGCTCCACGCCGAGCTCGCGGTCGAAGAGCTCGCGGACCGAGGCCAGCTGGCGGGCGGCCGCGTCGTCGTCGCCGGTCATCCGGTAGAGCCGGATCAGCAGCGCCTGGTGGCCCTCGTCGAGGGGGTCGAGCGTGACGAGGCGCGTCGCGTGCCGGAGCGCGGTGTCGAGCTGGCAGACGGCCATCGACCCGAGCGCCGCCTCGTGGAGCACCGCCTCCCCCGCGGCCCGCAGATGGCTCTGTTGCGCGAGCAACCACGCGTCGTACCCCGGGGCGTCGCGGACACTGGTGCCCTCGAGGAGGTCGAGGCCCAGGCCGGGCAGGTCGACCGCCTCGAGCCAGGCCCCGCGGGTGAGCAGCGACGCGTCGACCACCGCGTGGTCCGGCAGGCGGAGCACGACGGGGTCGCCGTCGACGGTCGCGCCCGGCCCGAGCGCGCGCCGGATCTCGGTCAGGCTCCAGCGCAGGGCCCGGGCCGGGTCGTCGGCGCCGGAGAAGAGCAGGGAGCTGAGCTGCGCCCGGGTCGGGGGACGCTGGCACAGCAGCAGGTAGGCCAGCACGCACCACGTCTTGCGGCTGCGCGGCTGGTAGGCCTCGTCGCCGTCGCGGGTGATGGCCGGCTGCCCCAGCAGCTGCACGACCAGGCTCACGTCGTCCCGACCCGGCTCGCGCTCATGCCCCATGGTCTCCTGTCGGCGGCCGGCCGTCAGGCGTGCTCGCTCACCGGGAAGATCTCGTCGGCCACGAGCCCGTGCGCCTCGCGGTGCACGGCGTGGGCGGCCTCGGCGTCGGGCGCCTCGACCAGGCAGAAGATCTTCCCGGCCTGCTCGTCGACCCAGTAGCGCTGGTAGTCGACGCCGAACGCGCCCTGCGTGGCGAGGTCGGCCTGGTGGGCCTGGGCGACGTCTCCGGCGGCCACGCCACCCGGGACGGTGTGGACGTCCATGAACAACGGCATCGTGCTCCTCCTTCTGATCACGCCGCCGGCGCGGTCCGCCGGTGGTCGTGGCACCAGCAGACCGCGACACCGTTTGACGCACCGTTTGACGCCCGCCGGGCTGGACCACCGCCGGCGCGTAGGCTCCCCGTGGCCGAGGAGAAGGAGCACGAGATGGTGGCGAGCCGGTCCGCGCGGGAGCGGAAGGCCGCGGTCGAGGCGGGCCCGCTGGCGACGGTGCGGATCGAGGTCGACGCCCAGGACAAGTACGTCTACAAGGTCACCTGCACGACCTGCACCACCAAGGGCGACCGGCCGTGGGCGACCTACCGCGCCGGCCAGGACAACGGCTTCATGGCCGCGATGGACCGCTGGATCTTCCACCTCGTCGAGAAGCACCCGGACGCCGAGGCGCCGTGCCTGGCCTACCTGCCCGCCGCGCAGCAGCGCCTGCACGAGCGCCGCCAGCACGAGGGCGGGGCCTAGCCGCGACTACGCTCGCAGGCGTGTGGTCGATCTGGTCGGAGAACTCGTTGCTGTCGATCGCCTCGCAGGACTCCGTGCTCTCGATCGGCAGCGCAGCCTCGGTGGCGTCGTTCGCGAGCATCGGTTCGTTCGCGTCGGCCGGCTCGATCGGGTCATCGATGTCGGTGACGTCGCTGTTCTCCCACCAGTGCCGGGGCTCGGCGTTCTCCCACCAGAGCGACGGGTCCGTCCTCTCCAGCCAGGCCCGGCGCGCCCTGCTCGGCCGACGGACCCGGGGCCAGGTGCCGGCAGGGCTGGTCACCGCCGGGGTCGTCTGCGCGCTCGGCGCGATCGCCGTGCACCGCGCGCTGCGCTGACGCCAGGGGCGTCCAGACCGCCGAGTCAACAGCGTTGACTCCACCGGTGACCACCCCGAGACTCCGGTGGTGGCCGCCACCACCCGACCCTCCCGCGCCCCGGAGCGCGCCCCGCGCCCCGAGCTCTCACGGGAGCGCATCCTCGACGCGGCCCAGGCGCTCATCGACCGCGAGGGCGACGGTGCCCTGACCTTCCGGCGCCTCGGGGCCGAGCTCGGCGCCGACCCCACCGCCGCCTACCGGCACTTCCGCAACAAGGACGAGCTGCTGCTCGCGCTCGGCGACCGCCTGCTCGGCGAGGCTCTCGACCCGGTGCTGACCGCCACGCCTCCCGATGCCGACTGGCGCACGGTCAACCGCGTCGCGGCCCACAGCATCCGCGACACCCTCGTGCGCCACCCCGAGCTGGCCCGGCTGGTCAGCATCCGGATCACCCAGGGCGCGAACGAGGCGGTCGCGATCGAGCGCGGCCTCGCCACGCTCGCGGCGACCGGCCTGCCGACGCGCGAGGTCGTCGCGGTCCAGCGCGCCCTCGCGGACACGATCCTCGCGTGGTCGGCGTTCACGGCTGCCTTCGAGGCGTTGCCGGAGAGCGCGAAGTCGCGCGACGCCGCCGCGTGGGACACGACGTACCGCACCCTGCCGCCCGAGCAGTTCCCCCACCTCCACGCCGCCCGCCCCTACCTGGACGAGTTCGACGACGCCTTCGACATCGCGCTCGACCTGGTGTTCGACGGCATCGAGGCCCGCATCGCCGCCCACCGCCCCGCATAGCCCCACCCAGCAGGAGAACCCCATGACCCAGCTCACCCGTCGCCACCTCCTCGGCGCCGCCGCCACCGGCGCCGCCGCGACCACGCTCACCACCGCGACGGGTACGGCGGCGCGCGCCTCGTCCGGGCCGGGCTCGACCCAGGCCGCCACGGTCATCAAGAACGCGCGGGTGTGGACGGGCACCGGCGGCATCGCCGAGGCGGTCGCGATCGGCGAGGACGGCAGGATCATGGGCGTCGGCACCAGCCGGGCGATGGGCCGGTACGTCGGCAACCGCACCGTCGTGCTCTCGGCCGCGGGCCGGACCGTGATCTCGGGCATCCACGACGGGCACGTGCACCCCACGGCCGTCGTGCAGTACCTGATCTACCCGACGCTCGACGACGCCCAGCTCACCCTCGCGGAGATGCAGTCGGCGCTCAACGGCTTCCTGGCGAGCCCGAGCACGGTCTACCGCGGCGACTGGCTCTTCGTGCTCGGCTGGAACCCGGTCGCCTGCCCGGTCGACGCACTGCCCGCGGTCAAGCAGTACCTCGACGAGCTCACCAACCCGTCGGACCGGCCGATCATCCTGCGCGGCTCGGACGGCCACAACTCCTTCGTCAACAGCCGCGCCCTCGAGATCGCGGGCATCGACCGCAACACCCCCGACCCGGCGGGAGGCGTGATCGTGCGCGACTCCAGCGGCGAGCCGACCGGCGTCCTCGTCGACACCGCGCAGGACCTCGTGATGGCGAAGATCCCGTCGCTGTCGGCCGAGGAGCAGCTGCCGTGGTTCGGCGCGATCTCCGGCTACATGGCGTCGATGGGGATCACGTCGTTCCAGGACGCCTACGTCACCCCGGCCGAGCTCGACCTCTACGCGCTCGCCGGCGCGCAGGGCCTGCTGCGGCAGCGGGCGCAGGCGATGCTGCTGCTGCCCGAGGAGTACTTCGACGACCCGGCCGGCGGCCTGGCCTGGGCCGAGGGGCTCGCCTCCGCGTACGCCGGCACGCCCTGGCTCTCGATCCGGACGATCAAGATCTTCCTCGACGGGGTGATGGAGTACCCCGCCCAGACGGCCGCGCTGATCGACCCCTACCTCGACGCCGACGGCACGCCGACGAGCAACCGCGGCAACCTGTACGTCGACACCGCGACGCTGTCGCGCATCATCACCGTCTTCGACCGGGCCGGCTGGCAGGTGCACATGCACGCGATCGGTGACCGCGCCGTACGCACCGGTCTCGACGGTGTCGCCGCGGCCCGGGCGGCCAACCACGGCTCCGCCGTACGCCACACGATCGCGCACCTGCAGCTGATCGACCCCGCCGACTACGGCCGGTTCGCCACGCTCGGCGTGATCCCCGACTTCCAGCTGCAGTGGGCCTGCAGCGACTACTGGACCAACGAGGCCCTCCACCCCTACATCGGCGACGACCGCTACGCGCGGCTCTACCCCGCCCGCAGCGTCTGGAACGCCGGCGGCGCGCTCGCCGGCGGCTCGGACTGGCCGGTCGACCCGCTGGCGCCGTGGAACCAGGTCGCCACCGCCGTCGACCGGATCGGCCTCGGCGGCCTGCCCTCCAGCGGTGCCGGCGGCACCGGCCTACCGCTCAATCCCGACCAGGCGCTCCCCCTGGACGCCTCGCTGGCGATGCACACCCGCGGCTCCGCCCACCAGATGTACCAGGAGGCCGTCACCGGAACGGTCGTCGTCGGCAAGGACGCGGACCTGCAGATCCTCGACGTCGACGCGACGGTCGTGCCGATGCGCAAGCTCGCCCTCGCCAACGTCGTGCGCACCTTCCGCGCCGGCGAGACGACCTGGGACAAGACCGGCCCCGACTCCCAGACCACACCGGCCAAGCGCAAGCACATCGAGCGGGCGGCACTCGCCGCCGCCAAGGCCGACAACGGCTGCGGCTGCACGCGCCGCCACTGACTCAGGAGGTCGGTGCGCCAGCCGCCTGGTCGTCGGCCCACAGCCCGATCAGGCCACGGAAGTGGGCCATGAACTCGTCGTGCTCGTGCGGCGGGTACGTCGCGGCGACGGTGTCGCGCAGGAGCCGGTCGAACTCCTCCGACGTCACCCAGTCGTGCACCTGCTCGGGCAGGTGGGGCAGGTGCTCGGCGCACCACTCCCAGTAGCGGTCGGTCTCGAAGTAGTCGTCGGCCAGCGCGAGGTAGGCCTCGAGCTTGGCGTCGTAGTCGAGGGCGTCGTCGTCGGCGATCTCGAAGTAGCGCGCGCTCTCGAGGTCGACGCCGCTACGCCGCCCGGTGACCACGCAGTACGTCGTCCAACGCACCAGTGCCGTCATCGCCCACGGGAAGTAGTAGTGCAGCGAGGTGACCGCGACGTCGGGGCAGGCGTTGGCGTAGTCGATCGGGTAGACGTCGTCGCCAGTCACCAGCATCTCCGCGGAGTTGAACTCCCAGCGGAAGAAGGCGTTGACGATGCGGCTGATCGCGACCGCCTGGTGCCCGGCCTTCTCGGTGAGGAAGTCGTGGGACACGGCGTACCGCCGGTGCATCGGCTGGTCGGGGCGGAAGTCCATGACCATGGTCTCCGGCCCGATCGAGAGCGCGCGGGCGAAGTGCTCGTAGTCGACGGTGGCCTGGAGGTGCATCAGCATCTCGCCGGACTCGTCGTACGCCCGGTGGAGGTCGGCGCGGTCGTTGACCCGCGAGACGCCGCGCCAGCCGCCGCCGTCGAAGGGCTTCATGTAGAGCGGGTAGCCGAGCTCGTCGGCGAGCCGGTCGAGGTCGAAGGACTGGTTGTACTTCTCCGAGGTGTAGGCCCAGCGGACGTTGTCGACGGGGTTCTTGTAGGGCACCAGCGTCGTCGGCGGGACCTGCAGGCCGAGGCGGACCAGCGCGCAGTAGGCGCTGTGCTTCTCCATGGCCTGGAAGGTGAAGGGGCTGTTGAGCAGGTAGGTGCCGTTGACGAGCGCGGCCTTCTTCAGCCACTCGCGGGGGTGGTAGTACCAGTGCGCGAGACGGTCGATGACCAGCTCGGTGCGCACCGGGTCGTCGAGGCGGAAGGGCTCGATGGTGAGCCGCTCGGTGGCCAGCGTGTGGGTGACGCCGTCCTGGGTGATCGGGCCGACGCGGCGCAGCAGGGTCTCGAAGGCGCGCGGCCAGTCCTCCTCCGCGCCGAGCAGCAGGCCGATCAGGTGCGCGCGGTCGCTCATGCCCGCACTTTTGCACATGGCCGCGCGGTGCGGCACCCGCCGCTCAGCCGTTGCCGGGCGGGTCCACCCCGGTGCGCACTGGCGGGTCGAACCGCTGGTCGGTCACCAGCGCCACCATCGCCTCGCGGGGGGGCAGCAGGCGCTCGGCACCCCGCCAGGTGTCCACGACCGCGGTCGCCCGCACCTGCACGAGGGTGGCGACTCCCGTCGCGGCATCGACCCGCAGGAACGTGACCTGCCGCGTCCAGTAGTTCTCGAAGCCGTCGCCGGGCAGGTGGGCGCGTTCGCGGGTGAAGACGGTGCCCTGCTGGACCGTCTCCGACGAGCACACACCCCCGAGCGGGGCCGAGGCGGTGCACGGGTCCTCGCGCACGTCGCCCGGCGCGAGCCGCCGTACCGTGACCCGAAGGTCGAACAGCCCCGTGACGTCGTACGGCTGCTCCCAGTCGAAGGTGCCCGTCCAGTGGAGGGGTCCGTCCTGGATCACGGCGTACCTGTGCACCGGCGCGAGCTCCCCGCGTGGTTCGGCCTCGGGGACGCGCTCGACGACCGCGGCCGACATGGCCTCGGCACTCGGCGGGTTGTTGGCGTCTCCCGGGTCGGGGATGCGCGTCTGGCTCGGCGTCGGGTCCGTGGCCACCGGGGCCCTGTCCGGCCCGTCGGTGCCACCGACCAGGGCGAAGGGGAGTGCGAGCGCCACGGCGACCGACGCGACGGCGATGGCCACCAGCGCGGCACGCCGGCGGCGCAGCCGGCGCCCGCCGGCGCGGAGGGCGTCGATGTCGGGCTCCGCGGGCAGACCGGAGTCGAGAGTGTCGACGCCCGCGCGGAAGCGGTGCTCGAGGTCGGTCATGACAGCTCCTCCTGGCTGGGCGCGGCGAGGACCCGGAGCCGTTGCAGGGCGCGCGAGCAGGTGCTCTTGACCGTGCCGACCGAGCAGCCCAACGTCGCCGCCACCTCCGCCTCCGGCAGGTCGAAGTAGTGCCGCAGCACCACGATCGCCCGCTCGCGTGGGGTGAGGTTGGCCAGCAGGTCCTCGACGTCGGCCCGCGCGGCGAGGCGGTCGTCGGTGCCGTCGTGCGCCGGGCGGTCCGGCGGTGGGTCGGTCGGCTCCTCGCGGATCCGACGACTGCGGCGCCAGGTGTCGACGTACGCGTTGACGAGCGCGCGCCTGACGTACGCGACGGGGTCGCCGCGCCCGACCGTGCGCCAGCGGGCGTAGGTGCGGGTCAGCACGTCCTGCAGCAGGTCCTCGGCCTGGGTGCGGTCGCGGGTCAGCGCGAACGCGGCCTGCCGCAGCGTGGGCCACGTGCCGCGCACGAACGCCTCGAACTCGGCGTCAGCGTCCGCACTCATCGTGCTCCTCGGGTCCGGGGCCGCTGGTGGCCCCTCACCTGCTTCCACGAACGGGACCCCGGAAAGGTTGAGTGGCTACTCCTCGGGGTCGAGGACCTCGAGCCGGATCCGCTTGTTGTCCTTGCCCTTGCTCTCGGTGCCGGCGACCCGGACCTTGCCGACCTCGGCGGTGGACAGCACGTGGGTGCCGCCGTCGGCCTGCCGGTCGAGCCCGACGATGTCGATCACCCGCAGCGGGTCGATCTCCTGCGGGATCAGGTTGGCGCTCGTACGGATCAGCGCCGGGTCGCTGTCGGCCACCGAGCGCGGCAGGAAGTCGACCACGATCTCGTGCGCCTTCGCGATCTCCTCGTTGATCCGCCGCTCGACCTGCGCCCCCAGGTCGGCCGACATGTGGGGGAACGGGAAGTCGAGCCGCCCCTTCATCGGCTCCATGTTGCCGCCGGTCACCGGGATCCCGTAGTCGGCCCAGATCACCCCGCACAGCACGTGCAGCGCCGTGTGGGTGCGCATCAACCGGAACCTCCGGTCCCAGTCGATCTCCCCCTGCACCTCCGCCCCGACGTCCGGGAGCCCGACGTCCCCGACGTCGACGGTGTGCCAGATCGCGCCCTTCTCCCGCCGTACGCCGGTCACCGCGATCGCTCCTCCCGGCGTCTGCAGCGTGCCGGTGTCCGCCGGCTGCCCACCGCCGACGGGGTAGAACGCCGTCCGCGCCAGCCGCAGCCGCCCACCCTCGCGGTCGACCTCGACCACGGTCGCGTCGAACTCGGTGCGATACGCATCGACTGCGAACAGCTCGGTCTCAGCCAGCCCAGCCGGCGGCGGATTACCAGGAACTCCCATGCGTCGTTCCTACCAGTCGGGACGCTCGGGGTGACAGGGCCACTGCCCGGGACCCGTCGACGACTGGTTCGGAGGAGCCCCTATCGCCCACAAAGACGCACCCGCCCAGCTGGCGTTTCCGGACCAGCGGTGCCCGGTCGCATCGACCAGTCAGACAGCGGCACGCTGAATGTCCCGAGGGTGTCCGTCCCACGGTCTACCGTGGCGGCACCCACTCACCGACGGACCTCAACCCGAACGGCGACCAATGAGCGCATCACCATTTCGCATCTGGGACGACAATCCGAGCCCAATCGACCTGCTGGGCTTTGACGCGGTCGTCCAGCCCGTCCTGCAGGCCAGCCGAACCCCAGACATTGGGCCTTTGGCGATTGGAGTTCACAGCCCATGGGGAGGCGGCAAGTCCACTGTCCTCAACCTCTTGGAGAACGCCCTCCGGGAGGACGCGAAGGTGCTCGTTGTCCGCTCCGACCCGTGGCAGTACGACAACCACCACGACGTACGCGGCGACCTGATTGCCGAGATCCTTGACCAGGTCGCGGCCGCGTTCAAAGAAGACGCGACAGTCAAGGCCAAACTGAACGACCTGCGGAAACGCCTGAGCTGGGGACGCATCGGGATGGCTCTCGGCAAGGGCGCCTTACTCATGCAGTGGAATCCTGAAGAGCTCGTCGACGCGTTCTCGCCACGAGGACGTGCCGACGACCGGTCAATGGCCGGTTTCAAGAAGGAGTTCGCCGAGCTCGTCGACGCGCTCCCCGACGTCGACCGAGTAGTCGTTCTCGTCGACGACCTTGACCGGTGCATACCCGCCGCCGTGATGGCAACCCTCGAAGGCATCAAGCTCTTCCTCGCGGTTCCCCGGATGGTGTTCGTGATCGCCGCCGACCAGGACATGGTCCGAGAATCGATCGCCGCCAGCCTCGGAGAGACAAACCGAAGCGCCGCGTTCGCCCTGCGCTACCTGGAGAAGATCGTTCAGCTCCCCGTCGCATTGCCACGGCTCGGACCACTGGATGCCGAGGCGTACATCGGAATGCTCCTCGCGGCCGAGGACGACCCGACCCCGGCGCAAGCACTTGCGCTTGCGGAGCACTGCGGACAGCGGCGAGATGCCGGCCTCACACCGTTCTTGGGCGGCCTCGACACGCTGGACTGGAAACCGTCGGCCCCGACCCTCGCGCTGGCGGCCCAACTGACCGACGGACTCTCCGCAGACAGGCTCGCCAACCCGCGCCAGGTCAAGAGGTTCCTCAACGCCTACGGGGTGCGCCGGGCCCTCGCCACCGCGCGAAGCGTCCCTATCCCTCCGGCGGCACTGATGAAGCTCCTTCTGCTCGAGGACCTCCACGGCACCTCCTTCCAGACTCTCGCCGCGACTCCTCGACCTGAGCGCGGCGCCCTGCTTACCGCTTGGGAGGCGTGGGCAAAGGCGACCGGCAAACCGACCGCCCCGACGGTGAAGAAGTCCACGCCCAGCAAGCCCGCAGCTCCTCCGAAGCTGCCCGCCGGGATCGCGGAAGACACCCGTCACTGGGCTGCGTCCGAGCCCTCGCTCGCCGACGTCGACCTCGCCTCATACATCGACTTGGCCGCGTCCCTGCTCAACGTGCGCTCCGGAGCCCAGGCCAGTGACGCGACCATCCGGCTTGTCGGCGATCTATTGGGCCCCAACGACTCCGTCCGCGAAGCTGCCGCCGTGACGTTATCCGAGCTTGCCGAGCCCGAGCAGCGTGCGGCGATGGAGCTCGCGATCCTTCAGGGCCGGAAGCTCGAGGACCTCGACCGCCTGTTCGAGGTCGTGATCACGTGGGCCGACAGGACGCCCGCGTTGGTTGACCTCGTCCTCGCAGCAGCTGAGGAGCACTACGACCGCCTCACGCCAGGAGCGCTCGTCAACATGTCGCAAGCGCAACAGGTGGACAGCTACAGACCGCTCGCCGAACGCATCGCCGCGGACACCGGGCATGACGACATGGTGCAAACGGCCGCGACCATGTTCCTGGAGGACTAGATGGGCACCAACGCCGCCTACGGCGGAAGCGGGGCCGCGCCGTGGGAGACGGTTCGCGACGAGTGGATGGCGCTCGACGCCTCCTCCAGCGGCGGAAGCGCCGACTCGGATACGTCAACCGACACGGGCGATGACCAGACAGTGCCGAGTCCTGCCGACAGCCTTATCGAAGCGATCGCCCAAGCCCTCATCGCCGAGGACGCGGCCGCCGCACGCCCCCAGGTGCCGACCGTCCCGCTGTCCCAGGTCCTTCCGCGACGAGGTGGCAGTTCAGGGGGTGGCGGGGGCGGCGGGGGCGGCGGGGGCGGCAGCCGCTCGGGAAGTGGATCATCGGGCACCGGTCGCCGAATCACCAGCCAGGCGGCCCGGGGCGGTAGCGCGATTGGCGCAGCGACCGCGTACCGGGACCGGGATGCCGAGGCTTTGGCCGGCTTCGGTCTCACGCTCCAGGAGCTCGACGCTCTCTCGCCCCGACAACGGTGTGCGCGGATCCTGGACGTGGCCATCGGCGAAGCTGGCCATCCTGACGAGCAGGCCATGCGGCACGCCGCCCTTGAGCAGATGAAGGCCATCCTCAACACTCCCGCGGACGCGCCAGCCGTCTCTGGTTTGGAGGCGATCAGAGGGTTCATCTCCGAACTGCTGGTGCGCATCGGCATCATCGAGCTCCGCGACCAGTACCTCGCCCAGGAACTCACTCCCCAACAAGTAGCCGCTCGAGAGGCGAGCCTGCGCACCTTCGTTCGTGCGAAGGCACGCGGCCTGAGTCTTGCCAAGTACGGGATGGTGTCGACCAGCGACATGCACCAGGTGGCCCGGCAGATGAGCGCGGATGTCCTCCGGCTCCTGAGGGGGAAATGACATGGCGACCGGCGGGAAGTACACCATCCGTGCCGCGAGTGACAATGCGGCAGACGAACCCGGTTACGTCGCGCTGGCGTGGCCACGACTCGCCAATAGCGCGACCAAGGCGGTCGAGTCTGACCTGGGCTGGGACCTCACCCCTCTCCCCGGTGTGACGCCGGCCGTCGCGGACCTGGTCCACCTCGCCGTTGGCGCCTACCTCGCCGACCGTCGAACGCGAAGGGGCGTCCGCTTCTCGCGCAGCTTGTCGCTGCGCCTGGCCGCCCTCGACCCAGACCTCTGGGACTCCACAACGCTCGAAGCTGCGGCGGACCTCCTCGCGTGGCTCACCGGCGACGAGTGGGAGCTCTCGGTGACACCCGCCGCACCGGTCGACCTCCCGGGCACGTTCTCCGTGCCCACGCTCGAGCCGGTCAGCCTTCTCAGCGGCGGTCTGGACTCGTTCCTCGGAGCTATCACACACCTCGGCGCCGGAGCACGGCCAATGTTCCTCGGCCACAAGGACACCTCGACCGCCATCCGGCACGCGCAGGGCGCGGTCGGCACGTGGCTCGGCCAGCAGTACTCGCCGGCACCGTCGTACGCGAGGTTCGCGATCTCCGGCACAGTCCGCCCGGAACCTACGAGCCGCAGCCGCGCCTTCATGTTCCAGAGCCTCGGAGTCGCCGCAGCAGTAAGCACGACCACGAACCGCCTCGTTGTCGCCGAGAACGGCTACACGAGCATCAACCTTCCCCTTCGGGCGAACCGCGGTGGCGCGCTCTCCACTCGTTCGACGCACCCGGTCACGTTCGACCGCGTTCAGCGGCTACTTGGGGCACTCGGCATCGACGTCACCATCGAGAACCCCTTCGAGTGGATGACCAAGGGCGAGGCGATGACGGCCGTCGTCGCCGGCGACCCGCCGGGAGGGTGGGACGCCATGGCCGCTCTGACCGTCTCCTGCGGGAAGCTGGGCGGGAACTTCTTCGAAGGGTCACCGAACATCAACTGCGGCCTCTGCGTGCCTTGCCTGGTGCGCCGGGGCACCTTTATCGCCAGCGGGGTCAAGGACAGCACTCGGTACCTCGTCAACGAGATCACCGGGGCACCCAGAGGCCATCTCATCGAAGTCCGCCGCGGCGACATCGAGGCAGTCCGCTCAGCCGCTGCTGCAGGCGTCGACGGCAACGCGATCGACGCCGGCACGTGGCCAGTCGGGTACGACCTTGACCGAGCCGAAGATCTTGTCGCCCGCGGCCTGCGCGAACTTGGCATGGTCGACCTGCCGTGACATTCCCGGCAGGGCTCCCCCTTCTGGACTGTCACGCCCACATTGCGCCCGACGTCACCGATCGGCAGATCGAACGCCTCGGAGATGTGCATGTCGTAGCGATGACCCGCAGCCTGGCCGAAGCGAACTACGCCTCGACCCGCTCGGACCGCCAGCTCACGTGGGCGGTCGGCGCACACCCCGGCCGGCCAGATGCTCTCGCGCAGTACAACCCCACGCTCTTCCGCTCTGTCGCATCCCGCTTCGCAGTAGTCGGCGAGGTTGGCCTTGACCGACGAGGTGTTCGCGAAGACCAAGAGCGAGTCTTCGACGATGTTCTAACCGCATGCGTGGACCTGCCGGTTCTGATCTCCGTACACTCCACCGGACGGACTCGCGAGGTCGTGGAGAGGGTGGAGCAACACGCGCTCAAGGGCGTAGTCCTCCACTGGTTCCTCGGGGCTCAGGACTTGTGCACACGCGCAGTCAAGGCGGGCGCCTATTTCTCCGTGAACTCAGCGATGCCAGGTGATCTCATCTCCGCGTTTCCAAGGGACCGCATTCTGCCGGAGACCGACTTTCCTGCGAAGCGCGTTGGCGCGGTAGCGCCAGGCGACACCCACGCGCTGGAGGTCTTGCTTGCGGAGATCTGGAATGAGCCCGTCGAGCACGTCAGACCAAACCTTTGGCGGAACTTGCGAACCATCTCCCTTGCGAGCGGAGCCATTGACAAGTTCCCCGAGGCACTAGCCGACGTGCTCCTTTCGGCATAACGGCCTGCGTATCGAGCATCCCGTCGACATCCCAGGGACAAGCGCGGTTGGGATTGTCAGTCAGACGACAAGACCAACTTGGCAGAAAGCACGATCCCGTCTCGTTTGGGTACCGCAACTTGGCCTTCACGAGATCGTCCAGTCGCACGCGGCCGTCAAGGACCGCAAACAGGTCGCCACCGTCCATTGCAATGGACGGGCCTTCTCGGAGTAGCGATCAAGCGCGGGTTTCGTGAAGCCGTTGACCGAGATGAACAGGTCAAGCGCGTTCTTGCCCTTGAAGCTGACCTTGGCTGCGAACGTGTCGAAGGCCGCGCGATCAGCAGCCTCGGCGAGCCACATTGATTCCTGTGGCTGCGGGAGCGGCCAGTCTCGGGCCGGAGAAGAGCTGTCTCGGACGCGCAGACGGACTGATTGGGGGCGGCGTTGTCGTTGCGCAAGTAGGCCTCCGCCAACTGTCGCCTGAACGTTGTACGGCTCGGCACGGCTTGTCGCACGCCCGGATCTCCCGACAACCGGCCGCGACTCACCCCATGTGGTGACTCCGGGCATGTCTTGATCGGTTCCCCCGAGCCTAGGCATCGATCCGTGTGAGATCTTCGAGTGGCACTCGCGCGCGCGCCGTCCCGCCAGACACTGACCTCAAACGAGAGCAGTCCCAATGCCCATCTTCACCAGCTACAAGTACGGGCGAAGTCCGCGCCACGTAGCCGTGGGGCTTAGCGGCCTTCAGCGCCGGCTCGGGCCGTGGAACTACGCATTGCTGGTACGCGGCTTCGTCGCCCTTCGAGCACCCGAGGATCGTGGAGTGGGACGCGGAGGGCTCGTTGACAGCGACCCTCGGCTCACACGTCTGGGTCCCGCAGGTCCTTGCGGGCGGAGTCGATGAGGGCTTGAGCTGCGTCGCGGTAGACCGGCGGGTCCTCGGTCAGGTTATGGGCGATCGCGTCTAGCATGCTGCGCTCGTCCGCGCTCGCCTTCCGCGCCTCGTCGTAGTCCTGCTCTTCCACCTTGCTGAGCTTCCAGGCGCGAACCGATCGAAGCATCCCAGCCGAATTCGACTGGATCAGGGTCAGTTGGATCTTGGCCTCTAGGTCGCGCAGCGCTTTCCGGGTCGCCTCGGAGCCGTACGCCTCGATCTCGGCCGAGAACTCGTCGATGTACTCCCTGGCCGCCACCAATGACTCGGCGAGATGCCTCATCTCCGCGCGAGCCCCGACCACGCGCACGATGGAGAGGCTGACGCGGATGGCGTTGAGCAGCACCTCGCTCTTGGCATCCCACACTCGCTCCTGGTAGGCGAGCCCGGCCTCGTGCTTGCGCTGGGCCCGCGCACCGAGCGCGGTCACAGCCAGCGAGCCGAGCGCGACACTGCCCGTAAAGATGACCGAGAGGCTTGCTGCGTTGGGCATGGACTGCATTGGATCACGCTGGGCCGACCGAGACATGTGTACTTGGGCTCGACCTCGACGATCTTGCCGCATTCCCCCGCACCCACCCACACGGATACACCTCTGCCGTTGAGGGCGCGCTTCGCCCTCGCGTCTTTCCGCCGCCTGCCAGACGTCTGCCATGCACCCGCAGGCGCCACACGCCAGCAGCGGCCTTCGGGGGCCGATCCTGGCTCAACCCCGGCGCGACGCTGGCGCGTCATCATTCCCACACGGCGGCGATCGACTGCTGCCATTCGGACGGCCCCAATGCCGTGTCCCCCCGACTGCCCTCCCTGGACCCGCCGTGCCGTGCCCGGTGCGAACACGTCGGTCCCATCCCCGCTCGAATCGACGCAGGCGTCGTCAGCGGTTGTCCACACTCCGAGCACCACTTGCCGGGCCGCTTGCGCCGCCTAGCTCCACCATTAGTTGCCCCTCCGATCATGGCGCTGCGGATTCGGTACGAGACGGTCATGTTCTCGGGAGACAGTCGGAGGTCCTCGATGAGAATGCGCTGCAAATATTGCGTGGCGGCGACCACGCTTGCCGTTCGCCAGCACAGTAGGCCCTCCTGCCCGGGCATTCCGTTGGTTGGAGCCGGGTCCAAAGGCAGGCCAAGACTCCATGTCCCCTTCGGACAGCAGGCCCCCGTTGACCAACGTGCCCAAAGCAGCGCCTCCTGCACTCGGATCGTCACCCACGCCTCCAGTTCGTCATCGTGAGCAACGCGATCGATCGTCACCACCGGCGGGATCAAACGCCGCCCTGCGGGGAAATGGAGGATCGCGGTGGTGGTCCTACCGTCCCGAAACCTCGAACGGATGACGTTCCACTGCCCCGACGAAGGTCGCCATTCAGGACGCAGGCGCACCGAGCTCTTCGACGCGCGCCCAGGTCCGATCGTGAAGACGTCCTTTCGGTTCTCAAGCAAGCGCTGAACAGCTCGCTTCTCGACTCCACCGGCATTGGCAACGCGGATCTGAAACATCCGTGGGTCGAGGTCTGGTTGGCGGGTGGCGATGTCGACAGCCGTGCGGAACAGTGAACTGTCTTCATCGAGGGCCGCGCCACGCTCCTTGATGACCGAGTCGACGGGGTTCACGCCCCTGGAGATGCCACTCCGCAGCGAGCCTCGTCGCAAATTGACTCGGATGGCCCTCATCACCGCTCAGAGGCGCGACAGGCGCGCAGACCTCGACGAGCCCGGCCCTGCCCTTAGGACATGCGTTATCCGCCGCTCCGGGGACCGACCGTCCAATCCGACCATGGAGAGTCCGGCTAGGTACTCAGGGCCGCGCCAAGCACGGGCAGGCGCTGTTCCAGATCGACGATCTGGACATGAGCCGCGGGCCCTCTCGTGAACTCCGGGATCGGAATGTCGACGGAGCCGAACCGTTCCTCGAACAACTGTCGGCTCTTCTCGGCTTGCCGGTTGAGGGCCCAAGCAACCTTCGAGGTGGTCCCCAGAAGGAACTTCTCAGCCTGCGGTCCGACGACGTAGAGCTCAGGCCGTCGCCCAGAAGGATCCGCGGCGAGGTGCAGGAGGTCATGGAAGACGCCACGCTTCCGATCCGCATTTGAGCCTGGCTGCCAAACACCGAACTTGAACTCCATGATTCGTCGGTCAGTCTCCACGTCGAACGGGCGAGAAGGGTCGTTGCCGGCAGCAAGCGATGGCCGGTTCGTGAGCCGCTCGTCTGGCTCAAGCAGGGCGGGAAGCATGAGGGCGATCCCGGTCGCATGGATGAGGTCGCTCAGGCGGCCGAGCCGTTGACGCGTTTGAACCGCTGCCGTGAACAGTGCAATCCCCGGCTCACCCCCCATGCCCACCTCCTCCGTCGCTTGGCTGACCTCGGCGCCGCTCGCCGACGCGAGTTCGTGTTCCAGTTCGGCGACTACTCCCTTGAGGCGCCCGCCCTCGAGGAACTTGGCCAGCTGAAGAAAGCCAACAGTTCGAGAATCGGTCCGCTCGTCGCGCGTCACATTCGGATGCTAGTCCGCGCGCGGAGCGTCATTCCGCCGCATCACACTCCGAACCTGCCAACACCCAAGCAGCCTCGAACATTCGGGGCCGATGCGACTGGCGTCCCGCCTCCCAAATCGATCCGACACTCGATGGTCGGTATTCGCGATGGCATGCGGCGAGGACCGCCCACCGACAGACTGTCGACCATGACCACGCTGATCTTGACCGTATTAGGTCTGGTTGCCGCGGCACTGGGAGCGTTCTTTGCGTACCGCGCACTTTTCCCGGCGGCTAGAGCTCTGGACGTCACGGTTCTTCCGAGTCGAAGCCTCCTTGACACCGGGACCTCTGCGAACAGGTTCGAGCTGCGGGTCGACGGAGAGACCATCGAGCCTGACCCACACATGGTTACCGTTGTCGTGACCGCTAAGGGCAGGCATGACATTGCGTCGTCAAACTTCGAGGCGGGACGACCTTTGCACCTCGAGATCGGATCGCCAGTCGTCAAGGTCCTCGGTGTGACCGCGACGCCACAGCGAGGAACAACACCCCCGGTGACGGCGAACGGCGAAGGCATTGATCTTGGACCGGGGCTGATCTCGCGCGGGCAGGCGATACACATCCAACTATTGACCGGTCCACCATCCACCGAGCGGGAACCAAACGCTCGCCACGATCTGGTCGACGTACGAGTCGACGTTACGTCGGGCGAGTCAGCACGATTCAGGCAACCAGTTGGAGTTCGTCCCGTGGCAATCGCCGCGATCTCTGGGCTTATGGCGGGAGGGCTCCTCGCTGCGGGCGCCTTCTACGACCTGGCCGACCGTCTCCCGGGCCTCAGCTTTGATCCATCGGTCGCGATCAACCCGAAACTGCCCTCGGTCGGAGCCAAGGTGCGCGTGATCGGCGCCAATTTCGAGGCCGGTGCGCTGATCTCGGTCGACATCACGTCCGAGGTGACCGAAGAAGACTTCAGTGACGTTTGTTCGACCCAAGTCGGAAGCGAGGGCGCTTTCGTAATTGATTGCACCTTGCCTAGTGATCTGCCGGCCGGCCCAGCCGAGATGGTCATAGCATCAACCGAGCACAGCGGAACGTCGTATGAGTACGTCGACTTTGCTGTGGAGGCTCCCTGAGCAATATCTTGGAGTTCGCTCTCTGCCCGGGTTGGTTGACGCACCGACCTGACCCATTCCGCCGCAAGTGCTCAGCCCCCACGGACGACCTGGACGTCGACAGCACCGACTCCCGCCATCTGGGCGGCGCCAGCGATTCGGCGATGACGTCCACCATGCTCCGATCGTCAGCGCTCATCGGTGCCGGGGGTCAGCCTGATTGCCGAACGATCTGACCCGCGGACATGACGAGCACCACCTGCCGAAGCGTTGTGAGGTCGGTGAGGGGATCGCCGTCGACGACGAGGATGTCGGCGTGGCGACCCGCCGCCAGGACGCCGAACTCGGCGCCGGGGACGGCGATCTGCGCGGCGTCACGGGTCGCGGCCTGCAGGGCCCGCATCGGCGAGACCCCGTAGGTGGTGAACTCGATGATCTCGTCGACGATGTCGCCGTAGCCGTCGGTGCCGGTGCCGAAGACGACTCCGGCGTCGAGGGCGTTCCGGAAGGACTGGCGGTGCACCTCGAGGACGCCTTCCGCGATCCCGATCCACTCGGGGGGAAGGCCCCACTCGGCGCCGCGGCGGGCGATGTTGACCATCGTCGACAGGGTCGGCACGAGGCGCACGCCGCGAGCCGCCATGTCGGCCGCCTGCTCGGCGGTGAGGTAGATGCCGTGCTCGAGGCAGGTCACGCCGGCGCGGAGGGCGTTCTCGATGCCCTCGACCCCGTCGGCGTGCGCGGTGACGTACTTCCTCGCCGCCCGCGCGACGGCCACAACGGCGGCCATCTCCTCGACGTCGAGCTCGGGGTGGGTCGGGTCCTCGCCCACGCGCACCGTGCCGACGCCGCCGCTGGCCATCACCTTGAGGAAGTCGGCCCCGCCGGCGAGCTGGGCGCGGGCCGCCCGGGTGCACTCGACGGCTCCGTCGACCTCGACGCCGGCGCCGGTGCCGTGGCCTCCCGTCATCGTGATCGCCTCGCCCGCGCACACCATGCGGGGTGCGGCCAGGAAGCCCTCGTCGAAGGCCCGGCGTACGGCGAGGTCGATGGCGTGGCGGGTGCCCGGCACCCGCACCGTGGTCACCCCCTGGTCGAGGCTGCGCTGCGCGTAGTGGGCGAGCACCACGGCCCACGTCGCGTCGGGCTCCCCGAGGTCGCTGGTCCCCTCCGCATACCTGCTGCGGCCCAGGAGGTGGTCGTGGCAGTCGACGAGACCGGGCAGCACGGTCTTGCCGGTGCAGTCGATCACGACGGCGTCGCTCGGGGCCTCGACGTCCACACCGACCGCGCGGACCTGTCCCCCCTCGACGAGGACAGCTCCGTCGCGGACCGGTGCGTCGTCGGCACCCGTGATGACCTGGGCGTGGGCGAGCAGGACGCCGGTGCTCATCGCGCCCGCCCCGTCGTCGCCACCTCGCGCGGCACCGAGCCGTCGCCTCCCTCGGCGTCCACGGGCGTCCCGTAGCCACCTCCGCCGGCGGTGTAGATCGTCACCTCGTCGCCGGCGCTGAGCTGGCGGCCCTCGCACTTCAGCACGTCCTCGACGCCGTCCGCCGTGCGCAGCCGCGCGAACGCCGTGGCCCCGTCGTGCCCGCCGTGCAGCCCCCACGGCGGCGTGTGCACGCGGTCCATCCACAGGTAGAACAGCGCCGGCTCCTCGAGCCGGTAGCGGCGCACGATCCCGCGCCCGCCGCGGAACCGGCCGGCGCCCGCCGAGCCCTCGCGGTAGCCGTACTCCTCGACGACCACGGGGTAGCGCGATTCGAGGAGCTCGACCGAGAAGTTGCGGAACTGGCCGTTGGTGAGGTCGATCGTCGCGTCGGCCCCTGTGTACCCCTCCCCCGCGCCCCAGCCGCCGGCGTGCGCCTCGCCGAGCATCAGGTGCTTGCCCGCGGCGTCGGTCCACACCAGCTCGCTGATCGTGTCGCCGTACTGCCCGGCGCACGCCCGGTCGGGTACGGCGTCGGCGAGAGCGCGCATGACCAGGTCCATCAGCAGCACGGCAGAGGCGGCGTAGTTGCCGCACGCGGCCGGCTCCTCGGCGTAGAGGAACGAGCCGCGCGGGACGCTGACCGACACCGGGCGGAAGGTGCCGCCGTCCGGGGGCCGGGTGCCGCCCAGGAGGAGCCGGAGGGCGACCCGCACCGACGAGACCGTCTGCGCGACGCCGCAGTTGATGGCGCCACGCACCATCGGGCCCGTCCCCGCCAGGTCGACGCTGACCTGGTCACCCGCGACCGTCACCGAGACATTGATGACGACGGGAACGCCGACGTCGATCCCGTCGTCGTCCATCGCGCCCGTCGCCGTGTAGGTCCCGTCCGGGACCGCCCGGATGGCCGCCCGGGTCTCCTGCTCGCTGTACTCGAAGATCGCGGCGCACGCGGCGTCGAAGACCTCCATGCCCCAGCGCTCGACGATCTCCGTCAGGCGAGATGCACCGGCCCGGACCGCCGCCGCCATCGCGAGCACGTCGCCGACCAGCTCGTCCTGGCTGCGGGTGTTGTGCCGCAGCACGTCGAAGATGTCGTCGCAGGGCCGGTCGCCCTCGAAGATGCGCACCGGCCCGAGCCGCAGCCCCTCGTCGAAGATGCTCGTCGCGGCCATCCCGCCACCGGGCTCGCTGCTGCCGAGATCCACCATGTGGGCACGGGCGACGGCGTACCCGATCAGGTCGTCGCCGAAGAAGATGGGAGCGAACGACGTGCAGTCCTGCATGTGGGCGCCCTGCAGGTAGGCGTCGTTGAGGAGGTAGACGTCGCCGGGCCGCATCGCCTGCGCCCCGCCCCGGACCTTCACCGACTCGACCACCGCCTGGCCGAGGTTCCCGAGGAAGATCGGGAGACCGGTGGAGAGCGCGATGACCTCGGCGTTGCGGTCGAGCAACCCGATCGCGCAGTCCTCGCTCTCGTAGATGGTCGGGGTGTACGCCGAGCGCACGAGCGTCACGCGCATGTCCTCCGCCGCCGCGAGCAGGCGGTTGCGGATGATCTCGAGGGTCGCGGGGTCGGGCGTGGTCACGGTCGTTCCTCGATTCGGCTCAGGAGCACGGTGCCCATCGGGCCGGCCGCGGCCGACCAGCCCGGGGGGACGTAGATGGTCGATCCGGGGTCGCTGACGACCGCCGGCCCTTCGCGGCGGTCGCCGAGGAGCCCGCGGTTGCAGAAGACGGCCTCCACCGGTGCCCCGTGGTGGACGACCGTGCCGGTCGTGACGACGCTGTCAGGCATCAGCTCCGCCGCGGCGTACTCCCCGACGTCCGGCCCGACGGCGGTGACCCTGGCGTTGACGAACTCGGTCGACGGGTGGCCGGCGACGGTCCCGTGGGTCCGCTCGTAGCGCTCGCGGAACAGCTTGTCCCAGGCCCCCACCGGCGAGCCCAGCGGGAGTTCGACGGTGATGCTGAACTGCTGGCCCGCGTAGCGCACGTCGGCCGAGGTGACGTAGCCGGCCGCATCGGGGTCGACGCCGTCCGCGGCGACCAGCTCGCGCGCCCGCACCAGGAGCCGGGCGTGCACCTCCTCCAGGTCGGCGTCGGCGAGGTCGCCGGAGCCGACGAGCAGGGGCTCGGACAGGTCGTGGCGCACCGGCGCGTGCAGCATGCCCCACGCCGAGAACACGCCCGCCGCCGGCGGCACGATGACCGAGGTGATGCCGAGCTCGTCCGCCAGCGCGGCCGCGTGCAGCGGCCCGGCACCGCCGAAGGCGAGGATGGAGAAGTCCCGCGGGTCGTGGCCCCGCCGCACGGTGAGCGTGCGGAGGGCGTCGGACATGCGGGCGTCGGTGATGTCGACGATCGCCTGCGCCAGGGCCTCGACGGACATGCCCAGCTCGGTCGCCAGCGGGGCCAGCGCGCCGACCGCGGCCGTGCGGTCGAGGGCGACGGCGTCGTTGGCCAGAGCCGCGTGGCCGAGCCGTCCCAGGACGACGTTCGCGTCGGTGACGGTCGGCTCGGTGCCGCCGAGGCCGTAGCAGGCCGGGCCGGGGTTGCCCCCGGCGCTCTGCGGCCCCACGTGGAGGGCGCCGTGCTGGGCCCACGCGATCGACCCGCCACCCGCCGAGACCGTCACCAGGTCGACCACGGGCATCAGCACGGGGATGCCGGCGATGTCGAGGTCGGCGCGTACGGCGAGCCGCTGGTCCACCACCACGCTGGCGTCGAGCGAGGTGCCGCCCATGTCCAGGGCGAGCAGGTGCGACCGGCCCAGGTGCCGGGAGATCGCCTGGGCGCCGATCACTCCACCGGCCGGACCCGACAGCAGCGTCTGCATCGGGCGTCGCTGCGCGCTCGCCGCGGAGGTGACCCCGCCGCTGGAGCGCATGACCAGGAGCGGGCGGTCGTAGCCACGGGTCGCGAGGCCGTCGGTGACGCGGGAGAGGTACTCGCCGACCGTGGTGGCGACGTACGCGTTGACGATGGTGCTGGAGAACCGCTCGAACTCACCCACCTCCGGGGCCACCTCGTGCGACACCGAGATCTTCAGCCCCGGGTGCTCGGCGGCCAGGAAGTCCCGGACGGCGAGCTCGTGGGCGGGGTTGCTCGTGGCGTGGAGCAGGCAGACGGCCACGGACCGGACGCCCTCGCGGGAGACCCGGGACGAGACCTCCGCCAGGTCGTCGACCGGGATCGCGCGCTCGACGGTGCCGTCGGCGCGGATGCGCTCTCCGATCCCGCACACGTCCCCGGTGGCGACCAGGTGCTCGGGCCGCGGGTAGCGCAGCTCCCAGACGTCGACCCGGTGGGCCCGGCCGATGCTGACGACGTCCTCGAAGCCCGCCGTGGTGACGACCAGGACCCGGGTGCCCGTGCGGGCGAGGACGGCGTTGAGGCCGGCGGTGGTGCCGTTCACGACCGCGGAGGCATGGCGCACGTCCACGCTCTCGTCGAGGGCGTGGAGCATCCCCATGGCGGGGTCCTCCGGGTGGCTGAGCACCTTGTGGGAGGAGATGCGGCCGGACTCGTCGATGATCGCGACATCGGTGAACGTTCCGCCGGCGTCGATGGCGACTCGCATGGGGGGTCGTCCTTTCACTGGCCAGTGGGATCGGGGAGAGCGGCGTCGGTGTCGGTTGCGGGCACCTCGGCCCAGGGATGGGGTGGCACGGCGGCCAGGAGCTCCCGGGTGTAGGGGTCGCGGGGCGAGCGGAACACCTCGTCGACGGGGCCGGTCTCGACGATCCGGCCCTTGGTCATCACGGCCACCCGGTCACAGAGGTGGGCGACGACCGACATGTCGTGGGAGATGAAGAGGATGGACATGTCCAGCCTCGACCGCAGGTCGGCCAGCAGGTTGAGGATCACCGCCTGCACGGAGACGTCCAGGGCGGAGACGGGCTCGTCGGCCACCAGGACCTCGGGCTCGAGGGCGAGGGCGCGGGCGATGCTGGCCCGCTGGCGCTGGCCACCCGAGAGCCGGCGCGGCTTCGCGTCCAGGTGCCGCAGGTCGAGCCCGACCAGGGTCATCAGCTCCTCGACCCGCTGGTCGACCCCCTGCCGGGGCCGGAGCCCGTGCACCGCGATGGGCTCACGCAGCGCCTGGCGCAGGGTCATGGCCGGGTTCAGCGACGAGTACGGGTCCTGGAAGATCATCTGCACCCGACGGCGGTCGCGGGGCTCGCGCCGCGCGGTCAGGACCGTGCCGTCGACGGCGACGGTCCCGGCCGTGGCGGTCTGGTAGCCGGCCACGCACCGCGCGACCGACGTCTTGCCCGATCCCGACTCGCCGACGACACCCAGGATCTCGCCGCGCTCGAGCGTGAGGTCCACGCCCTGCACCGCGAGCCGGGTCTGCTGCCCCGAGCGGCGAGCGGCTCGCCCGTGGGGCGCGTACTCGACGCACAGGCCCCGCACCTCGACGACGCTCATCGCGCACCCCGCCCGGTCAGGGGAGCCAGCTCGGCCACGCGGACACAGCCCGACTCGTGGCCCTCGCCCGGGGCGCCGAGACCCCGGGCCGCCTCGCACCCGTCCGCGACGTGGGGGCACCGCGGGGCGAACCGGCAGCCGGTCAGGCCCTCCGTCAGGGCCGGTGGCTGGCCGGGGATGCTGGCGAGCGCCTGCTCCCGTGCGCCGAGCCGGGGCGCGGCCGCGAGCAGGGCCGCCGTGTAGGGGTGGGCGGGGTCCCGGAGCACGTCCATGGCCGAGCCGCGCTCGATGACCTGGCCGGCGTACATGACGTTGATGCGGTCGCACATCGTGCCGAGGAGAGGCAGGTCGTGGGTGACGTAGAGGATGCCGATGCCACGGTCCGCGACGATGCGACGCAGCAGGGCGATGAACCTCGCCTGCACGGTGACGTCGAGCGCCGTGGTCGGCTCGTCGCAGAGCAGGAGCTCGGGGTTGCCGGAAAGGGCGGCAGCGATCAGGACCCGCTGCCGGAGCCCGCCGGACAGCTGGTGCGGGTAGGCGCCCAGCCGCTCCTCCGCGTCCTCGATGCCGACCTCGCTGAGCAGGTGGATCGCCAGGTCCCGCGCCTGCGACCGACCGAGCCCGTCGCGCCGCCGGGGCACCTCCGTCACGTGCTCGCCCACCGTCATGACCGGGTTCAGGCCGGTCATCGGGTCCTGGAAGATCATCGCCACGGCACCGGAGCGCCGCTCGACCCGATGGCCGTCGAGGCGGACCTCTCCCGCGACCGGCGAGAAGCCGCGGGGCAGGACGTCCGCGACGGCGCGCAGGAGCGTGCTCTTGCCGCACCCCGACTCACCGACCACGCCGACGACCTCGCCGTTCGCGACGCGCAGCGACACGTCGTGGACCGGGTACGTCGTCCCGCCCGGGGCGTCGATCGCCACGGTGAGCCCGGTGACCTCGAGCAGCGGCGCCGGGGCGTTCACGACTCGTCCAGCTGACGCGCGAGACCATTGCCCAGCAACGCGAGCGCGGCACCGATGAGCACGACGGCGAACCCGGGAGCCAGCGTCAGCAGCGGTCGGATGGTCGCGAACTGCTGGCCGTCCGCGACCATCGCGCCCAGCTCCGGCGTCGGCGGGGTGACCCCGACCCCGAGGTAGCTCAGCGTGGCCGTGCTGACGATCACGACGACGACGTCGGTGACCGCGTAGGTCAGCGGCTGCCGGAAGACGTTCGGGAGCACGTGCCGCAGCAGCACCCGGCGCTCGGAGTAGCCGGCGCCGACGGCCGCCTGCACGTAGTCCTGCTGCATCGCGGACTGCACCTCCGCGCGGACGATCCGCATGTAGGAGACCCACGCGATCGCCGCGACGGCGACGAAGATGCTCGGCACCCCCGCCCCGAGGAAGAACGCCAGGACGAGGATGAAGAGGTAGTAGGGGAACGCCTGGACGACGTCCCCGACCACGCCGACGACCTCGTCGATCCAGCCCCGCCGCCAGGCCGCCAGCGCCCCGAGCACCGACCCGAGCACGAACGGCACGACGAGCGCGGCCACGCCGATCGCAACGTCGAGGCGGATCGCGGCCAGGACCCGGGAGAGCACGTCGCGCCCGAGCTGGTCGGTGCCCAGAGGCGCCTCCCGCGAGGGCGGGGCGAGGATGTCGGTGAGGTCCTGCTGGGTGGGCGAGGGCAGGAACAGCGGGCCGACGAGGACGACGACCGCGATCACCGACAGGAAGACGAGGGCCGCCACCAGCGTGCCGTTCAGCCGCCGCGCCCGGCGCCGCTCGTAGGTCGCGACCGCCAGGACCCCGGCACTCATCGGGCTCCTTCCCGCGAGACGCGCAGCCGGGGGTCGAGGCCGATCCGCGCGACCTCGGTGAGCAGGTTCGTGCCGATGACGAGCAGCGCGACCACCAGGGCGAGCCCCTGGACCACGGGGAAGTCACGCGACAGCGTCGAGTCCACGAGCAGCGACCCGATGCCGGGGATGGCGAAGACCTTCTCGACGATGAGCGTGTTGCCCACCAGCCAGCCCATGTTGAGGCCGAGGACGACGACCGCGGGGATGCAGGCGTTGCGGAAGACGTAGCGGGTGAAGACCCGGCGCGGAGGGACGCCGCGGGCCTCGGCCGCGGCGACGTAGTCCGCGTCGTGGGCCTCGATCATCGCGACGCGCAGGCTCTGGATGGTGAAGGGGAGGATCGACACCGCGGTCACCAGCGCCGGGAGGGTGAGTGCGTGGAGGTGCTCGAGAGGGGTCTGGCCGTAGCCGCCCGCGGGGAACCACCCCAGGCGGACGGCGAAGAACTGGATCAGCACCAGGCCGAACCAGAAGGCCGGGAGACCCAGCCCCAGCAGGGGAACGGTGCGCACGGCGTGGTCGACGACGGATCCCGGCCGGCGCGCCGCGAGGGCGGCGGCCGGGATCGTCAGGAGGACGGTGAGCAGCGCCGCGTACAGGATCAGCGCGACCGTGGGCCACGTCCGGCTGGCCATCAGGCTCGTGACCGGCACGTCCTGGGCGACCGAGGTCCCGAGGTCGCCGCGCACGAGCCCCGAGACGTAGTCGAGGAACTGCGTCGCCAGGGGGTCCTGCAGGCCGAGGCGCTCCTGCAGCGCGGTGACCGACGCCTGTGAGGCCTGCGGCCCGAGGATCGCCCGTGCCGGGTCGCCGGGGACGATGTGGACGAACAGGAACGTCACGACGACGACCAGCAGGATCGCGACCAGCGCCCGCAGGAGCCGGTGGATCGACATCGGACTTCCCATGTCGCTACTGCTGCACCATCCCGACGCTGGCCAGGTCGATCATCCCCATCGGGTTGACCTCGAACTGGGCGAGGTCGCGGTTCCAGACGTAGGCGTTCTCCCGGTGGGAGATGGGGAGCTGCGGGACCTGGTCGGCCACGATCTGCTGCACCTGCGCGTAGTCGTCGGCCCTCGCGCTGTCGTCGAGCGTCGTGCGGCCCTGCTCGATGAGCCGGGTGACCTCGGGGTCGTCGAAGCCCGTGTAGTAGGCGTTGCCCCCGGCGTTGGGGTCGAGCATGTAGGAGAGCTGCTCGTCGGGGTCGGCGATGTCAGAGGCCCAGGCAGCCAGCCCCATCTGGTAGGCCTCCTGGAAGAACACGGTGTACAGCTCGCCGGAGTCGACCACCTTGATGTCGACGTTGATCCCCAGCTCGGCGAGCTGGGACTGGACCGCCTGGGCGACCGTCGAGGACTCGGGCAGGTTGTCGATGGTGAGCTCGACGTCGAACCCGTCGGGGTACGCCGACCTCGCGAGCTCGGCCTTCGCCGCCTCGGGGTTGTAGGTGGGGCAGGTGGGCTCCGAGGCGAAGCGCATCGACGGCGGGAGGATCGAGCACGCCGCCACGCCCGCACCGAAGAGCGTGCTGGTGGTCACCGCCTCGCGGTCGATCGCCTGGGCGATCGCCCGCCGTACGTGGACGTCGGCGAAGGGCCCGTACTCCTGGTTGAAGATCAGCATCGAGGTGTAGGCGGCGGGGAAGGTGCCGGCCGTGACGTCGGCCGCCGACTCCAGGGATGCCACCTGGGAGAACGGCACGTCGCTCGCGACGTCGGCCTGGCCGCTCTGGACCTGGGAGACCCGGGTGTTGGCGTCGGGCACCGTCGTCCACTGGATCGAGTCGAGGTAGGGCTTGCCCTCCTGCCAGTAGTCGGTGCTCTTGGTCAGCCGCAGCGACTGGCCCCGGTCCCACGCGTCGAGCTGGAAGGGCCCGCTGCCGACCGGGTCCTCGAAGAACGCCTTCTCCGGCTGGCCGCCCAGGTCGGCAGGGAGCACCGACGCGATCCAGGAGCCGAGCACGGCCTCGAGCGTCGCGCTCGGCTCGCCGGTGGTGATCACGACGGTGTGGTCGTCGGGGGCGTCGACCGCGGTGATGGCACCGAGCAGGAAGGAGAACGCACCGTTCGCCGTCCGTGCCCGGTTCAGCGAATACGCCACGTCGGCGGCCGTCACCGGGGAGCCGTCGGAGAAGCTGGCGTCGTCGCGGAGCTCGATCGTCCACTTCGTCCCGTCCGCCGAGCTGCGGGGCGCCGCTGCAGCCAGGGAGGGCTGGAGCTCCTGCCCGTCGGCCGAGAGGCGGTAGAGCGTGTCGTAGAGCTCGTACATCGGGGCGATGTCCTCGGGCGAGATCGCGGCCACCGGGTCGAGCGTCTTGGTGCCCTTCCCCTGGACGATCACGAGGTCGCCGCCTGGGGTCGGGGTGGCGCCGTCGGCGCTCGGGGAGTCGGTGGAGCCGCCACCACAGCCACCGAGGACCGCGAGCGCAGCCACCGTGACCACGGTTGCCAGAACACGCTTCTGCGTCGAGACCTTGTCCACCACGACTCCTTATTGGACGTCCGACCAATATCAGGTAGAGTCATCGTGCGCACCCGCTCGGGCTCTGTCAAGGGGTTCATGCAAAGTTCACGCAGTGGCGAGGTCGGTCGGGCGATAGCCTTGTTGGACACACAACCAGTTACGAGGGGATGCGACGTGCCAGCTGGCCGGAAGCGGAAGTCGCCCGAGGTGCGTCGGCGCGAGATCCTCGACGCGGTGATCGCCATCGGGTCCGACAGCGGCCTGGACGCGGTGAGCGTGAGGGACGTCGCCGAGCGGTGCGGCGTCGCCCCGGGGCTGATCCACCACTACTTCCCGAGCATGGACGAGCTCCTCGCCGAATCCTTCGGCTCGTGGGCGGACTCCTCCCTCAGGCAGCTGCAGGAGATCTCGGCCGGCGCCTCCCCCCGGGTCGCCCTGGCCCTCACCGTGGCCAACCTGTCACCCGACCAACGCATCTGGCACGACGCGCTGAGCACCGCCTCGCGCTACTCGCAGCTGCGCGCGCGGGCGAGGAGCCTCAGCGAGGACTACCTCGCCCACGTGGAGGGGCTCGTCCGCGCAGGCGTCGAGGTGGGGCAGTTCGCCTGCCCGGACCCTCGCGAGTCGGCGTGGCGCATCATCCTCGTCCTCGACGGCATGGTCGCGATGATGCACATTCTCGACCTGATCGGGCGTGACGAGCTCGCCACCATCGTCGGCCCGGTCGTGGAGAACGAGCTGGACCTGGCGCGTGGAAGCTTCACCGAGCTGGTCCAGGCCGTGCTGGCTTCCGACGGAGTCGCTGCTGGCGAATGACCAGCCACGCCCGGTGACAGCGCGAGTCATCCCCCCGCCGGCCGGCGTGGCCGCGCCCTCCCGCTCTTGCCGAGTCGGGTGCGTGTCGGCAGTCAACTGCCGGGAGCAGTCGGCGTCCACGGCCCCTCGGTGAACGTCGCTTCCTCGTCCCCGGGCCAGCACGGCATGGAGATGCAGAGGAACTCGAGCCGATCGACACCGGTGCAGCGATACTGGAAGGCCGTCCCGACAGGGATGTCGATGGAGACGCCTCTCCCCAGGACCGTCCTCTCCTCGCCGGTGCCGTCGCGTCGCCAGATCTGCCCGTCGTCCGAGAGAACGTGCCAGAGCTCGCTCACGGTGGCGCGGACGGTCGCCCGGCTCACCTGACCTGGCAAGACCGGTGGAATGGATCATGTTGCCGGTCTCGCCCTCGATCAGGTACCGGATCTCCGCCCCGGCAGCTCTCGGACCAGGAGCGTCATGCCGCGCTCTGGCCGGGGGCGACCCCCCGTGTCCGATGAGCGATCGTTGGACTCCCCATCACGTCGGACGCTAGCGTTCGTCGCGTGCCGTCCGAGTCGAAAGCGGCCTATGCCTGGGTCGGGATCGTCGTCGACCTGCTCCTGATCCTCGTCGGCGCGTGGATGATCTCGCGAGGATGGACAGACTTCGGTGAGATCTTGGTAGCGATCTGCGTCGTGGGTCTCGCGGCCTCGATCGTGCAACTGTGGCGGGGGCGCCGCCGGCCGGCGGACGGGTAGTCGCAGCGTCATCGCTCACGCCACCGGCCATCCGGTCACGCCCCTGGTCGTGCCCTTCAAGACCCGCGTCATACCGCCGCCTGTCGGCGCGGAAAGACCTTCCGCCCAGGTCGAATGAGGTCGAGCGGGCCCGTCCTGCAACCGGTCGCCTACACCGAACCACTGGCGGCGAGACTTCCAGAGTCTTCGCGGAGCCCTGGGGTTGATCACCGAGCACGACGACCCCGCCAATTCGGTTGAGGCGATCCGAGTGCACGGCAAACCGGCCCCCTCGTAGGAATATGGAGACATGGGCGCTGGTGGGTTGTCGTCCCTGGGCTGGGACGAGCGAGCGGCCCAGGCGGTCGCGGAGGTCATGGCTCCCGGCTGCGCCGCCGGGAGGGTCGTTCGCGTTGACCTCGACTCCGTCGTGGTCGCAACGGAGGCTGACGACTGTCGGGCCCGCGCACGGGAACTACCGGCGGTGGGCGACTGGGTCGTCGCCCACGTCCAGCAGGACGACGCTGTCGTCGTAGGCGTCGCTCCCCGCTGGTCCGAGCTTGCCCGCCGTGACCCCACCGGGCGCACCCAGGTGCTCGCGGCGAATGTCGACCTGGTGCTTGTCACGGCACCAGCCGACAGGTTGTCGGTCGCTCGCGTGGAGCGCGAGGTAGCACTGGGATGGGACAGTGGCGCGCGACCCGTCGTACTGCTCACCAAGTCCGATCTGGCCCCCGCGGGGCTCGCCGAGGAGCTCCGGTCCCGCCTTGCGGGTGTCGAGGTTGTGCCGGTGAGCACCGTGACCGGCGTGGGGGCCGAGGAGATTGCCGAGATGCTGCGTCCGGCACTCACGGCGGTGCTGCTCGGGCCCTCAGGGGCCGGCAAGTCCTCGTTGGCCAACCTGTTGCTCGGGCGCGGGGCAGCGCCCACGGGCCAGGTCCGTCCCGGCGACCATCGAGGTCGGCACGTGACCAGCAATCGAGGCCTGTACGCCGTACCCACCGGTGGAGTGATCATCGATACCCCCGGGCTACGCAGTCTGTCCCTGACCATCGACCGCGGCGGGGTGGCCGCGGCTTTCCCGGACGTCGAGGCCCTCGCTACCGACTGCCGTTTCGGGGACTGCCGACACGAGCATGAGCCTGACTGTGCCGTGCTCGCCGCGGAGCGTGAGGGGAGGCTCGACGGGCGTCGCTTGGCGAACTACCGCAAGCTCCGGCGAGAGCTCGAGTTCGAGCTGCGGCGTGACGATCCGACCGCGGCCCGGGAGAACCGGCGGATCTGGAAGGAGCGAAGCAAGGCGGCCCGACGGCTCTTCCGTGACCGCGGGTACTGAGTGTTCACCCGGAGAGAATCGCAAGGTTGCCCGGACGGCTGACCGCGGCCGCACGAGCGCGCTCCCAGCCCTCGTCGACGTCCGCTCGCGCCGCTGGTCGTGCGGACCGCAACCCGCGTCATGCCGATGCGCGTGCGACAGGGCGAGGTCCAGTCGCGTCGAAGTGCGCTTCTCCGCCTGTCAGATGTCCTGGCTTGTGGGGGTGGGGGCGTTCCAGTTCGGGCACGCATCGAACCATGCGCGAGCGTCAGGGCCTGGCCTTGACCCCCTCGTGGGCCAGAACGCACCGACTAGAACCCACCAGCAGCCCAGTGGCCGCGCTCCGCCAGGTCGCTGTACTTTCCGCAACGCCGACAGGTCAGGAAGCGCGACCCATCCTCCGTGCTGTCCTTGCGCCAGTCGTGCCCGCCGATCCGGCAACGCAGTCGCTTCCACATGGCTCCTCCTCGCAGGTTGCCCGCGTCTCAGACCGTGCCGCCCACGGTCGGTGCCCAATGGTCGGGTCCCAGCGCATCGCTGGTGTCGTCCCTCCCGCACAGGCGACATCGGCGGTATCGGCTGCCGTCCGCGGTCGTGTTGATGCGCCAAGAATGTCGGCGCAGCATGCAACGCACCGGTCTGCGGAGCACGACGACAGCTGTGGGGTCGCCCCCAGATGTCGCCGCGGACCGGAGTGCCGCAACCCGGCTCACCACGCCCAGAGTGTGGAGCATCTGCTCGCGACGGCTGAGACCATAGAGCTCCGCAATGAGCTCCTCCTGCCACCGAGCGCGCACCGCCCCGGCCGGAAGCACGCGGAGGGCTGCTCGCGTGATGGCCATGGACCATCCCGTCGGGCGTCCCTCTGCGTGGATCATGCCGACCCCGGGAGCGGGGACGCCTGGCGTGGCCGGCGGGGCCGGTACGCGCGCATCAGTGCTGCGCGGGCGGCCGCGCGGCCGTCGTCGGCGAGCCGGTAGTAGCGACGTGCCGGGCGACCCGCCGTGCTGACGTCGACGTCCTCCCACCGCGACTCGACCCAGCCCAGGCTCTCGAGACGAGCCAAGATCGGGTGCACGGTGCCGCTCGCGAGACCTGCGGTCTCGCCGATCTCGTAGCCGTAGCGCTCACGCTCCGGCTCGCTGAGCAAGATCTCGAGCACCAGTTGGGTGGGAATCGTCATCCGCGGACCCATGGTCGAAATCTACCTAGCCCGCCGCGGGGTGTGCAACAGATGGATCCGCATTGCGTTCGCTGCGGCCAGCAGGTCATGCCGCGGAGTGCACGGTCGTGCCGAGGAGCGGAATCCCTCGCCGCGTCTATACGGCGCGATGTCCGAGGCGTAACGTCGAGTGCCACCCGGGAGGTGAGCCATGCCACTCTTCATGGAAGTCCTGTTGGTTCTGTTCTGCGGGTTCTTCATCGCGCTGTACTTCGTCGGCCGGCGCCTCGACAAGCATCGCGGAGACCTTTCCTGGGAGGAGCAACAGCACAAGATGTACAAGAACAACGACGGGGGAATGTTCACCCTCTAGGTGTACCCGGCCGTCAGGTTGGTTGCAGTCGACTGATTGGTGGCTTGCCTCCGAGTGC
>NZ_JBHSKD010000029.1:0-150328 GCF_042657275.1 Nocardioides taihuensis
GACAGGCACTTCCGTGCTTTACACGCCGTACTCCACACCGGCAACGTGAAAGCGCGAGGCTAGGGGCTGATCAGCGGATCGGCATCACACCGACGCCGCTTCACTGCTGTCAGTGACCGTCATGGCTCACTGGCTGACGTAGAGACCCTTGTAGTTCGGGGCTCCGATCGAACTGTCACCCGAGGGGTTGCCGACCTGCTCGCCGAAGACGAACAGGGAGTTGCGGAAGGCGGTCGGGATGATCGGGAAGTACTCCTTGTTGATCGTCTCGTCCAGGTCACCCCACGCAGCCGCCTGGTCCTCCAGCGGCATGAGCGGGATGTCCGCGATCTCCTTGTCGACAGACGGCTCGGAGAACTGCGAGGTGTTGTAGGTCGCGCCGGTCTTGACCAGCGGCGGGATCATGGTGAGAGCCGACGGCCAGTCGGAGCACCAGTTGACACCACGCAGGTTGAGCGTCTTGTTGATCTTGTTGTCCGGGTCGAGCCAGATGTCGTACGGCGAGACCTGGACCGGGATCGACTTGACGTCGAAGCCGCCCTCCTCGAAGCCCTTCTCCAGCTGCTTCTGGGCAGCCACGGCCAGGGGGTCGACCTCGTAGTAGACCATCGTGATCGGGTACGGCTTGTCCTCGTAGCCGGCCTCGGCCAGGAGCTCCTTGGACTTCTCGGGCTGGTAGGTGAACTGCTCGCCGTCGGCGTAGAAGTCCTTCTTGCCCGCCATGCCCGGAGGCATGATGCCGTTCGCCGGGACGCGGGTCACGCCCGGGATCTCACCGCTGGCCAGCCAGACGTCCTGGTACGGGTAGGCGTACGCGAGCGCCTTGCGGACGTTGATGTCGGTGATCTTGGTGTAGTCGGGCGACAGGAAGCTGACGCACTGCTCGGCGTTCTGCACCAGGCGGTCACCGAGCTCGCTGTTCGCGCGCTCGTAGTTGCTGGAGCCGATGCCGATCGCGACCGCGGCCTGCGACTCGGTGTTGCCCGAGAGCATGATCTGGTCGACCTTGTTCTGGTCCTGGTCGAACTTGAAGACCCACTTGTCGGCGTACTGGTGACGCGCCGGGTCAGAGGCGGGGTCCCACTGCGGGTTCTTGACCAGGGTCAGCTCCTCCGACGGGCGGAAGCTCTCGACCATGTACGGACCGTTGGACAGGATGTTCTGGCCGTAGTCCGGCGGGGTGCTGGCCTTGCCCAGCGGGGCCGGGCCCATCGCCATGAAGGCGCCCCAGTAGTCCATGTCGGGGAACGGCTTGGCCATCTTGATGGTCACGTCCTGGCCGCTGACCGAGACGCCGCCCCACTTGTCGCAGGTGTCGTTGTCCTTCTCGGTGTAGGGACCGTTGTACTTGCCCGCACCGTAGAAGTAGGTCTGCGAGTACTCGGTGCCGGGGCCGGACGGGAAGGTGTCGGAGTCCATGGAGCGGCAGATGCCCCAGGCGACCTCCTCGGCCGTGATCGGCTCGCCGGTCTGCCAGGTGGCGTCGTCACGGATGGTGAAGGTCCACTCCGTGAAGTCGTCGTTCGGCGTGCCGAGGTCGGTCGCGAGGTCCGGGACCAGGATCATCTTGCCGGTGTCGGGGTCGCGGTAGTACTGCGTCAGGGACCGGCTCGTCAGCGCCTGCTGGATCGAGTTGCCCGTCACCGACCACCCGTTCGTCGGGTCGAGGTCGTTCGGCCCGGGGTCACCCGGCAGGAAGACGGTGATGGTCCCTCCGGCCGTCGCACCCTCGATGTCGGGCGCGGGACCCTTCATGTCTGCGTTCTTGGCGATCTCGGTGTCCGCTGCCTGCTGCGTCCGGCTCTCGCCCGACGTCGGCGTGTCCGAACTGCCACCACAGGCGGCGAGCGCGAACAGCGCGGCACCGGCGACGACCGCCAGCGGCTTGCTCCGTCTCATTATCCAGCCTTTCCTTTCATGTTCGCGCCCACGGGAGAGTCGTGGGCGACGTCAGAGGTGCCCGTCAGCGACGGGTCTTGGGGTCCAGGGCGTCGCGGATCGCGTCACCGAGGAGGTTGAGTGCGAGGCACAGCGCGACGATGCCGAGCGTCGGCTCCCAGAGGTAGAGCGGGTAGGTGTCGAAGAAGGTGACAGCCTTGTTGATGGTCTGGCCCCAGGAGATGCCGCTGGTGACACCGATGCCGAGGAACGCCAGGCCCGCCTCCGCCGCGACGAACAGCGGCAGCATGAGCGAGATCGAGATGACGATCGGGGCAGCGAGGTTGGGCAGCAGCTCCTTGACCAGGATCCGTCGCGTCGGCATGCCGATCACCCGGGCGGCCATGATGAACTCGCGCTCGCGCAGCGAGAGCACCTCGCCACGGATCAGGCGGGCGGTGCCCATCCAGGTGAAGATGCTGAGCACCGCGACGAGGTTCCAGAACTGGATCTGCTTGTAGTGGTCACTGGCCGCGAACCGCTCGCTGATGATCGGCGCGATGACGAGGGCGGCCAGCAGGAACGGGATCGTCAGGAAGAGGTCGGTGAAGAACGAGATGATCCGGTCGGTGGTCCCGCCGAGGAAGCCGGCCAGCAGGCCGAGCACGATGCCGACCGACGACGCGAACACGGTGGCCATGAAGGCGATCGAGAGCGAGGTGCGGCAGCCGTACACCCAGTAGGCGAGGTTGTCCTCACCGGTCTGGGGCGCCAGCCCGAACGGGTGGTTGGGGTCGAAGCCGTGCAGCGGCGGGCCGGTGAGCGGCATGCCGGTCAGGCCGTCGACGTACTCCGAGGCGAACACCGTGTCGGTGGTGACGCCGAAGATCGAGCAGATCACGCCGGCGAAGACCGCGACCAGGACGAACACCAGGATGACGAACGCGCAGAACAGGGCGATCTTGTCGCGGACCAGGCGCCCGAAGGCGATCTGCATCGGCGACTTGCCGGCGATCTCCTTGGCCTTGGTGCTGCTGGGGTCCGGCGGCGGCGCTTGGTCCGTCAGGTGGCCCACGGTCTCGGGTCCGGCGATCTGTGCCGACATCTTCTCCCCATCTGGTCGTGGTTCGGTTCGCACGCTGGGTGTGGTTCGGGGGGTGTAGCTCGGGGCCGGGGATCCCCCTGCCTCCGGGTTGCGCCGGGACGAGACTCTATGTGACGCCGACCGCACGGACGATCACTCGTGCGTAACGATCTGGTCTCGACCCCGGGCGAAGATCACGCTTGTGTCAAGCGGTTTCCGGGACGTCCTTCGGCGCGACGGCGTCGACACCGGCTTCCTTGCGCTGCTGGGGCGTGATCGGAGCAGGAGCCGCCGTGAGCGGGTCGAACCCGCCGCCGGACTTGGGGAAGGCGATCACGTCGCGGATCGAGTCGGTCCGGGCGAGCAGGGCCACGATCCGGTCCCAGCCGAAGGCGATGCCGCCGTGCGGCGGCGCGCCGTAGGCGAAGGCGTCGAGGAGGAAGCCGAACTTCTCCTGCGCCTCGGCCTCGTCGATGCCCATGACCGCGAACACGCGCTCCTGCACGTCACGGCGGTGGATACGGACCGATCCCCCGCCGATCTCGTTGCCGTTGCAGACGATGTCGTAGGCCCACGCCAAGGCGTTGCCGGGGTCGCGGTCGAAGGCGTCGAGGTCCTGCGGCGAGGTGAAGGCGTGGTGGACGGCCGTCCACGCGCTGTAGCCCAGTGCGACGTCGCCGGAGGCGGTGGCCTCGGCGGCCGGCTCGAAGAGCGGGGCGTCGACGACCCACACGAAGCTCCACGCGCCCTCGTCGATCAGGCCGCACCGCCGGCCGATCTCGAGGCGCGCCGCCCCGAGCAGGGCCCGGCTGGACTTCGCGGGGCCGGCGGCGAAGAAGACGCAGTCCCCCGGCTGTGCACCGACGTGGGCGGCGATGCCCTCGCGCTCGGCGTCGGAGATGTTCTTGGCGACCGGTCCGGTGATCTCACCGTCCTCCTTGACCAGGAGGTAGGCGAGGCCCCTGGCCCCGCGCTGCTTGGCCCAGTCCTGCCAGGCGTCGAGCTGCTTGCGCGGCTGGGAGGCGCCCCCCGGCATCACCACCGCACCGACGTACGGCGCCTGGAAGACGCGGAACGGCGTCCCGGCGAAGTACGACGTGCAGTCGACGAGCTCCTGGCCCATGCGCAGGTCGGGCTTGTCGGTGCCGAACCGCGCCATCGCCTCGGCGTAGGTCATCCGCGGCACTGGCCTCTCGAGCTCGTGCCCGATCAGCGCCCACACCGAGGCGAGCACCTCCTCGGCGACGGCGATGACGTCGTCCTGGTCGACGAACGACATCTCGATGTCGAGCTGGGTGAACTCCGGCTGGCGGTCGGCGCGGAAGTCCTCGTCGCGGTAGCACCGGGCGATCTGGTAGTAGCGCTCCATGCCGGCGACCATCAGCAGCTGCTTGAACAGCTGCGGGCTCTGCGGCAGGGCGTACCAGCTGCCGGGCTGAAGGCGCGCCGGCACCAGGAAGTCGCGCGCGCCCTCCGGCGTGGACCGGGTCAGCGTCGGGGTCTCGACCTCGACGAAGCCGCGCCCGTCGAGCACGTCGCGGGCCGCCTTGTTGACCCGGCTGCGCAGACGCAGGGCCTGGCTGGGGCCGGCTCGACGCAGGTCGAGGTACCGGTGCGCCAGGCGGACCTCCTCGCCCACCGACCCGCCCTCGTGGCCGGTCTCGTCGATCGGGAACGGCAACGGCGCGCTCGGGTTGAGCACCTCGACCTCCGAGGCGATCACCTCGACCTCGCCGGTGGGCAGCTGCGGGTTGGCGTTGCCCTCCGGGCGCAGGCTGACCTCGCCGGTCACCTTGAGGCAGTACTCGCTGCGCAGGCTGTGCGCGACCTCCTCGTCGCGGACCACGACCTGCACGACGCCGCTGGCCTCCCGCAGGTCGAGGAACGCGACGCCGCCGTGGTCGCGACGGCGCGCCACCCACCCGGCGAGGGTCACGGTCTGGCCGGCGTCGGTGCCGCGCAGGGCTCCGGCGTCATGGGTGCGGATCACGAGGTCTGCTCCTTCGTCACGATGGTGGGTCGCAGGTCGCCGTGCGGTGGCGCCCACTGGTCGGGGTCGGCGGGCACCTGCTCGCCGCTGCGGATGTCCTTGACCTCGTGCGACTCCCCCGGGAACCACACGAACGGGATGCCCCGCCGCTCGGCGAAGCGGATCTGCTTGCCGAACTTCTGTGGGCTAGGGGCGACCTCGCAGGGGATGCCGCGGGCGCGCAGCGCGGCCGCGACCTGCTCGCTGCCCGGTCGCGACTCCTCGTCGACCAGTGCCACGAGCACCGCGCTCGGCACCGGCCGGCTTCCGGAGAGCACACCGTCGGCGATCAGCGGCACGAGCGTGCGCGAGACGCCGAACGAGACGCCGACGCCGGGGTAGGTCGTGCGGCCGTCGTCGGCCAGCGCGTCGTAGCGGCCCCCGCCGCCGACCGACTTCAACCGCTCGTAGCCGCTCATGAAGATCTCGACGACCGTGCCGGTGTAGTAGTCGAGCCCGCGCGCGATGCGGAGGTTGGCCTCGACGCGGACCCGGTCGGACGCCGGGCAGCCGTCGACCACGGCGGCCAGCTCGGCGAGGCCGGTCTCGAGCAGGTCGTCGGTGACGCCGAGCCCGCGGACCGTCTCGACGAACGAGGTGTCCGGCACCCGGATCCGCGCCAGCTCGAGACAGCGCTCGGCCTGCTCGGGGGTGGCTCCGGCGACCTCGACGAGCTGCGCGGCGACCTGCTCGGCCGGCAGCTTGTCGAGCTTGTCGATGACCCGGATGGCCGCCGTGACGTCGGCGATGCCGAGGCCCCGGTAGAAGCCTTGGATCAGCTTGCGGTTGTTGAGCTGGACCGAGAGCGGCGGCACCGGCAGCGCGGCCAGTGCCTCCACCATCACCCGCACCACCTCGACGTCGTGGTGGAAGGGCAGCTCGTCGCGTCCGACGATGTCGATGTCGGCCTGGGTGAACTGGCGGTAGCGGCCTTCCTGCGGCCGCTCCCCGCGCCACGCCGGCTGGATCTGGAACCGCCGGAAGGGGAACTCGAGCTTGCCGGCGTTCTCCAGCACGTAGCGGGCGAACGGCACGGTGAGGTCGAAGTGCATGCCGAGGCCGGAGTCGCTCGGCCCGTCCTGGGACTCCCCCGCCTGCAGCCGCCGCAGGACGTAGATCTCCTTGTCGATCTCGCCGCCCTTGGCGAGGCGCTCGAGCGGCTCGACCACCCGCGTCTCGATGTTGGCGAAGCCGTGCAGCTCGAAGGTGCGCGAGAGCGAGGCGATCACCTCGCGCTCGACGACGCGCTGGGCGGGCAGCAGCTCGGGGAAGCCGCTGAGCGGCGTGGGCTTGCTCATCTAGAGACCTCGCGTGACCTGGCCGGCCGAGCCGTCGTGCTGCAGCTCGAGCAGGAAGGGGTTGGTGGCGCGCTCGCGCCCGATGGACGTCTGCTCGCCGTGGCCGGGCAGCACGACGACGTCGTCACGCAGCGTCAGCACCTTCTCGCGCAGGCTGCGCAGCATGGTGGGGTGGTCGCCGCCGGGCAGGTCGGTGCGCCCGATCGACCCGGCGAAGAGCAGGTCCCCGGCGAACATGACCTCGGAGACCTCAGCGCCGGAGTACGGCGAGCGGAAGGTGACCGACCCCGCCGTGTGCCCGGGTGTGTGGTCGACGGTGAACGAGAGCCCGGCGAGCTCGAGGTCCTGACCGTCGGCGAGCTCGCGCACGTCGTCCGGCTCGGCCCACGAGTAGTCGCCGCCGAGCATCATCTGCGTGGTCTCCCGCGACATGCCGGCCATCGGGTCGCTGAGCAGGTGCCGGTCGGCGGGGTGGATCCAGGCGGTGGCGTCGTAGCTGCCGGCCACGGGCGCCACGCACCACATGTGGTCGACGTGGCCGTGGGTGACGAGCACGGAGACCGGCTTGAGCCGGTGCTCGCGGACGAGCTCGGCGACGCCCGCGGCGGCGTCCTTGCCGGGGTCGACGACCACGCACTCCGCCCCCGGGGCCGTCGCGACGACGTAGCAGTTGGTGCCCCACGGACCCGCGGGGAAACCGGCGATGAACACCCGAGCACACTACCCACCGGGTGCGGGCCCACGGTCACCGGTGGAGGCACGGCCGCTCGTGACTAGCATGGGCACCTGCGCCCGCAGGGACCGAGCGAAGAGGGACAGGCTGTGACTGAGCAAGCATGGGGTCGGGTCGCCGAGGACGGCACGGTCTTCGTGACCACCGCCGACGGCGAGCGACCGGTCGGGCAGGTGCCCGACGCGACCCCCGAGGACGCCCTGAAGTTCTACACCGAGCGGTACGACGCCCTCGCCTTCGAGGTGGGCCTGCTCGAGCAGCGCGTCCAGGCCGGGGTGCTCTCGCCCGAGGAAGCCCAGGAGTCGATCAGGACCGTGCGCGCCCAGGTCGTCGACGCCAACGCCGTCGGCGACCTCGCCAGCCTGGCCGGCCGGCTCGACGCGTTGAGCCCCGTGATCGCCAGCCAGCGCGAGGCCCGCAAGGCCGAGCGCGCCAAGCGTTCGGCGGAGACCAAGGAGCAGAAGGAGGCCCTGGTCGCCGAGGCCGAGCGCCTCGCGGAGGGCTCCGACTGGCGCAACGGCGCGAACCGCCTGCGCGAGCTGCTCGACCAGTGGAAGGCACTCCCGCGGATCGACCGCGCCTCCGACGACGCCCTGTGGCGACGCTTCTCCTCCGCCCGCACGACGTACACCCGGCGCCGCAAGGTTCACTTCTCCGAGCAGCACGAGAAGCGCGAGGCCTCCCGGGTGGTCAAGGAGCGGCTCGCCAAGGAGGCCGAGGCGCTCGCCGGCTCCACCGAGTGGGGCCCGACGGCGGGTCGCTTCCGGGACCTGATGCGCGAGTGGAAGGCCGCCGGGCCGGCGCCCCGCGACGTCGACGACGCGCTGTGGAAGCGCTTCCGCGGCGCGCAGGACACGTTCTTCGGCGCCCGTGACGCCGCCAACGCCGAGCAGGACCGCGAGTTCGCCGCCAACGCCGAGGTGAAGGAGCAGCTGCTCGCCGAGGCGGAGGCGCTGCTGCCGGTGACCGACCTGGAGGCGGCCAAGCGCGCGATGCGCGACATCGCCGAGCGCTGGGAGGCTGCGGGCAAGGTCCCCCGCGACCGGATCAAGGAGCTCGAGGGGCGGATCCGCCGCGTCGAGCAGGAGATCCGCTCGAAGGAGGAGGAGCAGTGGCGCCGCACCGACCCGGAGAAGTCCGCGCGGGCCGACGACATGGTCTCCAAGCTCGAGGCGGCGCTCGGCAAGATCGAGCGCGACCTCGAGGCGGCCCGTGCCGCGGGTGACCAGAAGAAGGTCGCCGACCTCGAGGAGAACCTCGCCTCGCGCCAGGCCTTCCTCGACATGGCCCGCCGGGCCTCCGCCGACTTCTCCGGCTGACCCGGAGGCGGCCGACGGTCGACGGCGCTACTGCGTGACGCGGTAGGCGTCGAAGACGCCGGGCACCGACCGCACCGCCCGCAGCACGGTGTCGAGGTGCTTGGACTCCGCCATCTCGAAGGTGAAGCGGCTCTTGGCCACGCGGTCGCGCGAGGTCGACAGGTTGGCGCTGAGGATGTTCACGTGGGCGTCGGAGAGCACCATCGTGATGTCCGAGAGCAGCCGGGCCCGGTCGAGCGCCTCGACCTGGATGTTGACGAGGAACGTCGACTGCCCGGTCGGCGCCCACTCCACCTCGAGCAGCTTCTCCGGCTGGCTGCGCAGGCTGGCGGCGTTGGTGCAGTCGGTGCGGTGCACCGAGACGCCACCCCCCTTGGTGACGAAGCCGAGGATGTCGTCGGGCGGCACGGGTGTGCAGCACTTGGCCAGCTTCACCCACACGTCGGGGGCGCCCTTGACGATCACGCCAGCGTCGCCGCCGGCACTGGCCTTGCCGCGGGCACGCCGGCCCGTGATCGTCACGGCCTCCGAGAGGTCCTCGGCCGCGCCGTCGTCGCCGCCGTGCAGGTCGATCACCCGCCGGACGACCGCCTGGGCGCTGAGGTTGCCCTCCCCCACCGCGGCGTAGAGCGCGGAGACGTCGGCGATGTTGAAGTGCGCGGCCACGAGCATCAGCGACTCGTGCGACATCAGCCGCTTGAGCGGCAGCCCCTCCTTGCGCATCAGCTTGGCGATCTGCTCCTTGCCCCGCTCGATCGCCTCCTCGCGCCGCTCCTTGGTGAACCACTGCCGGATCTTGGAGCGGGCGCGCGGTGACTTGACGAAGGTCAGCCAGTCGCGCGACGGGCCGGCGGTCGGGGACTTCGAGGTGAAGACCTCGACCACGTCGGAGTTCTCCAGCGTCGACTCCAGCGGCACCAGCCGGCCGTTCACGCGCGCGCCGATCGTGTGGTGCCCGACCTCGGTGTGCACGGCGTAGGCGAAGTCGACCGGCGTGGCCCCCACCGGCAGCGCGATCACGTCGCCGCGCGGCGTGAAGACGTAGACCTCGGCGCGGTTGATCTCGAAGCGCAGCGACTCGAGGAACTCGCCCGGGTCCTCGACGTCGCTCTGCCAGTCCAGCAGCTGGCGCACCCAGGTCATGTCGTCGAAGTCGCCCGCCCGGTCGGTGTCGACGCCGTTGCGGCCGTCCTCCTTGTACTTCCAGTGCGCGGCCACGCCGTACTCCGCCCGGCGGTGCATCGCGAAGGTGCGGATCTGGATCTCGACGGGCTTGCCCTGCGGCCCGATCACCGTGGTGTGCAGCGACTGGTACATGTTGAACTTCGGCATCGCCACGAAGTCCTTGAACCGGCCCAGCACCGGGTTCCAGCGGGAGTGGAGCACGCCGAGCGCCGAGTAGCAGTCGCGGTCCTCCTCGACCAGGATCCGGATGCCGACCAGGTCGTAGATGTCGGAGAACTCCCGGCCGCCGAGGATCATCTTCTGGTAGATCGAGTAGTAGTGCTTCGGCCGCCCGGTGACCTTGGCCTTGACCTTGGCCTCCTTGAGGTCGGCCTCGACCTGGCTGATCACCTCGGCGAGGAACTTGCCGCGCGACGGCGCGCGCTCGGCCACCAGCCGCACGATCTCGTCGTAGATCTTGGGGTGCAGCGTGGCGAAGGCGAGGTCCTCGAGCTCCCACTTGAGGGTGTTCATGCCGAGCCGGTGGGCCAGCGGCGCGTAGATGTCGAGCGTCTCGCGGGCGGTGCGCTCCTGCGAGGCCTGGGGCACGTAGCGCAGCGTGCGCATGTTGTGCAGCCGGTCGGCGAGCTTGATCACGAGCACGCGGATGTCGCGCGACATCGCCACGATCATCTTGCGGATGGTCTCGGCCTGCGCGGCGTCGCCGTACTTCACCTTGTCGAGCTTGGTCACGCCGTCGACGAGCTGGGCGACCTCGTCGCCGAAGTCGGCGCGCAGCTGGTCCAGGGTGTACGGCGTGTCCTCCACGGTGTCGTGGAGCAGGGCGGCGACCAGGGTCGGCTCGGTCATGCCGATGTCGGCGAGGATCGCGGTGACGGCCAGCGGGTGGGTGATGTAGGGGTCGCCGCTCTTGCGCATCTGGGTGCCGTGCATGCGCTCGGCGGTCGTGTACGCGCGCTCGAGCAGGGCGAGGTCGGCCTTGGGGTGGCTGGCCCGGACCGAGCGGAAGAGCGGCTCGAGCACCGGGTTGCCGACCGAGGTCCGGGTGCCCATCCGGGCGAGCCGGGCGCGCATGCCGCGCGCCGAGGTGACCGACTCGGGTGCGCGCTCCTCCTCGGGAGCGGTCACGGCCTGGTCGTCGGTCACGAGGCCAGTCTAGGAGGTCGCGCGACCTGGCCCCGCGCGCCTTCAGATGGTCAGCAGGGTGGTGATGGCGAGGTCGCCGACCACGTCGCGCCCGGAGAGGAAGCCGAGCTCCATCAGCACGGCCACCCCGACGGTGGTGGCGCCGGCGCGGGCGACGAGCTCGGCGGTCGCCGCGACCGTGCCGCCGGTGGCGAGGACGTCGTCCACGAGGAGCACCCGGTCACCCGCCTCCACGGCGTCCGCGTGCATCTCGAGCGTGGCCCTGCCGTACTCCAGGGAGTACGAGACCGCGTGCGTGGCGCGCGGCAGCTTCCCGGCCTTGCGCACCGGCACGAAGCCGGCGCCGAGGCTCAGGGCCACCGGCGCGGCCAGGATGAAGCCACGCGCCTCCATGCCGATCACCTTGTCGACCCGCACCGTCCCGTCGGCGTCGCGGCCGGCCGAGGCCAGCCCGGCGACGAGGTCGGTGAACGCCGTGTGGTCGGCCAGGACGGGCGTGATGTCCTTGAAGACGACCCCGGGCTCGGGGAAGTCGGGGACGTCGACGACCAGCTGCTCGAGGGCCGCGCGGGCCCGGGCGCGGGCCGCGGGCCCATCGGTCACTTCTTGCCCCGCTTGGACCTCGGCTGGCGGGTCGGCTGCTGCCGGCCGGACGCGCTGCTCTGCTGGACCGGCCCGCGCGACGCCGGGGCCACCCGGCCGCGGCCGGACGCCTCGGGTCGTGCACCGGACGACCCGGACGCGCCGCCCACGGGCGTGCCCTCGGCGCCGGGCTCGCCGCCGGCACCGGGCTCGTCGGTGATCGGCATGTCCTCGCTGAACGACGGGACCGTCGCGTAGCGGTCGGCCTGCTGGCGCTCGCGGGCCTTGGCGCGCCGCTCGGCTGCCTGGACCTCGGACTCGCTGGACTTCAGGTGCGCCACCAGCGGGGTCGCGATGAAGATCGAGGAGTAGACGCCGGCCGCCATGCCCACGAAGAGCGCGAGCGCGAGGTCCTTCATCGCGCCGGAGCCGAGCTGGACGACGCCGACGTAGAGGATGCAGCCGACCGGGATCAGCGCGACGATCGAGGTGTTGATCGAGCGGACCAGGGTCTGGTTGACCGCGAGGTTCGCGGCCGCGGCGTACGTCGTGCGGCGGGCGCGCAGGTCCTTGGTGTTCTCGCGGACCTTGTCGAAGACCACGACGGTGTCGTAGAGCGAGAAGCCGAGGATCGTGAGCAGACCCGTCACGGTCGCGGGACTGACCTCGAAGCCCGACAGGGCGTAGACACCCGTGGTGATGATCAGGTCGTGCGCGAGTGCGACCAGAGCGGCCACCGACATCTTCCACTCGCGGAAGTAGGCCCAGATGAACAGGGTGACCAGGACGAGGAAGACGCCGAGGCCGAGCAACGCCCGCTGGGCGACCTCCGCTCCCCAGCTGGGGCCGATCTCCGACTGCGAGAAGTCGCTCTCCGTGCCGCCGGTGACGTCGAGGATGACCTGGGTCACCGTCACGCTCTCGGCGTCGGTGAGCGGCTCGGTCTGCACCAGGATCGTGTCGGTGCCCGAGGAGCTGACCACGGGGGCCGAGGCGGCGTCGATGCCCGTAGCGGCGACTTCCTGGCGGACCTGGTCGACCTCGTCCTGGGACACGGTCTGGCCGGGCGTGGTGACGCGGAACTCCGCGCCGCCGGTGAACTCGATGCCCCAGTTGAGGCCCTTGAGGGTCAGGGCGAGGATCGCCACCACGACGATCACACCGGAGATGGTGTACCAGAGCCAGCGTCGTCCGACGAAGTCGATCGACTTGCGACCGGTGTAGAGCTCGTTGCCGAGCCGCGTGATCTTGCTCATCAGGCCGCCCCTCCCGCGGGGACTCGTCGGTCGTCGATACCCAGTGCCTCACGGTCGAGACCGGAGAGCCGGTGGCCCTTGTAGAAGAACTCGAAGCGGGCCAGCCACGACACCATCGGGTGCGTGAACCAGAAGAACACGGCGAGGTCGATCAGCGTGGAGAGCCCGAGCGCGAACGCGAAGCCCTTCACCACGCCGGCGGCGAAGATGTAGAGGACGATCGCCGCCAGCAGCGACACGGAGTCCGCGGCCAGGCAGGTGTTCCTGGCTCGCGCCCAGCCGCTCTCAACGGCAACCCGCATGCTCTTGCCGTCTCGCATCTCGTCACGGATCCGCTCGAAGTACACGATGAACGAGTCGGCGGTGATGCCGACCGCCACGATCAGGCCCGCGATGCCCGGCAGCGACAACGTGAAGCCGGCGCTCTCGCTGAGCAGCAGCACGAGGACGTACGTCGCAGCCGCCGCGACGAACAGCGACGCGACGACGACCAGGCCGAGCCCGCGGTAGTAGAAGAGGCAGTAGATCATCACCAGCGCGAGCCCGAGCGCTCCGGCCATCAGACCGGCGGAGAGCTGGTTGCCGGCCAGCGAGGGGCCGATCGTCTCCACCTGGGTGCTCTGGTCGTCGAAGGAGATCGGCAACGCGCCGAACTTCAGGCTGGTGGCGAGGCTCTGCGCCTCCGCCTGGTTGAAGTTGCCGCTGATCTGGGCCTGGCCGTTGGTGATCAGGCCGTTCATCGTCGGCGCGGAGATCACCTGGCCGTCGAGCACGATCGCGAACTGCTTCTGCGTGCCGTAGAGCGCGCGGGAGATCTCGGTGAAGGTGTCGGTGGCGCTGCCGTTGAAGCCGAGGTCGACCACCCAGTCCACGGCGTTCTGCGGGATGCCGGCGCTCGCGCTGCTGAGGTCGGTGCCCTCGATGGCGGCCACGGAGAGCAGGTACTTCACGCCGTTCTCGTCGCAGGTGACGAGGGGCTTGTCGGGGTCGTCCTCGGCGACGGGCGCCTCACCCTTCGGGGGGCACGTGAACTGGTTGAACGCCTTGATCGACGCAGGGTCGGGGTTGTCCATCCACTTCAGCGGCTGGTCGACGAGGTCGCCCGTGGCGTCGGGCTGGGCCGGCGCGCTCGCGCTGCCACCGTCGGTCGGGCTGGAAGTGCTCGTCGGACTGGAGGTGCTCGTCGGCGAGCCGGTCGGCGAGGAGGTGCTGCCGCTCTTGTCGGCGAAGCCGAGCGGCGGGCGGTTGGCCGTGCCGCTCTGGTTGCCGCCGCCGTTGCCACCGCCGCCGGTGCTGCCGGAGCCCGGGTCGATGGAGATGCTGGCGCCCGACGGCAGGGTCACGCCGGGCACGCCGGGGAGCTCCTGCGGGGTCTGGGTGGTCGCGGACGACGACCCGCAGGCCGGACCGGGGGCGGTGCAGGCCACCAGGCGGAACCGCAGCTGCGCCTGGCGCTTCACGGTCTCGACGAGGTCGCGGCGGGTGTCACCGGGGATTTCGACGACGATCAGGTTGTTGCCCTGCTTGGTGACCTCGGCCTCGTTGACGCCCGAGCCGTTGACGCGCTGGTCGATGATCGTCACGGCCTGGTCCATGCTCTCGGGCGTGGCGTTCTTGTCGTTGGTCACCAGGGTGATCCGGGTGCCGCCCTGGAGGTCGAGGCCGAGGGCGGGGGTCCAGGCGGTGCCGGTGGCAGCGACGAGGGCGTAGCCCGCGGCGATGACCGAGAAGAAGATGAGGACGGTCCGCCCCGGACGGTAGTTCTTGCGTGCCACGTCAGTTCTCCTCGGTGCCGGTCGCGGACTCGCCGGCTGCGGGCGGGGTCGGCTCGTCGGCCGCCAGCACCTGGGCGATCGCGGCGCGCGCCACCTCGAGCACGACGCCGTCGGCCACCTCGAGCGTGACCGTGTCGCCGTCCTCGCTGCGCAGGGTGCCGTAGATGCCGGAGGTGAGCATGACCCGCTCCCCGGTCCTCACCGACGCCTGCATGCGGACCTGCTCCTTCTGGCGCCGGGCCTGCGGACGGATCAGCAGGAACCAGAAGAGCACCGCGATGGCGATGATGGGCAACAGGGAGACGAGCTCCGGCACGGCAGTACCTTCCGAGCGTGTGGTGATGTGATCGAGGGCGCCAGCCGGCGACGTGGCCGGGGCGACGGTGAAGTGTAACCGGCGCCACTACGCGGGTTGAATCGCCGGGTCCCCCGGACCGGTGGACCTGCCCGCGGTCACTCGTCGAAGAGCGCCGGGTCGGCGGACGTGCCGGGTGCGGCAGCGGGCGCGGCCAGGCCGAGGTGCTGCCACGCGGCGGCGGTGGCCACGCGTCCGCGGGGCGTCCGGGCGAGCAGGCCGCGTCGTACGAGGAAGGGCTCGGCGACCTCCTCGACGGTCTCGCGCTCCTCGCCCACGGCCACGGCCAGCGTCGAGACGCCGACGGGGCCGCCGCCGAAGCGCCGGCACAGCACGTCGAGCACGGCCCGGTCGAGGCGGTCGAGGCCCGAGGCGTCGACCTCGTAGAGGTCGAGGGCGTCGCGGGCGACGGTGCGGGTGACCACGCCGTCGGCGCGCACCTGGGCGTAGTCGCGGACCCGGCGCAGCAGCCGGTTGGCGATGCGCGGGGTGCCCCGCGAGCGGGACGCGATCTCGCTGGTGCCGTCGGCGCGCACCTCGACGTCGAGCAGCCGGGCCGAGCGCTGGACGATCTCGTCGAGCTCGTGCGCCTCGTAGAACTCGAGGTGGGCGGTGAACCCGAACCGGTCGCGCAGCGGCCCGGGCAGGAGCCCCGCCCGGGTGGTGGCGCCCACCAGGGTGAACGGCGGGATCTCGATCGGGATCGCGGTCGCGCCGGGACCCTTGCCGATCACGACGTCGACCCGGAAGTCCTCCATCGCGAGGTAGAGCATCTCCTCCGCAGGCCGCGACATCCGGTGGATCTCGTCGACGAAGAGGACGTCGCCCTCGTTGAGGCCGGACAGGATGGCGGCGAGGTCACCCGCGTGGGTGATCGCCGGACCGCTGGTCAGCCGCAACGGCGTGGTCATCTCGGCCGCGATGATCATCGCCAGCGTGGTCTTGCCGAGCCCGGGGGGCCCCGAGAGCAGCACGTGGTCGGGAGCCCTCCCCCGCTGCCGGGCGGCCTCGAGCACCAGGCCGAGCTGGTCGCGCACGCGCTGCTGGCCGACCACCTCGTCGAGCGAGCGCGGGCGCAGCGCGGCCTCGACCGCGCGCTCGTCACCGTCGACCGCCTCGACCGCGGTGAGGGACCGCAGGTGGGCGTCCTCGATGGCGGTGAGCTCGTCGAGCTCGTCGAGGTCGTCGGGGCCCACGCCGCTCACGCCTTGCTCAGCTGGCGCAGGGCGGCGCGCAGCACCACGCCGACGTCGGGGGCCGAGCCGTCGTCGGTCACGACGTCGCGGGCGACGGTGTCGATCGCCCGGTCGGCGTCCCTGGCGGACCAGCCGAGCCCGACCAGGCCCTCCTGCACCTGGCTGCGCCACGGCGCCGCCGCGGCCGGGGCGGGGGCGCCGCCCGCGCGGGACGTCGGGGCGCCGAGCCGGTCCTTGAGCTCGAGGATGATCCGCTGCGCCACCTTCTGCCCGATGCCGGGGACTCGCGTCAGGGTCTTGACGTCGTCGTGGGCCACGGCACGGCGCAGGTCGTCGGGCTCGAGGACGGCGACCATGGCCTGGGCCAGCTTGGGGCCGACGCCCGACGCGGTCTGCACGAGCTCGAAGGTCGACTTCTCTTCCTCGTCGACGAAGCCGAACAGCGTCAGGGAGTCCTCGCGCACCACCATGCTCGTCGGCAGCGTGGCCGGGTGTCCGGTGCGGAGCGTGGCGAGCGTGCCGGGCGTGCACTGCACCTCGAGGCCGACGCCGCCGACCTCGACGACGGCGCTGGTGAGGGTGACCGCGGCGACGGTCCCGCTGACGTAGGCGATCATCGGCTGCTCCTCGCGGCGGCAGCGGCCGCGGCCGCTGCCTCGATGCGGGCCTGGGCGCCTCCGCGCCAGACGTGGGTGATGGCCAGGGCCAGGGCGTCCGCGGCGTCCGCGGGCTTCGGCGGTGCGTCGAGCCGCAGGATCCGGGCGACCATCGCGCCGACCTGTGCCTTGTCGGCGCGGCCGTTGCCCGACACCGCGGCCTTGACCTCGCTGGGGGTGTGCAGGGCGACGGGGAGGCCCCGCCGGGCGGCCGCCACCAGCGCGATCCCGCTGGCCTGCGCGGTGCCCATGATGGTGCTGGAGTCGGAGCGGGCGAACACGCGCTCCACCGCCACGGCGTCGGGGCGGTACTCGTCGAGCCAGGCGTCGATGCCTCGCTCGATGGTCACCAGCCGCTCGGCGATCGGCAGGTCGGCGCTGGTGCGCACGACGTTCACGTCGATCAGGCGCAGCGGTCGGCCCACGCCGCCCTCGACCACGCCGAGGCCGCAGCGGGTGAGGCCGGGGTCGATCCCGAGCACGCGCATCCGAGCCGCCTTCCGTCCGAACAGGTGTTCGGAGGACCACGTTACGGTCGGCTCCCCGGTCACCGGGTCCCGACACGCCGGGCGCGGCCGCGCTACGCCTCGAGCTCGGCCATCACCTGGTCGGGCACGTCGAAGTTGGCGTAGATGTTCTGCACGTCGTCGAGGTCCTCGAGCACGTCGACGAGCCGGAACATCTTGGCGGCGGCGTCCTTGTCGAGGGCCACCTCCATGTCGGGGCGGAACTCCGCCTCCGCGGAGTCGTAGTCGATGCCCGCCGCCTGGAGCGCGGTGCGCACGGCCACCAGGTCGCCCGCCTCCGAGACGACCTCGATGCTGTCCTCGAGGTCGTTGACGTCCTCGGCTCCGGCCTCGAGCGTCGCCTCGAGCACGTCGTCCTCGCCGACCGTGCGGCCCTCCTGCGCCTTGGGCACCACGACGACGCCCTTGCGGTTGAACAGGAACGACACCGACCCGGGGTCGGCCAGCGAGCCGCCGTTGCGCGTCATCGCCGTGCGGACCTCCATGGCGGCCCGGTTGCGGTTGTCGGTGAGGCACTCGATGAGCATCGCGACGCCCGAGGGGCCGTAGCCCTCGTACATGATCGTCTGGTACTCCGCGCCGCCGGTCTCCGCGCCCGACCCGCGCTTGACCGCGCGGTCGATGTTGTCGTTGGGGACCGACGACTTCTTGGCCTTCTGGATGGCGTCGTAGAGGGTGGGGTTGCCGGCCGGGTCACCGCCGCCCATCCGGGCCGCGACCTCGATGTTCTTGATCAGCTTCGCGAACATCTTGCCGCGCTTGGCGTCGATGACCGCCTTCTTGTGCTTGGTGGTCGCCCACTTGGAGTGGCCAGACATGAGTCCCTCTTCTGGTCGTCTACGTCGTCAGTCGGTCAGCCCGCGCGGACCTGGTCCACGAAGAGCCGGTGGATCCGGGTGTCGCGGCCGACCTCGGGGTGGAACGAGGTGGCCAGCAGCGGACCCTGGCGGACCGCGACGATCCTACCCTCGGCAGGTCCGTGGCCGACCCGCGCGAGGACGTCCACCCCCTCGCCGACCTCCTCCACCCACGGGGCGCGGATGAAGACCGCGTGCACCGTCTCGTCGAGGCCGGCGAACTCCACGTCGTCCTCGAAGGAGTCGACCTGCCGGCCGAAGGCGTTGCGCCGCACCGTCACGTCGAGCCCGCCGAGCGTCTGCTGGCCCTCGATGCCGTCGCGCACGTGGTCGGCGAGCAGGATCATCCCGGCGCAGGTGCCGAAGACCGGCATCCCCTCCTTGATCCGCGCGCGCAGGGGGTCCAGGAGCCCGAAGGTCACCGCCAGCTTGGACATGGTGGTCGACTCACCGCCCGGCAGGACCAGCGCGTCGCACGCGGCGAGCTCCTCGGGGCGCCGTACGCCGAGCGTCGCGACGCCGAGCTCACCCAGCGCGTGCAGGTGCTCGCGCACGTCGCCCTGCAGGGCGAACACGCCCACCGTCGGTCCTGGCACCGCGCCATCGTAGGGGCCGCGGCACGTGCGGCCGGAGACACCTCCGCCGTGGCCGCTCCCGGTGAAGCCCCGCTCCGGCGGCGCAGACCGCTGGGGCGGGCGTCAGGCGATCACCAGCCGCGCTCGGCCAGCCGGTGCGGCTGCGGGATCTCGTCGACGTTGAGGCCGACCATCGCCTCACCCAGCCCGCGGGAGACCTTGGCGACCACGTCGGGGTCGTCGTAGAACGTCGTGGCCTTGACGATGGCCTCGGCCCGCTGGGCGGGGTTGCCCGACTTGAAGATGCCCGAGCCGACGAACACGCCCTCGGCCCCCAGCTGCATCATCATCGCCGCGTCGGCCGGGGTCGCGATCCCGCCGGCGGTGAACAGGACGACGGGCAGCTTGCCCGCCTCGGCGACCTCCTTGACCAGCTCGTACGGCGCCTGCAGCTCCTTGGCCGCGACGTACAGCTCGTCGGGCTCGAGGCCCTGCAGGCGGCGCAGCTCGGCGCGGATGGTGCGCATGTGGGTCACCGCGTTGGACACGTCGCCCGTGCCGGCCTCGCCCTTGGAGCGGATCATGGCTGCACCCTCGGTGATCCGGCGCAGCGCCTCGCCGAGGTTGGTGGCACCGCACACGAACGGCACGGTGAACTGCCACTTGTCGATGTGGTTGGCGTAGTCGGCCGGGGTGAGCACCTCGGACTCGTCGACGTAGTCCACTCCCAGGCTCTGCAGGACCTGCGCCTCGGCGAAGTGGCCGATGCGGGCCTTGGCCATCACCGGGATCGAGACCGTCGCGATGATCCCGTCGATCATGTCGGGGTCGCTCATCCTGCTCACGCCGCCCTGGGCGCGGATGTCGGCCGGGACCCGCTCGAGGGCCATCACGGCCACGGCGCCGGCGTCCTCGGCGATCTTGGCCTGCTCGGGCGTGACGACGTCCATGATCACGCCGCCCTTGAGCATCTCCGCCATGCCGCGCTTGACGCGCGAGGTGCCGGTGCCGGTGCTGCTGGTGCTCGTCGGAGCCTCGGTGGTGCTGTCAGTCATGCTCCGAGCGTAGTGCGGCCTCCTCCGCGGCCTGCTTGCGGACCACCCACACCCGCTGGGCCACGGTGATCGTCGAGGCGAGCGCGAGCCCCCAGAGCGCGATGTAGAGCAGGACCGGAAGGTCGAGAACAGCGCTGAAGAAGGTCATCACGAGGATCGCCACGAGCCGGTCGGCACGCTCCGCGATGCCGACCTTCACCGAGAACCCGAGGGTCTCGCCGCGCGCGCGGGCGTACGACGTCACTCCCCCCATCAGCAGGCAGACCAGGCTGAGCACCAGGTAGAGCCGGCTCGGCTCCTCCCACGCGAAGTAGAGCGCCAGGCCGATGAAGATCGCGCCGTCGGCGACCCGGTCGAGCGTGGAGTCCCAGAACGCCCCGAACGAGCTCACCCGGCCGGTGGTGCGGGCCATGTAGCCGTCGAGCAGGTCGCTGAAGACGAAGGCGGCGATCACCAGCACCCCCGTCGCGAGCTTGCCCTGCGGGAAGAAGACGAGGGCGCCGGCCGAGACCCCGAGGGTCCCCACGAGGGTGACCGCGTCGGGACTCACGCCCATCCGGATCAGGAGGTGGGCGACGGGAGAGATGACCTTCGTCCAGAAGGCGCGGAAACGTTCCATCATGTCGGCTGCAGGCTACTGGTGCCCCGGGGTCAGACGGCCTGCGGTACGCCCTGCGGGTCGTCGAGCACCGGCGCGAAGGCGAGCTCGGCGGCCCCCATGAGGGGCGAGTCCTCGCCCAGCCCCGCGGCGCAGATCAGGATCTCGCCGTGCGGGGAGACCAGCGCGCTGCGCTCCATGGACCGGGTGACGCGCGTCTGTGCGGCGACCCAGACCTGCGACAGGCTGCCCGCGAGCACGATGATCTCGGGGTTGAACAGGTTGACGATGGCCTGGAGCCCGACCCCGCACCAGTCGGCGACCTCCTCCACGCTCCTCGCCGCGCGTTCCTCTCCCGCCCGCGCGGCGGCGATCACCTCGGCGACGGCCGGTGGTCCCCCGCCCGGCTGGCGCCCCGCGTGCTGGAGCAGGACGTTCTCCCCCACCTTGGTCTCCCAGCAGCCGATCGCACCGCAGCGGCAGCCGGGGCCGACGCTGTCGACCTGCATGTGGCCGACCTCGCCGGCGTACCCGCTCGCACCGGTCAGGGGCACCCCGCCCACGAGGAACCCGCCGCCGATGCCGACGCTGGCGTTGAGGTAGGCGACCTCGGTGTAGCCCACCGCGGCACCTCTCATGTGCTCGGCGACCACGCCCAGGTTGGCGTCGTTGCCGACGGAGACGGCCCGGCCCAGCCGCTCACCGAGCAGCTCGGAGAACGGCTCGTCGACCCACCCGAGGTTGGGCGCCGAGCGCACCATGCCGTCCCGGGCGCGCACCGCCCCGGGCACGGCGACGCCGATGCCCAGGCACCGGGTCCTCGGCGGTGCGACCGCGAGCACGTCCTCGACCATGCGGGCGACCGACTCGACCACGTGGGCCACGTCGTGCTGGCCCCGCTGGTGACCGCGGAACCTGTGGGCGAGGACCTCTCCCCCCAGGCAGACCACGGCCACCGCGATCCGGTCGACACCCACGTCGACCGCCACCACGACGTTGTCGCTCTGCGGCACCACCAGGTGGGAGGGCCGGCCCGACCGGCCAGCCACCGCCGAGGCCTGCTCGGTGACCAGGCCCAACGACTGCAGCTCGCCCGTCAGCGCCCCGATCGTGCTCCGGTTGAGCCTCAGCTGCTTGGTGAGGACGGCTCGCGTGGTCGGCCCGTGGGTGTGCACCGTCTGCAGGATGGCGCGCAGGTTCGCGCGTCGGAGCTCCTCGGCTCCGACGCCCGTCGGGATCGGCACGGGTCAGACCCGACCGGATGCCGACGCTCGACGCCGGCTGATCGCGTCGACCGAGGCAGCCAGGAGCAGCACGCCGCCGGTGACCATGAACACGACGCTCGAGGGCTGGTTGAGCAGCGCCATGCCGTTGCGGATCACCGCGATCACCAGGCCACCGATCACCGCGTCGGTGATCCGGCCCTTGCCTCCGAAGAGGCTGGTGCCGCCGATGACCGCCGCACCCACCGCGAGCAGCAGGGTGTCGCTGCCGCCGGTGGAGGGCGAGACGGAGTTGGTCCGACTGGCGAGCAGGATGCCGCCGGCGGCCGCGAGCGTCGAGCAGGTCATGAAGCACGACATCTTGACCCACGACACGCTGATGCCGGACCGTCGGGCCGCCTCGGTGTTGCCACCGACGGCGTACACGTGCCGGCCCCAGGACGTCCGGGCGAGCAGGTAGCTGAGGACGACGACGAGCACCAGGATGATGATGACGACGTTCGGCACGCCCTTGAGCGACTTCAGCAGCGGGTTGGGGCTGCGCTCCTTGGACAGGTAGTAGACGAACGCGAGGACGGCGACGGTGAAGGCGCCGGTCTTGATCGCCCACAGGAGCATGGGCTCGGCGGTCAGTCCACGCTTGCGCCGGTTGCGGATCTTCAGGAACGTCGACAGCCCGTAGCCGAGGACGGTGATGATGCCCAGCGTCCAGCCCATCCAGATCGGCATGGAGCCGTTGTTGAGCTTGAGGATGAACTCGTTGCGGTAGCCGATCGTGCCGCCCTCGCCGATCAGGTGGAGCATCACGCCCTGGAGGCCGAGGAAGAGCGCCAGCGTCACGACGAACGACGGGATGCCGACCTTGGCGACCATGGCGCCGATGAAGAGGCCGATCACCGTGCCGGTCACCAGGCCCACGAGCAACGACGGGATGAGCGGCCAGTCGCGGTTGGTGAGGACGATGCCGAGCATCGCCGCCGCCGTGCCGCCGGTGACGCCGGCGGACAGGTCGATCTCACCGAGCAGCAGCACGAAGATCAGGCCCATCGCGATGACCATGACCCCGGCGGACTGGCCGATCAGGTTCGCGAGGTTGAGCTCGGTGGTGAAGGTGTCGGGCCGCAGGATCGAGAAGACGATGACCAGGGCGACCAGCCCGAGGACGGCGGGCAGCGAACCGACGTCGCCGCCCTTGACCCGCTCGATGTAGTCGCGGGTGATGCTGCCGAGGGTGGCGTGCTCCTCGACCGGCGCGTCGACCGGGTCGACGGCGGGGGCGGTGGGGGCGCTCATCAGATCTCTCCCTGGTCGTTGGCGGGCGCGTTGCCGTGCTTGCCGGAGGTGCCCGTCGTGATCAGCTCGACGACCTGGGCGCGGGTCACCTCGTCGGCCTGGACCTGCGCGACCAGCTGGCCGAGGTAGAGCACGGCGATGTCGTCGGCGACCTCGAAGACGTCGTTGAGGTTGTGGCTGATCAGCACGACGCCGAGCCCGCGGTCGGCGAGGCGGCGCACCAGGAGCAGGACCTGCTCGGTCTGGGCGACACCGAGCGCCGCCGTCGGCTCGTCGAGGATGACCACCTTGGAGTTCCACAGCACCGCCCGGGCGATCGCGACCGTCTGGCGCTGACCACCGGAGAGGGACGCGACCGGCGTCCGCACCGACTGGAGGGTGCGCACGGAGAGCCCGTCGAGGGTCTCGCGCGCCCGCAGCTCCATCGAGATCTCGTCGAGACGGACGCTGGGGCCGACCTCACGGCCGAGGAACATGTTGTCGACGACGTCGAGGTTGTCGCAGAGTGCGAGGTCCTGGTAGACGACCTCGATGCCGAGGTTGTTGGCCTCCTTGGGACCGTGCACCTTGACGTGCTGGCCCTCGAAGAAGTAGTCGCCCTGGTCGAAGGCGTGGATGCCGGCGATGCCCTTGATCAGGGTGCTCTTGCCCGCACCGTTGTCGCCGACCAGGGCGGACACCCGGCCGGGTCGGACGTCGAAGTCGACGCCCCGCAGGACCGAGACGGCCCCGAAGCTCTTGTGGATCCCCCGCAGGCTCAGGATCGGCTCTGCGGAGACAGCCGGTGTCGGCTGCTCGGTGACTGGGACGGACACAGTGGTCTCCTCTGGCGAAGGATGCGGCTGGTCGGGACCGGGTCGACCGGACGACCGGGAGAAGGGGCTCGGGGGCCCGCCCCGCTGGGACGGGCCCCCGAGCATGCCAGACTGCGATCTCCTAGGAGATGTTGTACTTCTGGCAGTCCTTCGCGTACTCGTCGACGCAGATGTCGGCGGCGCTGGCGAAGCCGTCGTCGATCACCTTCTGCACCGAGTCGGCCGTGATCCACTCCGGCGTGGCCAGGGCGGACGGGACCTCCTGGTTGGTCTCCGTGTCGGTCACGGTGCCGGTCGCGAGGGCCTCGGCCGCCGCGGTGTCACCGTTGATCAGCGCGATCGCGAGGTCGGACGCAGCCTGCGCCTCGAGGTCGGTGTTCTTGTAGACCGTGCCGCACTGGTAGCCGGCGAGGATGTTCTGCAGACCCTCGACCGACGCGTCCTGGCCCGTGACCGGGACGGTGCCCGCGGTGCCGTTGTCCTTCATGCGGGCGATGATGCCGCCGGCCATCGTGTCGTTCGCCGAGACGACGCCGTCGATCTTGCCGTTGTTCTGCGTGTAGAGCTGCTCGTAGGCGTCGCCGGCCTTGGTGGCGTCCCAGAAGCCGCTCTGGTCACCGACCAGCGTGTAGTCACCCGAGTCGATCTTGTCCTTCAGCGCCTGCTCGTAGCCGGACTTGAAGAGCGCAGCGTTGTTGTCGGTCGGGTCACCGTTGATGTAGATGATGTTCGCCTGGGTCTTGCCGGCCTGGTCGAGGCAGTCGATCAGGCCCGTGCCCATGAGGGCCCCGACCTGGACGTTGTCGAACGACACGTAGTACGACGCGCCGCCACCGAGCGTGAGGCGGTCGTAGTCGATGGTCTGGACGCCGGCGTCCGCGGCCTTGCTCAGGCACGCCTTGCCGGACTCCGAGTCCAGGTTGACGATCATCATGACGGTGACGCCCTCGTTGATCATGCTGTCGCAGATCTCGCCGAACTTCGCGACGTCGCCACCAGCGTTCTGGATGGTCGACTCCACGCCAGCGTCGTCGAAGGCCTTCTGCAGGCTCGGTCGGTCGTTGGCCTCCCAGCGCGGCGACGTGGTCTCGTCGGGGAGGATCACCCCGACCTTGCCGGCGGCGGCTGCGGAGCTGCCGTCGCTGGAGCCGTCGCTGCTGGTGTCGTCGTCGCCGCCGCATGCGGCGAGCGCACTGAACGCCAACGCTGCGACCGCTACCAGGGACGCGAACCGTGCCCCTCTGTTCCTGCCCATTTCTACCTCCGTGGCTCGGGGCCAGTGATGTGTGACGACCATCACGGTATATGTTGTCGGGGACAACATACTCAGGTTGAATCACCCCGGCAAGCATCCAAACCTCGGCGCGCCTGTGTTTTCCCGCACAACGAAGCTCGATCGGGAATACCGACCCGCCCCGCACGGAGGAGAACCCCGATGGCAGCGACGCCCGACAGCGGCTTCACCCCGACCCGCGACGACCGCTTCTCCTTCGGTCTCTGGACCGTCGGCTGGCAGGGCGTCGACGTCTTCGGCACGGCGATCCGGCCCGCGATGGCACCGGCCGACGCGATCCGCCGGCTGAGCGACCTCGGTGCGTACGGCATCACCTTCCACGACAACGACGTCTTCCCCTTCGACGCCGACACCGTCGCCAAGGAGGCCCACCTCGCGCCGCTGCGCGCGGCGCTCGAGGAGACCGGCCTGGTGGTCCCGATGGTGACCACGAACCTCTTCTCGCACCCGGTCTTCCGCGACGGAGGCTTCACCAACAACGACCGCGACGTGCGCCGCTTCGCGCTGCGCAAGGTGCTCGACAACATCGACCTCGCCGCCGAGCTGGGCGCGCGGGTGTTCGTCGCCTGGGGTGGCCGCGAGGGCGCCGAGTCGGGTGCGGCCAAGGACGTGAAGGCGGCGCTCGACCGCTACGCCGAGGCGTTCAACCTCCTCGGCGCCTACGTCCTCGAGCAGGGCTACGACCTGCGCTTCGCCATCGAGCCCAAGCCGAACGAGCCGCGCGGCGACATCCTGCTGCCCACCGTCGGCCACGCCCTGGCCTTCATCAACGAGCTCGACCACCCCGAGCTCGTCGGCCTCAACCCCGAGGTCGGGCACGAGGAGATGGCCTCGCTCAACTACGCCCACGGGCTCGCCCAGGCCCTGTGGCACGGCAAGCTCTTCCACATCGACCTCAACGGGCAGCACGGGCCGCGCTACGACCAGGACCTCCGCTTCGGCGCCGGCAACGCGCGGGGCGCCTTCTGGACCGTCGACATCGTCGAGAACGGCGGCTACGACGGACCGCGCCACTTCGACTACAAGCCCCCGCGCACCGAGGACCTCGACGGCGTGTGGGTCTCGGCGGAGGCGTGCATGCGCAACTACCTGATCCTGCGGGCCAAGGTGCGGGCCTTCCGCGCCGACCCCGAGGTCCAGCAGGCGCTCGTCGACGCCCGCGTCGACCAGCTCGGCGTCCCCACGGTCGCGCCCGGTGAGACGCTCGCCGACCTGCGCGCGGAGTCCTTCGACCCCGAGGTCGCGGCCCGGCGCGGCATGGGCTTCGAGCGTCTCGACCAGCTGGCGCTCGAGCACCTGTACGGCGTCCGGGGCTGACCACGGGCCCGCTCCGGCGGGCAGCAGGGAGCCGGCCGCGGGCCTCCGTCCGTGGCCGGGGGCGGCGACCCGCCGTACTGTGGTCGGTACGGAGTCACTCAGGCTCCCGACCAGGGAGCCCCCATGAACGACAAGTCCCCCCGCCAGGCCATGTCCAAGAAGTCGGGCAAGTCGATCAAGGAGAAGCGCGCCGACAAGCGCGCGAAGTCGCACGAGGCCACCTTCTCCGAGAAGCTCGAGCCCAAGAAGAAGTGACCACCTAGGTCGGTCAGCGCCAGGCGTCCGCCAGCAGCGCGCGCGTGTCGGCGAGCAGCTCGGGGAGCGTGCGGGTGCGGCCGATGATCGGCAGGAAGTTCTGGTCACCGGGCCAGCGCGGCACGACGTGCTGGTGCAGGTGCGCGGAGATGCCCGCGCCCGCGATCGCGCCCTGGTTCATGCCGATGTTGAAGCCCTTGGCGGCGGAGACCCCGCGGACCACCTCCATGGCCGTCTTGGTCAGCCGGGCGATCTCGGCCGCCTCCTCGTCGGTGGTCTCGGTGTAGTCGGCGATGTGCCGGTAGGGGCAGACCATGACGTGGCCGGGGCTGTAGGGGTAGAGGTTGAGCACGACGTACGCCGTGTCCCCGCGGTGGACCACCAGGCCCTCGACGTCGTCGAGAGCGGGGACCCGGCAGAAGGGGCACTCACCGGCCGAGGAGTCCGCGGGCTTGTTCTCGCCGCGGATGTAGGCGATCCGGTGGGGCGTCCAGAGCCGGTCGAGCTGGTCGGGGTCACCCGCGCCGTCCTGCCGCACCGCCTCGTCCATGGTGTCGATCCTAGGGTGGGCGGGTGACCACGCTCCGACCCGCCACCGCCGCGGACATGGCAGCCGTTGCCGAGATCTGGCACACCGGCTGGCACGACGCCCACGCCGGCCACGTCCCCGACGGGCTGACCGAGAGACGCACCCTCCCCGCCTTCCGCGAGCGGGCCGACCGACGCGTCGAGGAGACGACGGTGGCCGAGGTCGACGGGACGGTCGTCGGCTTCACGATGGTGATCGACGACGAGGTCGAGCAGCTCTTCGTGTCGCGTGCGCAGCGCGGGAGCGGGGTCGCGGCGCTGCTGCTGGTCGAGGCCGAGGCACAGGTCGCCGCGCAGGGGCACGACGTCGCGTGGCTCTCGGTCGTGGTCGGCAACGCGCGAGCGCGCGCCTTCTACGACAAGCAGGGCTGGCGCGACGCGGGCGACCTGCCCTACGAGGTGGAGGCGATGGGCGAGACCTTCATCTCGCCGTGCCGCCGCTACGAGAAGCAGGTGCGCTGACGGCTCAGACCTGCGTGCGGTTCTGCACGGCCTCGACCACGCGCGCGATCGCCTCGTCGATCGGCACGCCGTTGTCCTGGCGGCCGTCGCGGTAGCGGAACGACACGGCGCCGGCGGCCACGTCGTCGTCCCCGGCGATCACCATGAACGGCACCTTCTGCAGCTGCGCGTTGCGGATCTTCTTCTGCATCCGGTCGTCGGAGTCGTCGACCTCGACCCGCAGCCCGGCCGCCCGCATCCGCTTCGCGACGTCCCACAGGTAGTCGTGGTGGCGCTCGGCGATCGGGATGCCCTGCACCTGCACCGGCGAGAGCCACGGGGGGAACGCGCCGGCGTAGTGCTCGACGAGAACGCCGAGGAACCGCTCGATCGAGCCGAACTTGGCGGAGTGGATCATCACCGGCTGCTGGCGGGTGCCGTCGGCGGCCTGGTACTCCAGCCCGAAGCGCTCGGGCTGGTTGAAGTCGTACTGGATCGTCGAGAGCTGCCAGGTCCGGCCGATCGCGTCCCGGGCCTGCACGGAGATCTTCGGCCCGTAGAAGGCCGCGCCGCCGGGGTCGGGCACGAGCTCGAGCCCGGACTCGTCCGCGGCCTCCCGGAGGACCCGGGTGGCGACCTCCCACTGCTCGTCGGTGCCGATGAACTTGTCGGGCTTGGAGTCGTCGCGCGTGGACATCTCGAGGTAGAAGTCGTCGAGGCCGAAGTCGCGGAAGAGGCCGAGGCAGAAGTTCAGCAGGTGCTTGATCTCGCTGTTGGCCTGCTCGGGGGTGACGTAGGAGTGCGAGTCGTCCTGCGTCATGCCGCGCACGCGGGTCAGCCCGTGCACGACCCCCGACTTCTCGTAGCGGTAGACGCCGCCGAACTCGAAGAGCCGCAGCGGCAGCTCGCGGTAGGACCGCCCGCGCGCCTGGTAGATCAGGTTGTGCATGGGGCAGCTCATCGCCTTGAGCTGGTACCTCGCGCCCTCGAGCTCCATGGGCGGGTACATGGTGTCGGCGTAGTAGGGCAGGTGGCCGGAGGTGTGGAACAGGCCGTCCTTGGAGATGTGCGGCGTGCCGACGTAGGAGAAGCCCTCCTCGATGTGCCGCCGGCGGACGTAGTCCTCCATCTCGCGCTTGATCACGCCACCCTTGGGGTGGAAGACCACGAGCCCGGAGCCGAGCTCTTCGGGGAAGCTGTAGAGGTCGAGCTCGCGGCCGAGCTTGCGGTGGTCGCGCCGCTCGGCCTCCTCGATCCGGTGGAGGTGCTCGGCGAGCGCCTCCTTGGTCTCCCAGGCGGTGCCGTAGAGGCGCTGGAGCTGCTTGTTCTTCTCGTCCCCGCGCCAGTACGCCGCGGCCGAGCGCATCAGCTTGAAGGCCGGGATCCGCTTGGTCGTCGGCAGGTGCGGGCCGCGGCACAGGTCGCTCCAGGCGACCTCGCCGTTGCGCCGCACGTTGTCGTAGATGGTGAGCTCACCGGCGCCGACCTCGACGTTCGCGCCCTCGGCGGCATCCTCGACCCTGCCCGAGCCCTTGAGGCCGATCAGCTCGAGCTTGTAGGGCTCGGAGCTGAGCTCCACGAGCGCGTCGGCGTCGGACACCGGCCGGCGGGAGAACCGCTGACCCTCCTTGATGATCTTGCGCATCCGGGTCTCGATCTTCTCGAGGTCCTCCGGGACGAACGGCGTCTCGACGTCGAAGTCGTAGTAGAAGCCGTTCTCGACCGGCGGCCCGATGCCGAGCCTGGCGTCCGGGAACAGGTCCTGCACCGCCTGCGCCATCACGTGCGCGGTCGAGTGGCGCAGGATGTCGCGGCCGTCCTTGCTGTCGATGGCCACGCCCTCGACCTCGTCGCCGTCGGCGAGCTCGTGCGCGAGGTCGCGCAGCCGGTCGTTGACGCGGGCGGCGATCACGGCGGGGTCGTCGGCGAAGAGCTCCCACGCCTTGGTGCCCGTGGTCGTGGTCCGTACCTCACGCGCTCCGGCGTGGACGACGGCGACCTTGATCTCGGACACGAGGTGCTCCCCTGCTGATGGGCACTGCTGGGACGAACGGACCCGTCGATCGTATCGACCGGCCCGCCCGCCCCGCGCGGCGGTTTCCGTGCCGTCACCTGTCGCGGTAGCTCTTGGCCCGCGCCAGCTTCTCGCGCAGCATCTCGGCGGTGACCCGGCGCGGGCTCTCCGGTGGCCAGACGTCCGCGGGACCGTCGTTGTCGAGGGAGGCGTATGCCGCGGTGCCGCCCTGGAAGCGCCAGCCCTCGGCGAGCGGCCCGACGTCGTAGGCGTCGTACCCCAGGGAGTCGAGCAGGTCGGACACCGTCTTCCTGGCCTCGTCGCTGTCCCCGGCGATCGCCAGCACGCTGCGCTCCGGGCTGCCACTGGGGCGCGCCAGCGAACGCAGGAACTCGAAGTTGATGGTCACGACGACGACGTCACCCGCCTCGGCGGCCTCGACCGCCGTGGCGGCGCGTGCCCGCGGGCCGAGCTCCTCGACGAGGTCCGCCGGGGCCTCCGGACCCCGGCTGTCGCTCAGCACCACGTCGGGCCCGCTGCCACGGCGAGCCGCTCGACGGTGCTGCCGATGTGTCCGCTTCCGATCAGTCCACGGTGGTCATGCCAGGCGCAACGACGTGCGCCGGCGCGACGTTCCGTTCAGGCCCGGTGCTGACCCGCCGGCACGGCGCGGCGCGAGGTCCACCACAGGCCGGCGTACGCCGCAGTGGCGACCAACCAGGCGACGGTCATCGTGGTCACCGCGGCGTCGTTCTCGGAGTCGAGGTACCACCAGCCGGCGAGGCAGGCGGTGGCCGTGCCGCCCGCGCCCACGAGAGCCCCGACCAGCCAGGCGCGCCCGGCGCCCTCGAGGACGCGCACGACGAGGACGCCGGCCGCCACGAGGACGGCGATGCCGGCGAGCGCGTGCACCCACTCCTCCAGCGCGGAGAGCGCGGCGACGGCCACGAGGGCGAGGACGAGCAGGCGCGACCACGCGCGCACGGAAGTGGCACTCATGCACGACAGCATGCGGCCTACGTGTCAGGAAGGAGAGGGACCTACTGCCCCCGGGCGGAGGGCCAAGGGCCTCCGGATGGTGCTGCTGGGTGGGCGATACTGGGTTCGAACCAGTGACCTCTTCGGTGTGAACGAAGCGCGCTACCACTGCGCCAATCGCCCCGGCTGCGGAGTGGACCTTAGCCTATCCCGGCTGTGCATCTCACATCGGCGTCATGCTTCGCCACCGGGGACGTCTCCTGTCCAGACGCTGCCCTGCCTCCCTGATCGGTGACCTCATGCGCACTCCCCCTGCCGCCCCCGCGGTCGTCCAGCTGGTGACGCTGCGCTGCCTCGGGCGGGACAACACGAGCGGCCGGCTGCACGCCCGGTTCGAGTACGAGACCGAGGACCCGTGGGCGGTGTGGATCCGCTTCGGCGAGCGGGAGTCGAGCATCCGGTGGGGCCTCGCCCGGCACCTGCTCGCCGAGGGCCTCACCGACCCCGCCGGCGACGGCGACGTGCAGCTGTGGCCGGGCACCGACAAGGACGGCCACAGCGTCGTGGTGATGGAGTTCCGCTCCCCCGACGGGCGCCTGATCGCCGAGGCGCCGACGCGCGACGTCTACCGGTTCCTCACCCGGTCCCTGGCCGTGGTCCCTGCCGGCTCCGAGGCCGACCACCTCGACCTCGACGCCCTGATCGCCGACCTCCTCGACACCTCGCGCACCTCCGAGTAGCGCGCCCGGGTCAACGGTCGAGGCCCAGCAGCTCCGGCTCGCGTTCGCGCCAGCGGGCGGCCACGGCCGCCGTCACCGGCCCCGGCGCCGCCAGCTCGCGGTCGTCCCACCGGGCGACGGCCTGCACGTCGCGGGTGGTGGACACCAGGAAGACCTCGTCGGCGGCCGCCGCCACCTCGATCGGCTCGTCGACCTCGACGCCGCCGTACCACTCGAGCACCAGCGCCCGGGTGACCCCGGCGAGGCAGCCGCTGGCCAGCGACGGGGTGCGCAGCTCGCCGCCCACGACGTAGAAGACGTTGCAGCCGGTGCCCTCGCACAGGTGACCCGCCAGGTTGGCGAACATCGCCTCCGTCGCGCCGCACTCGTGCGCCCGCGCGAGCGCGACGACGTTCTCGGCGTACGACGTGGTCTTGAGGCCGGACAGCGCTCCCCGCTCGTTGCGGGGCCACGGGACCGACGCGACCGAGGTGGTCTCCGGCCAAGGGGCCATGGCGTCGGCGACGACCACGAGCGTCGTCGAGTCGTCGCCCCGGCCCGACCCCAGCGGCGCGTGCCCCCCGGTGTAGGTGATCCGCACCCGTCCCAGCGGCAGGTCCTGGCCCTCCAGCACGGCGACCACGCCCGCGCGCACGGCGGCCTCGTCGACCTCGGGCAGCGAGAGGCCGGCCGCCGATCGCGCCAGCCGCTCGAGGTGGCGCGCGAACGCGAACGGCTGGCCGTCGACCACCTTGATCGACTCGAAGACACCGTCCCCGACGGTGAACCCGTGATCGGTCACCGGGACCGCCGGGGCGGTCGGATCGGCCAGCAGCTGTCCGTTCATCCAGGCGCGCACAGGGCCACTCTAGGAGGGAGCCACCGGCGTCCCACCCGCCCCAACACGCGCGCCGGGGGTGATTTTGGCGCACGTTCTGGCATGGGCTACTGTTCTGACCGCACCGAGCCCCTGGGCCCGGGTCGCAGGCGGACGTAGCTCAGTTGGTAGAGCGCAACCTTGCCAAGGTTGAGGTCGCGAGTTCGAGCCTCGTCGTCCGCTCGGAGAGGTCTCCCAGCCGAACTCTCTTCGGGGAGTGCCTCCACGGTGGGTTGGCCGAGAGGCGAGGCAACGGACTGCAAATCCGTGTACACGGGTTCAAATCCCGTACCCACCTCCACCCCGACCCACCGACAACTCAAGATCACGGGCGATTGGCGCAGTGGTAGCGCGCTTCCTTGACACGGAAGAGGTCACTGGTTCAAACCCAGTATCGCCCACAGAGAAACCCCAGGTCAGAGGCCCTTTTGAGGGTCTCTTCCCGTTTCCGGGAACATATGGGGAACAAGGAACAGCCCCGTTTGGCCGCTCCCGGCCCGCGCCCTGTCCGCGGTTGAGCCTTTGAAAGCTCATCGCCAGTTGCCCACCGGCCGGGCATCGATGAACCGCTCGATCGAGTCGACCTTGATCCGCAGCGTCTTGCGGCCGAGCCGAACGGCTTCGAGCTGGCCGTCGGAGATGTAGCGGCGGACGGTGCGGGTCGAGACGGCGAGTGCGTCGGCCGCGTCGCCGATCGAGACGAGGCGTCGGGTGATGGGGGCAACCATGGTGATCTCCTTGGGTTGGTGGCGCCCCGGATGGCCGCCCTCACTCCCCCAAGGCGCAATCGTTGCGGCGAGTGGCCAAACGTGTTCATGTGCGCCCCCAGAACCCGTGATCCCGGATCCGCCCGACTTTGCCGATGAGAGCGCTCTCAACGGGCAGTGCCGGTGCGTTGGCTCATACGGCCATGTCTCTCCTACGCCATCCACGGTTAAGCATGCGGGCTCTGGTGTCCCCGATCGTGCGGAGGGACGATCGAGTTGAGCGGAGGAATCTTGCCCTCCGCCTGAGAAGGTGAGTTCGATGACGGTCGGTCCAATCTCCGGGCAGACACCGATTCCCGCAGGCCCTGCGCATGTGCATGCCCAAATGGCCCGGTGGTCCGTCAGGCTGGCGGAAGCCGCCGCAGTCATCGTGGCGTTCGCGTTCGCGGTATTCGGCGTGGCGTACCTCATTGGCGGGATGGAAGCCAGCGAGGACAACTGGGTCGGGTTCCTGATCGTGGCGTCATTCTTCGGGGGGTTCCTGACGTCGGTCACGGCGTTCGTGATGGCGGTCGCGGTGAAGGTCAAGCACGAGCGGTGGACGCTGCTGTGGCTCCCGCTGTCGGTTTTCCCGGCACTGCTGGCCTTCCTGGTCCTCGGTGAAGCGTTCTGGTGGGAGTAGGAGGCAGTTGCACGCGGCCCGTGTGGCGGTTGCGCTGCACGGATCTGCCGCTGTCGGGGCGGAGCCCGACCATGCCGCAATCAGGGTGCCACTTCTCGCCGCACGTTGGTCGGCCGGTCCGCGCTTCGGGGCTGGCCGTGCCCGACTGTCGGCATAGGCTGATGCGGTGCTCGACCTGGACGCCATCGACGTTGAGGAGATCGCCACCGCCCTCGCGGACCAGACCGACTACGAACACCGATGGCTGATCGACCCGAGGACCGGCGAGGTCGCCTTCTGGACCAGCGACACCGGCATCGACGGTGAGAACCCCGTCGAGCTCGACGAGCTGGACCTGATCGTGATCGACCCCCTACCGTCCTACGTCTGGTACCAGGACATGGTCGACTTCGCCGACGGCATCAGCGACCAAGCCGCCGGCGATGCCCTGCACCGCTCGCTGCAGGGCAAGGGCGCGTTCCGGCGCTTCAAGAACGAGTTGTACCAACGCCATCCCGAGCTGATCTCGGTCTGGCATGCGTTCCGGGATGCCCGGGCGCGGTCCCGCGCCGTGCGCTGGCTGGCCGATGAGGGACTGATCGACGAAGACGCCGTCGAACGGTTCGAGCGAGCGCAGCAGCGCCCCGACCTGCCGTAGCGAGGGCCCGAGGCTGCCCCGAGGATCACCTCACCGTCGTCCGTCGGCCCACCCGGATTGCGGCATTACGCCAACTGGCAACGACGGTCTTGAATCAGGGTGTGTAGCGCACGCCGCTGGGCTGGCACGGCGCAGTGCTAGTGGCTTCGGTTGAGGCGCATCCGCCGTCGACGAGTTCGCGCTCGCCGAGTGCCTCGGGCAGTTCGACGTCGTAGGAGACTGCGTTGTTCCCCTGGCAGGTGGCCGAGCTGGGTTCGCCTGGGCTGACGGTGAAGGTGATGACGACCTGGGTGTCGGTCATCTCGATGTCGGGGTCGTTGACGGTGCCGGTCTCGCCGCTGTTGCAGCCGAGGCGGGTGACCTCGACGGTGAACGCGGTGGTGTCGGAGTCGGGGGTCTGGTCCTTGGTGAGGTCCCAGGTGGCTACAGCCTCGTCGTTGAACAGGCTGCAGCCACCGGATAGGACCGCCGACACGGCGACAATCGCACAGACTCGAATCGCCAAGTCCCGCCTGAACGTCCGCATGGGACTCGGACGGCGCGGGCGGACGCGAGGTTCCATCGGCGCATCCTCCCAGATGGGGGCTCATCGCGGGCGCCTCGCAGGTCTATCGACATGCACGCATCGGAGACACACCCACCCGCTCTGAGGCATGGTCGAGCGAATCGCCCGACTGGCGCATAGAGGCACCTTGCCAACGTGCGGGTCGCGGCAGATCCGTGCGCAGCGGTGACGGTGGGATGCCCGGGGCCGCCACGGGCGCGGGTGTGACGAAGTAGTGTTCTGACGACCCCGCAACAACGACCCCAGGAGAGATGGACCGTGGCGGTCGTGGTTGTGGCAGGCACGGTGACGCTGCTCATCCTCATCTCGGCGTTCAGACTCCTGGGCCCGTTCCGGGAGTCAGCGGGTGGTGCTGGAACGCATGCGACGCCGTGCGCGAAGTGCCAGCGCACCGCCATGCACACACATCCCATTGCACACTGGTTCCGCGATTGGCCCAGGCGTCCCCGCCCCGCACTTGGCGCACAGGACTGGCTGCCGTGGACCGGTGAACTGCTCCCCGTCAGCCTTGCGTGGCTATTGGGTGTAGGAACAGCGCTCGGCATGTGGCAGTCAGGCGACGTGACGACTCTGGGACTTGGAGTCGTGCTGTCTGTGATGTGCCTGACCACCCTCGTCGTTCTTCATGTCAGACGGCCCCCGCTTCCCTGACAAGGGGCGCATCCTACCGACCTGTCATCAGATCCGGACGATGTAGACGCGGCAATCTCCCCGGGCTACCTGCCGCATGCGGTGGCGCGAACCCCAGGTCATTGGGCGTTCCCACCCGGACATCCGCATCTCCCCTGGCTCCTGCCGGCTCCTCAGTTCCCGCCTCCTCACCTCCCGGCCACTCCATCCGTTTGCCCACTTCCCCTGTCTCCTCACCCCTGTCGTTCCGCCCACCCTCCTCCCAATCCCTCACCACCTCCTTTCACACACCTCTTTCATCCGAGGTCTCCCTGGCCACTCGCGGCCGGCTCGCGGCCTTGAGGGGCGTGACGATGACGCTGCAGAAGTTGTCGGCCGGGTCGGGGTACGAGTACCTGACCCGGCAGGTCGCCGCGCTCGATTCGACGGAGAAGGGCAGCATCCCGCTCGCCGACTACTACGCCGCGAAGGGCGAGGCACCGGGACGGTGGGTCGGTTCGGGACTTGACGGCATCGACGGCCTGGCGATCAACGACGTCGTCACGGGCGAGCAGATGAAGCATCTGTTCGGCAGCGGTTGCGACCCGGTCACCGGGCTCCCGCTCGGCGTGGCGTACAAGGTCTACGCCAACGAGACGGTCGACGCGTTCACGAAGCGGGTGGACGAGCTGTTGGCTCCCGTGCCCACGCCGACGCCGGCCGAGCGCGCTACTTCTCGCTCGACTGCAGCGCGTGAGTTCTTCGTCGCCGAGAACGGGCGAGAGCCGGCGTCGGCCCGGGAGTTGTCGGCGGCGCTGGCGCGGTACTCGCGGCCGCGGCAGACGGCTGTCGCCGGGTTCGACCTGACGTTCAGCCCAGTGAAGTCGGTCTCCGCGCTCTGGGCAATCGCTCCACCTGAGGTCGCGGCGAAGATCGAGCAGGCCCACCAGGCGGCGGTCGCTGACGCACTGGGCTTCGTCGAGCAGCAGGCCCTGCTCACCCGCGAGGGCAAGGACGGCGTACGGCAGGTCGAGACGCGCGGGCTCATCGCCGCTGCCTTCCAACACCGTGACTCGCGCGCCGGCGATCCGGACCTGCACACGCACGTGGCGGTCGCGAACAGGGTGCAGACCAAGCAGGGCAAGTGGCTGTCGATCTACGGGCGCGTCCTGCACCAGCACGTGGTCGCCGCGTCGGAGACCTACAACACAGCGCTGGAGCTACACCTCGTCAACGCACTCGGAGTGCAGTTCGCCGAACGGCCGGGGACCGATCGCGAGAAGCGACCGATCCGCGAGATCGTCGGCGTCGACCGGGAACTCTGCGACGGGTGGTCGCGTCGGCGAGCCGACATCGTGGCCAGGCAGCGCGAGCTGACGCGTGACTTCCGCGACGCTCATGGCCGTACGCCGACGCCGGTCGAAGCCGTTGCACTGGCCCAACAGGCGAATCTGGAGACGCGCGAGACCAAGCACGAGCCGCGATCGCTTGCTGAGCAGCGGACGACCTGGCGCAGGCAGGCTGTCGACGTACTCGGATCTCCGGAAGCCGTCGATCGGATGGTGCTGGCCGCGCTCCACCCGACCGGCGCGTCCGCACAGGCCATTGTGTCGTCGTGGTGGGTCCGGGAGGTGGCCGACCGCGTGCTCGGCGAGCTCGAGGCGCACCGGGCGACCTGGCAGTCCTGGCACATGCACGCCGAGGTTCATCGTCAGATCCGCGACGCCGGGCTCCCCGCCGAGTTGGTCGCCCAGGCCGTCGGTTGGGTCGTCGACGAGGTCAGGGAGCTGTCGGTCAACCTCACGCCGGACCGCGACCTGATCAGCGAACCAGCCGGCCTGTGCCGCTCGGACGGGACGAGCGTCTACCGCCACACCGGCCGCGACCACTTCACCACAACGCGCGTGCTCGACGCCGAGGCCCGCATCCTCGCCGCGGCCGCGAGTACCGGTGCGGCGGCATGGTCGATTGAGGACGTCGAACTGGCCTTCCTGGCCGCGCGCGTCGACGGCACCGAGCTCAACACCGGTCAAGAGCAGCTGGTCCGCGCGATGGCCACCAGCGGCGGACGCGTGCGGCTCGCGCTCGCCCCAGCGGGAGCTGGCAAGACGACCGCGATGCGGGTACTCGCCGACGTGTGGACCGAGGCAGGCGCCGGGGTGCTCGGGCTGGCCCCATCGGCAGCCGCCGCGGCCGCGCTGCGCGACGCCACCGGCATGCCGTGCGAGACGCTCGCCAAACTCGTCCACGACCTCGACACACGGCCCGGGTCACCGCTCGCAGCCGCCGTTAGACCGGGCACCTTGCTCGTCGTCGACGAGGCCGGCATGGCCGACACGATCACCCTCGATCGGGTCATCGGCTTCGCGATCGAACGCGGCGCCACTGTCCGGCTGATCGGCGACGACCAGCAGCTCGCCGCCATCGGAGCGGGCGGCGTCCTCCGCGACATCGCCCGCACGCACGGAGCCGTACGCCTCGACGAGGTCGTCCGGTTCGACGACCCGGTCGAGGCCGAGGCATCGCTGGCACTCCGGGACGGCGACCGGTCCGCGCTCGGCTACTACCTCGATCAGGAACGGATCCACGTCGGCGACCAGCAGGCCGTCCTCGACGAGGTCTTCGACGCGTGGCACCGCGAGCAGGATGCCGGTCGCGACTGTCTGATGCTGGCGCCGACCCACGACCTCGTGCGGGAGCTGAACGGGCGAGCGCGGTCCGCCCGGCTCGGGGACACGGCCGATGGCGACGAGGTCCGGCTGCGGGATGGCACCCACGCGTCGGTCGGCGACGTCGTACTCACCCGACGCAACGACCGCCGGCTCAGCGTGAGCGGCACCGACTGGGTCAAGAACGGCGACCGCTGGACCGTCACCGGCATCAGCGGCGGCAACCTAACCGTGCGACACCGCGACTCCGGGCTGACCACGATCCTCCCTGCGGACTACGCCGCCGCCGACGTAGAGCTTGGTTACGCGTCCACCGTTCACACCGCCCAAGGCCTGACCGCCGACGTCATGCACGGCGTCGTCACCGGTGAGGAGACCCGGCAGCTGCTCTACACGATGCTGACCCGCGGCCGCGCCGAGAACCATGTCCATGTCATCACCGACGACATGGGCGACGACCGCGACTTCGAGCTCCCCGGCATTTCCGAACAACTCACCGCCACCGAGACCCTCGAGTACGTGCTCGCCCTCGACGGCACCGCTGTGTCGGCGACTTCGACCCGCGCACTGGCGGCCACTCCGGAAGCTCGTCTTCAGGATGCCGCGGCGAGGTACGCCGACGCTGTGGGGTTCGCGACCCAGAAGCTGCTCGGCAAGGAGGACGGACCACTCACCCCAGGTCCGCTCCCGTGGTTGCCCGCCATCCCGAGCGATGCGGCCGAACACCCGCGTTGGGGTCCCTGTCTGTCCGCACGAGCTCGCCTCGTGCGCAGCCTTGCGGCCGAGGTCGGCGACCGTGCCGACACGACGCTCCCGCCCTGGCTGGACGACTATGCCGACGTCCTCACCCCGGAGTTGCGGGCGGACATCGCCGTCTGGCGCGCTGCCCAGGGCATCACGCCCGACGAACGCACGATCGCCGGTCCCGCGCCGGACGACGACCGCGCCGCCGCTTTCCGCCGGGGGCTCATCCGCACCGTCAACGGCCGGCACGACGACGCCGTTCGCGTTTGGGAGCAGCGCATAGTCGCGTACGTCGGTCGTTCCGACGAGCGCACCCTCGACCTCGCGCGTGAGCTCGACAGGCTCCACCGGCAGGGACGCGACCCCGAGCGCCTGCTCAGGAACGCGACGGTCCGCCCGTTGCCAGAGGAGCATCCGACTTCAGCGCTCGCATACCGGATACGCAAGCAGTGGGCTCCCAAACGTCGACACGTGGAACCCAGTGTCGAGCCCCACCGCCAGGTGCCTTCACAGCAGGCGCCGGGCATCGGCATGTAGCGCCGGATCGGCCTCTCGCATTGAGTCCCACCCGTGCGGATCGCGGCAGATCCGGTAGGTCGGTCGGTGCCGACGGTCGCATCAACCCGGACCAGATGGACACTCAGTTGGCGCCGACGAGGTCCCCGATCGTGACGCTGGAGAGGTGCGCTCATCGGGTGCAGGGCCAACGGTGGCCAGCGACCCGCTGTGGTTGGCCCCGGGGACTGAGGCCATATGGGTCAGGCGGCCGGGGGCCTTCGTGCGGAGTGCTCGCGCACCAGCACCAGGATGCTGAGCGCCATGACCCAGACCGGGAACAGCAGCTGGGCCCATCGGGGCAGCGGCGGCGTGAGCAGGAGCAGCAACCCGGTCGCGTAGCCGAGTGCGGCGACGACCTTCGGCAGCGACCCCAGGCGCACCCCGGCGGTCGAGACGGTCAGGGCGAACACGGCGGCCATCCTCGCGCCGAAGGAGCCGAGCAGGGCACTCGCGAGCGCCCAGGCCTCGGCGACGACGGCCGGGTCCCGGGCGACGCCGGCGTCGACGAGGGACAGAGCGGCCATCAGCACCGCGGCCGCTGCGAACAACATGGCGACGAAGAGGAGCCCCGACCCGGTGAAGACCGCGTCGAAGAACCGGTCCTGACGGTGCCCGAACGACGAGCGGACGACGGCGATGAACCAGAGGAAGGCGATGCCCGCGAAGGGGATCAGCGCCAGCGCGGCCGAGACAGCCTCACGCCGACCCTCGTCGTCGGTCCAGGTGCCCGACTCGGCAACCGAGTCCGGCGTCGCCGACTGCAGCAGCAGGAGGACGCCGATCAGGATCAACCCGAACGCCAGGCCCGCGATACCGGCCGCCTTCGGCTGCCGCACCGCTGCGAACAGACCCGATCCCTCGTCCACGATCAACCTCCGACGGGTCTCGATCCCGGGCTCCACTCTACCGTCGAGCCGCTTGCGGGGACCGGCGCCGGGCGGACCAAGGGAGCGGCTATGTTGATCGCAGAGACCGTCTCGGAGATCGGGAGATGAACTGATGACTGAATCCGCGATGCCCACGCTGGCTCACCTGGGCGGAACCCAGGCCTTGACCACCACCCCGGTAGTGGGGGATCCCGCCCAGGTGCGCCCGCAGGTATTCGTTCCTGGCACCGAAGAACTGGCCACCGGCGAGATCCGCGTGACAGTGCTCGGGAGCGGAGATCCGTGGATCCGACGGAGTCAGGCGTCAGGGTCGCTGCTGATCGAGGTGGGCAACCCGGAGCGGGACTTCTTCTTCTTCGACCTCGGCTCGGGGTCCGTGGCGAACTTCACCGCGCTCTCGCTGCCGTTGGAGTCCACGACGAAGGTCTTCCTGTCGCACTTGCACGCCGACCACATCGGCGACATTCCGGGCCTGCTCGGCAGTATGGCGAAGGTTGGACGGGTCGACCCGGTCGAGATCTGGGGCGGGGCGAACGAGGACCCGGACTTGGGTCTGACCGCTTTCGTCGAGCACATGGGCAAAGCGATGGCCTGGGACACCGCCTCGATCCGTGGAGTCCGTCCGTCCACCGGCTTCGCGATGGTGGGCCACGAGATCCCCTTCGACCGCCCAGAGACCGTCTACGAGCGCAACGGGGTCACCGTTTCGTGCTTCCCCGCCATTCACGGGCTCAGCGGGGCGGTCGGCTACTCCGTCAGCTACGCCGGGCTCAAGGTCGTCTTCTCCGGCGACACCCGCCCGTGCCGACACGTAGTGGAGGCCGCTGTGGGCGCGGATCTGCTGATCCACGAGTGCTTCCAGTCGCCCGCGGTCCTGGCACGCGCCGCGGGACTTCCGTTGGAGGCGGCACTGAACATCACCCGAAGCGCCCACACGATCCCCGACCAGATGGGAAAGATCCTCGACCTGACGAAGCCCCGCATGGGTGCCCTGTGGCACCTCGACGTGACACCAGGCGTGGACAGCGTCTTCGACGAGGTCGGTGCCCACTACAGCGGGCCGGTCACGGTGAGCCAGGACTTCACGGTCTTCAACGTCACGAGCGACGCAGTGGTCGCCCGGCAGGCCAAGGTGAATGACGCTGCTCAGCCGGTCCATGGACCCTCGCAGACCAGCCCCGAACTCGACCCACTGCCAACGCCACCGACCTGGTGGGCGGAGGCGCTCCTCGACCTGTGAGCATCCGCTCATCGGCATGGTCGCGTACTCGTCGCGGCAGATCCGGTCTGCGACCGCGGTCGGCGGCCCGAAGCGCCACGGGAAGTAAGGAGGGCGGCATGCCGGCGGCGGAGTCGTCGCGATCCGAGTTCGGCCACGCCGGCTACGAGATGTTCGTCGGCGGGCTCTCGGTGCTGTCGCCGGTCCACACCGCCTCTCTATGCCCACCGCGGCGGGCACCGCACCGCAAGGCCTATGCCCTGCGCCGCTACGGCTGGACGGACCTACTGTCTAGCTCGCCCGCCGAGGTTGCGGGCCCGAGTGGAAGCGGGGTGAGCCGGCGATGACCGAGCATCGTCCGGCCGACGACGCCGAAGACGACGCCAGTGCCGCCACCTCCGGAGGGCTCCGCGCATGGCTGCAGTCGGTCAAGCCGGAGCGCGCCACCATCGGCAAGGACATGATTGCGGGGCTCCCAGGAGCGATCAGCAGCGTTCCCGACGGAATGGCCTCGGCCGTGCTCGTCGGGGTGAACCCCGTCCACGGCCTCTACGCCAGCTTCGCGGGGCCGATCGCCGGCGGCCTCACGTCCAGCACCCGGCTCATGGTCATCACGACCACCACGGCTGCTGCGCTCGCAGCGGGCTCGGCTGTGTCCGGACTCGAAGGTTCACAACGAACCGACGCACTCTTCCTGCTGACCCTCCTGGCGGGCCTGGCCATGGTCGCCGCCGGCCTGCTCCGGCTGGGCCGCTACACCCGTTTCGTCTCCCACTCCGTCATGACCGGATTCCTGACCGGGGTGGCCGTCAACATCCTGTGCGGGCAGCTGGCCGACCTCACCGGCACCACCGCCGAGGGCGACAACTCCCTCGCCAAGGCGATCGACGTCGTCACGCATCCGTCCGAGATCGACGTAGCGTCGCTGCTGACCGGGCTGGGTGCGCTGGCGATCCTCTTCGGGCTGGCGCGGACGAAGCTGAACAGCGTGAGCGCCCTCATAGCGCTGGTCGTGCCGACCGTGGCGGTCGTGATCGCAGGCGCTGTCACCGTCGCCCAAGTCGATGACCAGGGCGCCATCCCGCGGTCGCTGCCGCTGCCGGCGATCCCCGACTTCGGGCTGCTCTCGGTCGACCTGGTCACCGGGGCGCTGGCGATCGCGGTCATCGTCCTGGTCCAGGGCGCCGGCGTGAGCGAGGCAGCGCCCAACGCGGACGGCCGCCCCTCGAGGATGAACCAGGACTTCCTCGCCCAGGGCCTCGGCAACGTGGCAGCCGGACTCTTCCGTGGTCAGCCGGTCGGCGGATCCGTCGGACAGACAGCGCTCAACGTGTCGGTCGGTGGCCGGACCCGCTGGGCGGCGATCTGGTCGGGTCTCTGGATGGTGATCATCCTCGTGGTGTTTGCGGGGGTGGTCGGCAAGGTGGCCATGCCCACCCTGGCCGCGGTCCTGATCTTCGCGGCCGTGGGCTCGTTGCGTCCCAGCGTCGTCATGACGATCTGGCGCACTGGCCGCCTGTCGCAGATCGCGATCACGGCCACGTTCGTGGCCACGCTCTTCCTGCCGGTGGCCTCGGCGGTCGGCGTGGGCGTCGTCCTCTCGTTGCTGCTGCAGCTCAACCGCGAGGCGATGGACCTCACGGTCGTCGAGCTAGTCCCGACCGAGGACGGCCGCTTCGCCGAGCAGCCCGCACCGAAGCAGCTCGTCGGTCACCAGGTCACCGTCCTGGACGTGTACGGCAGCCTGTTCTTCGCCGGTGCCCGGACGCTGCAGGCCCGGCTTCCGGAGGTCGGGGACGCCGAGCAGCCGGCGGTCGTGCTACGGCTGCGCGGCCGGGTCTCCCTGGGCGCGACGTTCTTCCGCATCCTCGCGACGTACGCCGAGCAGATCGGTGCGGCAGGCGGCAGGCTCTACGTGTCGGGGCTCGACCCGAAGATGGCACGACTGCTCGCCCGCACGGTGCCGGTGACAGTCGAACCGCCCGACCAGGTATTCGGTGCTACGCCCGTGCTCGGCGAGTCGACCTGGGCGGCGATGAACGAGGCACAGGCCTGGGTCGTCGGTCCCAAGGCCTGAGGCCACGGGTCAGGCGGACGGGAGCCTTCGTGCGGAGTGCTCGCGCACCAGCACGAGGATGCTGAGCGCCATGACCCAGACCGGGAACAGCAGCTGGGCCCATCGGGGCAGCGGCGGCGTGAGCAGGAGCAGCAACCCGGTCGCGTAGCCGAGTGCGGCGACGACCTTCGGCAGCGACCCCAGGCGCAGTCCGGCGGTCGAGACGGTCAGGGTGAACACCGCAGCCATCCGCGCGCCGAACGCGCCAAGCAGGGCGCTCGCCAGCGCCCAAGCCTCGGCGACGACGGCCGGATCCCGGGCGACGCCGGCGTCCACCAGGGACAGGGCGGCCATCAGCACCGCGGCCGCTGCGAACAACATGGCGACGAAGAGAAGCCCCGACCCGGTGAAGACCGCGTCGAAGAACCGGCCCTGACGGTGCCCGAACGACGAACGGACGACAGCGATGAACCAAAGGAAGGCGATGCCCGCGCACGGGATCAGCGCCAGCGCGGCCGAGACAGCCTCCCGTCGCCCTTCGTCGCTGGTCCAGGTGCCGGACTCGGCCAACGAGGTCGGCGTCGCGGACTGCAGAAGCAGCAGGACGCTTATCAGGATCAGCCCGAAGGCGAGACCGGCGATACCGGCCGCCCTCGGCTGCCGCACCGCTGCGAACAGACTGGACTCTTCATCCATCCTCGACCTCCGGCACGGCTCGATGGCGGGCTCTACTCTGCGGTCGACCCGCTGTGTGGGATCGTGAGCATGTGACGCGTGCGGAGGGCTGGCGACGAGCGGCGAGGGATGGGTGGGCCGCTGCCTCCGGGCGGCACCGTGCGTACGTCGTGCTCGTGGGGGTGGCGGTCGTGGTCGCCGTGGTGGCGGCTGGGTTGTACATGGCGACTGGTGACGGGTTCTCGGTCACCGACGCCTCAAATGACCTCCTGACCTACCTCGGCATCTTCGGCCTGGTCGCCCTGGACGGGGTAGTGCCCATCTTCCCGGCCGAGACCACGCTCAACGCGGCTGCAACCGCCGCGGCCCAGGGCACGCTCGACCTTCTACCTGTCATCGTGATGGGAGCACTCGGCGCCATCGTCGGCGACTCGAGCCTCTTCTGGATCGCCCGTCGCTCTGCCCGTCGCATACGGCCGCAGTTGGACAAGGCGAAGGCGAACCCGAAGGTCAGCCAGGGACTCGCCATCATGACCGGGAGCGTCCCGGTCCTCATCGTCGGCGGCCGGTACGTCCCGGGGCTGCGCTTCGTCGTCAACGCCACCATGGGGCTCTCCGACATCCGCTACCGGCGGTTCCTCGGCTGGTCGGTCCTCAGCGGCGTGCTGTGGAGCGTGTACACGTGCCTGCTTGCCTACTGGATCGGCCTGAGCCTCGGCGAGTACCCCCTCGCATCGGTCGTGATCTCCGGGACGGTCACGACCGTCGCGATCGCGGTCGTCTTCTGGAACCTGCGGCGGGAGCACGCCAGGACCGCCGGCCATGCTCAGGACTCCTCGTGACCGTGACCGGTGACTCGGTGCCCGCCGGACGGTGCTCAGCGAACCGTGCTGCCGGTGCCCGGCGAGCAGTTGTCGGGCGAGTAGTTGCCGCTGATGCTGAAGTCCTCGCAGGTGAGGATCCGCGGGTGCTGCGTGCCGGTGAGGAACGAGGCGAGCATGACGGTGGCGACGACTCCGACCGCCGCCAGCCGCTCGCGGCCCTGGAGGCGCTCGGCGGTCGGGATGATCAGGCGCACCAGGAAGGCGGCCATGGCGGGGAGCCCGGCGACGGTGATGACCACCCCGAGCCAGAACAGCGCCTGGTAGATCCCGGAGGTGCCTCCGACCGGGAGGATCCAGGCCAGCACGATCCACAGCGTGGGCAGCAGCAGGGCCAGGACGGCCGGCCGACGCCACACGCGCGGCCCTCGCGCGTAGCCGAGGGCGAGGAAGGCAGAGGTCGCCGCGGCCCAGAGCGACAGGTGCTGCTCGAAGAAGATGACGCCGTAGACGCCGAGCGTGAACGCCGGCCAGGCGCCCAGCGCAGCACCGGCGAGCGCAGCCGCCACGACGCGACGGCTGTCGTCGTCGAGCAGGGGCTGGCGTGGCGCACTCGGGACTTCGTCGTTCATGGCAGCAGTCAACGCCCGGGGCACCGCGGGGACAATCCCCCATGGGGGACGACTGTGCCGATCTTCCCGACTGATCCCGATCCTTGCCCCAGAAGCAGGAGAGGTTGACCGGTGGACGTTGCGCGCCCGACACCGGCCGCCCGGTCGAGGAGACCGACGGTCGTTCCTGCATGGCTACGGGGCTACCGGACGACGTGGCTGACCCGTGATCTGGTCGCCGGGTTGACGCTCTGGGCCCTGGTGGTGCCCGAGGCGATGGCCTACGCCTCGATCGCCGGCGTCCCCGCCCAGTTCGGCCTGTACTCGGTGCCGCTCGCCGTCCTGGCCTACTCCTGGCTGGGCAGCTCGCAGCGGCTCTTCGTCGGGCCGAGCTCCACCATCGCAGCGCTGACCGCGACGGTGGTGGCACCGCTGGCGGCGACCGCGACGGACCAGTACGTCGCACTGACGGCCGTGCTGTCGCTCCTGGTGGGCGCCGTCTTCTTCGGGCTCGCCGCCCTGCGGCTCGGGTTCATCTCCCGGCTGTTCGCCGAGCCGGTCCTCGACGGGTTCATCATCGGTCTCGGCGTGTACGTCGTCGTCGGGCAACTCCCCAAGCTGGTCGGGATGGAGACGCCCGAGGGGAGCACGCTCATGCAGCTGTGGGAGGTCACGACCTCCGCGGGTTCGTGGAACACCGCGGCGGTCACCGTGGGCGTCGGCTCGCTCGCGGCCCTGCTGCTGCTCCGCCGCTACGCACCCAAGGCCCCCGCGGCCCTGCTGGTCGTCGTGCTGGCACTGCTCCTGGTGCCGGCACTCGGCCTCGAGGACAAGGGCGTCGAGATCGTCGGCACGATCCCGTCAGGCTTCGCGTTCGTGTCGTGGAGCGGAGTCACCTTCCGCGACGTCCTCGACCTGCTCCCCGGCGCGTTCGGGATCGTGGTGGTCGGGTTCGCCGAGGGCCTGGCGGTCGCGAAGGCCTACGCCGCCAAGGACCGGACCACCGTCGACGCCAACCGCGAGCTTCTCGCCTACGGCGCTGCCTCGGTGGGTGCCGGCGTGCTGCAGGGCTTCCCGCCCGCCGGAAGCCTCTCGAAGTCCGCGGCCGCGGAGGACAGCGGTGCCCGTACGCCGATGGCGTTCGTGACCACGGCCGGCCTGGTCACCCTCACGGTGCTCTTCCTGACCGGGCTGTTCACCAACCTCCCGGAACCGGTCCTGGGCGCCATCGTCATCTCGGCCGTGATCGGGATGATCACGCCGCGCCGGATCTGGCACCTCCACCAGGTGCGGGTGCCGGACTTCTGGCTCGCCCTGTCCGCCTTCCTCGGCGTCGTCCTGATCGAGGTGATGGCAGGCGTCCTGATCGGAATCGTCTTGAGCCTCGTTCTGCTCCTGCAGCGGATGAGCACGCCCCACGTCGCCGTGCTCGGTCGCCACCCCGAGCGCGGGTTCGTCGAGATCGACGCCAACCCGGGCACGACCCCGGTTCCCCGCACCGTGATCCTGCGCACCGACGGCCCCCTGGTCTTCGCCAGCGTCGATCCGGTGATCGACAAGCTCACCTCGCTCACCCTCGACGTCGAGCCCCGACCGGCGCGCGTCGTCATCGACTTCGACTCCACCTCCGAGATCGACGTGACCGCGGCCGATGCGTTGGCGACGGCCGTCGACGACCTCCGCGCCGCATCGATCGACGTCCGGTTCGCCGGAGCCCACGCCGGGGTCCGGCAGTACGCGGCGCGCCTAGGGCACGAGCAACTCGCCGGCCTCGCCGACCCCTACCCCACCGTGGCGGCCGCAGTCGACGACCCGCCCGAGCTCGACCATCCGCATCCGAAAGGGATTGCACCATGAGTGATGCGATCAACGAGAGCACTGGCTCGCCGGGTGGTCGACCGCGAGGTGCCACATCACCCATATCCGCGCGGTGACGACCCCACGTTCGGGGGCTAGGACGATCGAGTGTCCCACACGCGATGCGCATGGGTTGGGAGTGCTTGTGGTTCACGGCTGGGCCGATGGTCACGACGCCCGTCGAGGGTCGTCATCGACACCCACCTCGCCCGCGGCGCCTCGAACGGCGGCCTCACCTTCCACGAGCGCGGCGGCCCCTACGGCCGCACCAAGGGCGCCAAGCGCTTCGTCGCCGTCGAAGTCACCAGCCTCCCGGTGGCCGCGCTGGTCGTGCCCGCCTCAACCCACGAGAACCGGACGAGCGATTTGATGTTGGAGCACCTGGACCGGCAGGGCGTCACCGACCGGCTCGAGCTGGTCCTGGTCGACCGCGGAGTCACCGCCGCCGCGGCCCGCACCCTCGGCCGCGACCACCGCGTCGAAGTGCGCCGGGTTGGGTGGGACGACAGGCAGTCACCTTCCGACCCATCCGGCACGCCTGGCGCGTCGAGGTTGCGCACGGTCCCGCTGCCTAGCGAAGTCGTTCGAGAACACCACCACCTCGGCCACCGGATGGCTTCAGGTCGGTGGAAGACGAGGGACCCGGTGCCTTCGAGGCCAAAGTCACCCTGCGCGAGTTCGATGCTGGTCGCCTGAACACTTCATCCTGAACACTTCATGGGAGCCGGAGAGGTAGACGCACCCATCTCGGCAGAGAAGGTCACGGCAACGTTCTGAATCACGCGGACTCGTCGAACTCGCCGTGAACCTCGTCGACGTACTTCTCTCTGTGCTGCCACAGGTACTCCTCGAGGACTTCGTCGAGGCTCATCGGCGGCACCTCGTGGGCCGCGACGAACGCGCGGAGCTCCTCGACGAGACGCTCGTCCATGGCGTACCGACAGAGCCGGTCCATGAGGACCGATGCGCGGCGCCGGATCCATCGCACCGACTGAGGGCGGTCGCGGGCGACATACTCGACAACCGACGGTGAGGTGAGCCCAGCACGTCCCCGCCGCGCGGGAGCGAAACGCTCTTCGGCGGCCTCAGCGAGCTGCTTCAGGAGCGATGCATCGGAAAGGCTCACCAAGCCCCGCAATAGCGCTGACTGCATGAGCAAGCTCGTCTCGAACACGGCATCAGCGTGAAGCTCGGGGACACTCGCGAGAAGGTCGAGGTCTTCGGGGTTGTCGCACAGCGTGGTGTTTGCCCAGGTGCGATCGCTCCGCCGCGCTGCCTCGGAGCGGCCCAGCTCGGCGAGCAGAGAGCGGCGCACAGCGCGGAGGATGGCCGCAGCCACGCATCGGTTCGCCGGTCGGCTCCGGATCTGCAGCCACAGCTCGCCGGCGGTCAGCGCGTCGATGTCCGGCGACAGATCCCGCAGGCCGTCGGCCAACCGGGTCGCACCGGGCAGCAGGAGCCATGCCAGGACCGTCGCCGCCTCGGCGTCGTCCTGGGCCAGCCGGTGCAGACGGACCAGCAGGACATCCTTGGTCGCAATTGGGGCCCGGCGCGTCCAGCCGGGTAAGTCGGGGAGGTCATCCACGACCGCCAGTTCTGGATCCTGAAGGCACCAGCGCTGCCACGCCCCTGCGGCAGCCACCATCGCCGGGCCGTCAATCTCGTCGAGGCCGAGGCACTTCCCCACGCTCATCGTCGCTCCTCCTGTCTCAGGGCAGACCCCTGTCAAGAGGTAGGTGTGCAGGCCCGTCCAGATTTGGCAGGGACACGCCGCGAGTGAACCACCGCGGACATCGGCCGATGTCCGCGTTCGGGCTGGTCAGGCCCCTAAATCACGGCCGATCCACGGTCAGATCCGATCCGATATTCTCGAAACGTGTCCGGGAACGCCCTGCTCGTGTACGCCCGCCGCGCGGCCGGGCTGACCCAGGACGCCCTCGCGCGGCTCGCCGGTACGTCGCAGCCGACGCTCTCGGCGTATGAGCGCGGCACCAAGTCACCGTCCCTGGCCGTCGCCGAGCGGATCATCGAGGCTGCTCACCACCGGCTCGAGGTCCGGCCCACCGTGGAATTCGTGGAGGTACCGGGGCAGTACGGGCTGCGCCCGTTCTGGCTCGCCCACCAGCTGTGGCGGCTGGATCCGGACCGAGCGTTCGCCACTGTCCTGCTTCCTGGGCCCCACCACGACTGGTCCGCACCGCGCCAGCAGTACCACCTCGCCGACCGCACCGACCGGGCGCGCGCCTATGAGCTCGTCCTCCGCGAGGGCGGGCCGACGGACATGCTCGACTTCATCGACGGCGCGCTCCTGGTCGACATCTGGAAGGAACTCGAGCTGCCCGACCCGATCCGTCGAGCGTGGCAGCCGCTCATCCGCAAGACCCTTCCCGCACGCCGCCGGCGACGCGCGTCCGATCGGAAGGGCAACGGCCCACCTGGCGCACTCATCCGACTCCGCCCCAGCGAGCGGGCGAAGTATCTGCAGTTGACACAAGAGGACGCTGACGATGAGCCGATCGGCTGAGCGCAATGCGATGGCGGCGCCGCGGCGTGCCCGGCACAATCGACTGGTGAGCACGAACGCGTTCTGGGACGACCTCGCCACGGACCTCGGCGACCCCGAGTTCCGGCGCGCTTACGTCTCCGAGGCCGCGCGCATCGCCGCTGTGGACGCAGCGATCAATGCTGAAGCAGCCTCGGGCCCGACCGGCGACCGGACTCAGTCTTGAGCTTCGTCGTCCTCGATCGAGACGGCCAGGAGCTCCTCGTCAGTGAGTGACGCGTAGTAGGCCCTGAACACACGCTCGGCCTCGCGGCCTTCCGAGCCCATGCGAGCCCTCCGCTCCCGGGCGTACTCCGCAAAGGTCTTGGCCATGGGTTGCTCGCTCAGGCGTGCCGAGCGGTCAGTCGCTCGATCGCGGCCTGGTACTCCTCGATGGCTCCGGGGAGCAGTTCGATGTGCACGACGGTCCCGTCGGCCGCAGGAACGAGGTCGATCACCTGCCCCATGGCTAGGTCCTCGCCCTCGCGCAGCGTGAGTACAGCGCCGGGGACGATTCGCTCCGGTTCGCGGGCTTCGTCGAGGAACACCCAGATGTAGCCGGTCTCGTCTTCGTTGGCGAAGTCCACCTCAAGGTCGACCTGGTAGTCGGCCATGTCGTCGAGCTTCTGAGTTGTCATCGTGGCCTCCTTCCGGCCGTCCGTTTCCAGTATGGATTCTCCCGCAAGTCGCCGAGAGCGTCCAGAAATGCCTTGTACTCGGGGCCGTCGGGTCCGGAGAACAGCACGGTCCAGTGCGGTGCCGTGAACGTGGGCACGAGCCTGAGCCCCGCCACGTCGGCGGACGTGATCCGGTAATAGCGGCGCCGGACGTCCATCTTGGTGGCCAGCACCCAGGCTTCGCTCTCCTCGGTGGCAGCGAACGCAGAGACGCCGTAGCAATCGACACCTCCGAGTGTGTATCGACGGCTCAGGCGAGCGGCTTGGTGCTGCAGTCGATCAAGGTTGTCGTCCTGATCACCGGCTCGGAGCAGAAAGACCAGATCGTCGGGCGACTCGGTCCCGCGGAGGACATCCTCGAGACGAAGCTTGGCGATCGGTTCGGTCATTGGCCCACCGTTTCACTCGGCTCCGACACCAACGCGGAGAGTCGCCGAGCGATCTCGGCGTCGCGGTCGGCGGCGGCGTGCTGGTAGCGCATCGCGGCACCAGGGGTCGAGTGACCGAGACGGCCCATGAGCTCGGCAAGAGTCGCGCCGGTTTGGGCGGCGAGGACCGCGCCGGTGTGGCGAAGGTCGTGCCAGCGGAGGTCCTCGCGACCGGCGGCCTTCCGGGCCGGGTAGTAGACCTTGTAGAGCGTCGACGGCGCCATGTGGGCGTTGCTATCAGCGGCAGCTGGGAACAGCAGCGCTTCCTTGCCCTTGCCGGTGTGGTTCTTCAGGTGCGCCTTCACTGCAGGCAGCAGGTGCGGCGGGATCGCGACATCACGAACCCCGGCGTCGGACTTCGGCGAGCCGACGACGAACTTGCCGCCGACGCGGACCACGCCACGGGTGATCGAGACCCGGTTGGTCCGCAGGTCGATGTCGCCGCGACGCAGCTCGGCCAGCTCGCCGAACCTCATCGCGCACCAGGCGGCGAGCAACGCCATCAGCTTGTACCGATCGGGCAGGGCCTCGACGATCTTCTCCAGTTCCTGGAGCGAGGCGGGCCGGACCTTGTGTGCGCGCACCACGTTGCCGGCGCCGCGGATGTGCGCAGGGTTGTAGGGAATCAGCGGCTTCGGTCGAGCTGATGCCGCCGAGCCGAGGACCGTCCGCAGCAGGCTGTAGGCCTGCGCGCGGACCGTCTCCTTCCCGGGGGCGAGCGCGTCGTACCACTTGGTGACGTCTTCGGCGGTGATCCGGTCGAGCCGCTCGTCCCCGAAGGTCGGATAGATGTAGACGTCGAGCAGCATCCGGTACTGCTGGCGCGTGGTCGGTCGGAGCTCGCGGCCGCGGGTCTTGCGGCCCTCGAGCCACTGGTCGCCGTACGCCTCCATCGTCGGCACCGTGCGACGCGAGGCGCCGCGCGCGGCCGCGTCCGGTGCCCAGACCTCCATCTGGATCTCGGCCCGCCGGTTGGCGAGCCAGGCGACGGCGTCCTCCTTGGCGTCGAAGGTCGTGGGCGCACGGTAGAGCCGGCCGTCGGGTCCCGTGTACGCCGCGCGGTAGCGGCCCGACTCGCGCCGCTCGATCCGGCCGAAGCCACGTCGGGCGCTACTGGTTTCCCGAGCCATCTATTGTCCCTCCAGTGTCGCCTTTCGGGGAACATACGGGGAACATAGACGTCAGAACGTGTCCGGAGATGACTTGGTTTGTCAGGCGTCAGAAGATCCCGAAAGTGCCCTTTGACCTGCGAGTTTACGTCAGAGCAGTGTCGCCAGCGAGTCCGCCGCGATCCCGGTTCTCAAAAGTTCAAACCCAGTATCGCCCACCAGCGTCTACGCAGGTCAGGGGCCGGTGCCCAGTGAGGGAACCGACCGCGCAGTTCTGAACACCGACGACAGAGCCGCCTCGGCAAGTGGGTGCCGGGGCGGCTCTGCTGTCTCTTGGTGTGTGGCCCCCGCGCCCACAGTGCGCCCCCCGTGGGTGCGGGTGCCACAACGCATCGTGGCGAGGAGTGTCGCCCTCCACAGCCGACACACGGGAATGGACGGGGGTCCACAACGCCGCCGTGTCGGGCGCACTGCCTCTTGCGCACCACCATCGCCCGTCGAGCTGAGCCTGTCATCGCCGATATGCGGGAAACCGAAGAGCCGCCGGATCGAGGCCGGGTGCGGGCTGTGAGCGGTCGACCAGGACGGCAGCGTGTGGCTCCTGGCGGCGTTCGTGGTCGGCGTGCTCTGCAACGCGGGGACGCTGTGGCTCCTTGGTCCGAGGCGAGCCGGCCGCGACTCCCGGCCGCGACTGAGACTGACGGGGCCCGTGAGCTCGGCCCCCGACGTACGCACCCCGGTACGCCCCGGGTGCCGAGCGTCAGCCGTCGTCCTTGTCGAAAGCAGTGGCCTCGGCCTTCAGGTCGGTGTCGAACTTCTTGATCATGTCGCGCAATCGGTCGACCTGGGCCTTGGTCGCCTCGTCGGCCACCATCTCGCGCAGGTCCGTGAGGCCCTTCGAGAGCTCGGCGTGCTGACTCGTCACCCGGGCCCTCTGGTTCGCCGCGATCCGCTTCATCGTCTCGCGCAGCGGAGCCCTGACCTCTTCCTTCAACAGGGCGCGGATTTCCTTCTCGGTAGCCATGTCCAACCAGTCCCCTTGCTTCTCGGCCCACGTGATGCCCTGACGCCACGTCCGCTTCGAGAGCGGGCGCGGCCCGTCGTCGGCGGCAGCCATCCCGCCCTCACCCAGGCCGTTGCCGTCGTTGTCGACCGCGGTGAGCTGGTAACGGGCCGGCAGGTTGTGCGGGCAGCCCCTGAGCACGATGTGGTCGTGCTCGACGCCACCCGCGCCGTCCCAGTTCGGACGCCGGTGCCAGCTCGCGTCGGCCCCCATCTGCCGAGCGACGAAGATCGCCTCGTCGGACGTGTGGTGCAGGTCCGCGGCCCCGCCGCGGGCGTGGGTGCCGCCCGACGTACCAGCGAAGCCGATCAGCTGCATGATGCTCAGCGAGGTCGAGATGATGCCCCGACGCCGGAGCTCGGCCTCGTACGCCGGCAGCCACTCGACCTGGCACGGACACGCCGGATGGCCACGGAAGTCGACCGCGTAGTCAGGAATGACCTCGGTCATGGGGATCCCCCTCCCTCCATACCGAGTGTGATCCCGGTCACGGAGGGCCGCAACGCGCCGACCCCGTCAGGACTAGTCCACCGAGGCACGACCCGGGCTCCGCGCCGCCGGCCCAGGATTCGGCAGCGACCGGGTCCCGCGAGTGCAGTGGGTGGACGTCGCGCGTGGCATGGCGATCGCCCTCGTCGTGCTCCACCGCGCCTCGAAGGGCTGGCCAGGTCGCGTGTGGGCGGCTGGCTGGCGGGGCAGACCGACGAGGTGCACATCGACGAGCCCGCGCAGCGGCGTGGCCTCGACCTCCAGGACTGGTCGGAGGACCTTCACGGCAGTGCGGGTGTCCGACGGCGTCCCGGGTCGGATCAGCCTGCGGCGCCCGGGCTTCGCGGTGGCCTGATCTCGTCGGCGTCGAGGACGCGCCGCAACCGGCGCCGGTTCCGCGGGGGCGACAGCAGCTCGCGGAACCGGTCGACCGGGCCGAGGGGGAACTGCTCGGCGACCGCCAGGACCTGGGGGTCGCGGATCTCGGCGTGGAGCAGGCCCGGGAAGTCCGCCCAGGGCACCTCGAACGGCCGGTCCCACATCCGCACGGTCTCCAGCGGGACGGCCTCGGTGAGCCCGAGCCGGTCGTGCACCGACGCCAGCCTGCGGTAGGCCTCGCCCAGGGCGGCCTGGCGCGCCTGCCAGTTCTCGGCACGGACGACCGCGGTCAGCGCCGGCATGAGGTCGGGCCCGTTGTCCAGCCGGGCGAACGCCGTCCCGAACCACTTCGGGTACGGCGGGTAGCGGCGTTCCATCAGGAAGCAGAGGCGCATCATCTCGGTGACGAGCCGTGACCCGATCAGCGCCGAGCCCAGGTCGTCGCCGACGTGGCCGGCACGGCCGACCAGGTTCGCCTCCGGGTGGATCCGCCACCAGCCGGTGGCCAGCAGGTAGAGCCACACGTCCCGCGGGTACCACGCCAGACGGTCGCGGACCTCACCGAGCCCGACGTCGTCGTGGAACACCTCGCCGGCCACGACGGTGGCCAGGACGTGCTCGGGCAACGTGAGCCAGTCCGCCACCTCGATCTCCCGGGCGACGTCGAGGGCGAGCTCGTCGCGGAACCAGCCGCGCAGGTTGTGCACCTCGAGCTCGACCGGCCGCCCGTCGTGGGTGGGCGGCATCGCGCCGCGCACGACGTCCCCGGCGCCGGCCTCGACGTCGCGCTCGCCCAGGAAGAGCAGGAGCCGCGGGCCCCCGTCGTGGTCGGTCGACATCTGGTCGTCGAACCCGAGGACCTCCGAACCGCGACCGAGCAGCCCCGCGGCATACGCCAGCCCGGGGAGTCGGGCCTCGATGATGGGTCGCACCACCTCGTCGTGCAGCCGACGGCTGAGGTCGATGCCCGGAACGAACGTCGACATCGGTACCCCCTCGTCAGCCGCGCGCGCTCGCGTAGCCGAGCATCGCGGCGAGGCCGAGGGCGCTGCGCGGCTCGTACGCCGCGCGCCACAGGCCGCCGTGCACCGCGCCGTACGCCTCGTCCTGCCAGGGGTGCTCGTGGACGGGCGCGCCCGCGGCGAGGTCGTGGACGAGCAGGGCGGCCATCAAGGTGTTCGCCGTGTCGGGCTCGAACACCTCCACGCCGAACCGGTGGGCGCCGGCGAAGGCAGCGGCGAGCGCGCGGTTCTTCACGACCGAGCGGGTGCGGGTCGAGGGCGCGACGTGCAGCGACACCTCCTGCCCGGCGGCGCGGGCGGTCGTCGCACGCCAGCGCTGGATGCGCTTGGCCAGGGCGTAGCTCGGCCCCTGCACCGGCACCAGGCAGTCGCCGATCCCCGGGTCTGCGTCGGGGGCGTAGGCCCGGTGCAGCAGACGGCCGCGGCTGGCCCAGCGCAGGGGACGACCGACCAGCTTGCCGGCGCGCGACCTCTCGGCGTACGCCCGTGCCGACTGCTCGACCGCCTCGCGCGGCACCGCGAAGACGTCGGTGGGGGTCGCCAGGAAGGCGAGTGCCGAGTCGGGCCGCTCGCGGGTGACCCGCTCGGCCAGGGCGTCCGCCGCCACCGAGACCCGCACGTGGGTCCCGCCGTCGGCGTAGAGGTAGTTCCCGACCACCAGGCGCCCCGGGAGGTCGTGCAGCCAGGTGGCCACCTCGGGCACCTCGGCCAGCAGGTCGACCCCCGCGGCGCCGGCCAGCTCGCGGTCCTCGAGGTCGCCCTCGGCCGGCACCGGCAGCAGCAGCCGGCCCGCGCCGGCCCGGGCGGTGCGCAGCACCCGCTCCCAGATCCCGCTGGTGGGCAGGTCGACCGCGGCCACCGTCGCGCCCCACCCGAGCAGCGGCCCCAGCGGCCCCATCTCCGCGCCGGCTCCCAGCACCACCACGGTGCGCCCCTCGAGCCGCAGCCAGTCGGGGTTGGCCTGCACCTGCGTCGCGGCCTCGGCGGCGGAGGGCTCGAGCACGCCGAGGCGTACCCACTCGTCGAGCTGCCCGCGCAGCTCGGCGCCGCGCAGGCGCCGCCCGTGGTGGGGCAGCACCAGCTCCTCGACCGGGCGACCGGTGCCCACCACCTCCGCGCTCCGCAGGCGTCGCCGCCCCGGCGCGTCGGCGAGCGACGCGAGCGGGAGGTCGTCGCCCTCGTCGTCCGGCGCCACCACCATCTCCTCGCGGACGGCCCCGAGCCCGGCGGCGGCGATCGCCCGGGCGTCCGCGGGCCGGGCCAGCCCGGCCTCGACGAGGCGGCGGAAGTGGAGCAGGTAGCCGCTGCGCCACGCCGTCTCCTGGGCGGCAGCCCGCGACCCCACGGGGTCCACCGGGGCGAGTGCCGCGGCCACGACCGCTCGTCCCACGGCGGTGGTGCTGCGTCGACCGTCGGGGCGCCGGGGGAAGGAGATGCCGTGGGTCACCGGGTCATCATGCCGCCCCCGGCCGGGTGCCCGCGTCCCGTCCCCGGCGGAGGATGGCGGCCGGCTCCCGGCGCCGTAGCGTCACGCAGGGGTCGAGCACGAGACAGGAGCAGGACATGGCACTGGGCAGGGATCGTCGTCAGGAGCGTCGCGAGGAGCGGCACGGTGGCGGAGCGGTGAAGTACCGGATGCGGCAGAAGCTGGTGTCGATCGGCGACGACTACTGGATCGAGGACGAGGCCGGCCAGCGCGTCTTCAAGGTCGACGGCAAGGCGCTGCGGATCCGCGACACCCTCATCCTCGAGGACGCCGGCGGCCGGAAGGTCGCCAAGATCCAGGAGAAGATGCTGCGGATCAAGGACGCCATGGCGATCGAGGACGGCGACGGCAACCGGATCGCGATGGTCAAGAAGGCCCTGATCACCCCCCTGCGCGACCGCTGGCACGTCGAGGTCGAGAACGGCTCGGACCTCGACGTGAAGGGCAACATCCTCGACCACGAGTACGAGTTCGAGGACGACGGCCACCGCGTCGCGAGCGTGTCGAAGAAGTGGTTCCGGGTCGCCGACACCTACGGCGTGGAGATCGAGCCGGGGACGGACCCCGTCGTGGTGCTCGCCGCCACCGTGGCGCTCGACATGATGGTGCACGAGGACCGCTGACGGATCGAACGCCTGTTCGATACCATCCCGCCATGGCGGGCGGGATGAACAAGCGGGGCCGGTACGGCTCGATGGCCGACCGCCTGGCCCGCACCCGCGGGGACGACGTGGCGGCCGACCCGGCCCCCGCTCCCCCGCCGGTCGTCAAGCACTGCTGGGTGACGACGGTCGACGGCCGGTTGCCCGGGCTGCTGCTGGCGTGGGAACGCCGCAGCACCGGGTGGCACGGTCGGGTCGTCCACCCGGTCGCCGACGAGCACGGCTGGATCCTCGCCGACGAGTGGCTGCCCGCGACCCTCCTCGACGCGCTGCCGTGACTCCCCCTCGTCGGCCTCGTGCCGTGAAGTTCCCGTGAAGGGCCGTGGGAGTCGTGGCGCAACCCCGGGCGGGGACCTACGGTGCTGGCACCCGCCGCTCCCCGGCACGAGCGGACGGGTACGGCGTCCCCCCGCTCCGGTGGGTGGACGCTGGTGGGGAGGGAGCCCTGCCGCTCAGGGGCGCGTCGTCACGACGCGCCCCTGAGACGTCTTCCGGGTCGAGCGGAGGTCACGGCGCGCCGAGCGCCTCGCGGACCCGCCCGAGGCCCCCCTCGACCGTCTGGTCGAGCACCTCGGGGGTCGCCCTCCAGCCCCGGCGATCTCCTCCACCAGGTCTCGAGTTCGTCGGTCTCATCGGTCGTGCTCACGCGCGTTCGTGCCCCGCACACCGGTGGCGACACCGGGCGGATCGGTGGTGTCCAGCGGCAGGGTGAGCTCGAACGTCGTGCCGCGGCCGTCGTCGTTGGCCAGGGCGCGGATGGTGCCGCCGTGCCGGTTCACGACGCGGCGCGCGATCGACAACCCCAGGCCCGTGCCCTCGAACTGCGTCGCGTGGGCGCGCTGGAACTCGTCGAAGACCGACTCCAGCTGTGCCTCCGGGATCCCGATGCCCTCGTCGCGGACGGTGATCGTGGCCCAGCCCGGGCGTCGCTCCTCCGCGGCGACCTCGACGCGGGGCTCGGCGCCCGGCTCGACGTACTTCAGGGCGTTGCCGACGAGGTTGTCGAGCAGCTGGCTCACCAGGAGCGTGTCGGCGCGCACCGTCGGGAGGTCACCCCACGTCACGTGCCCGTCGGCGCCCCGGCTCTCCACGATCCGGCGCAGCAGCGGCTCGAGCTCGATCCGGGTCAGGGCCAGCGTGCGGTCGGCGCTGGTGGCGTGGTCGAGCAGCCCGTCGATGAGCCGGTTGAGCCGCTGCGCCGAGCCGGCCAGCCGGCCGGTGAACCGCTCCACCTGCTCGGGGGTCAGCGTGCCCGCGCGCGAGGCCCGTCGCATCACCGCGTTCCACCCGTCGATGGCCGCGATCGGGTTGCGGATGTCGTGGGCCACGGTCCGGGCGAACTGCTGCAGCTCCTCGGCTCGTTGCAGGTCGGCGGTGATGTCGTGGAGGTTGAGCACCGCGCGCGTGCTGCCCTCGGACTCCCCGGGCAGCGGCCCACCCGAGATCCGCAGCACCCGCTCGGTGCCGTCGGGGCGGCGGACCAGCACGTCGACGTCGCGGACCACCGCGTCGAGCGCGCGCACGCCGGGACGCTCGGCCTCGTCGAGGAACGGCGTGCCGTCGAGCCGCGTGATCCGCTGGGCCAGCTGGCGCAACGGGACCGGGCCGGACAGCCCGAGGAGGGCCAGGGCGGCGGGGTTGTGGAGGACGAAGTGCCCGCCCTCGTCGACGACCGCGACGCCGTCGGTCATCGACTCGAGGATGGTGGTCAGGGTGTCGGTCTGCGCCGTCGCCCTCCGCTCGGCCGCGCGCAGGCCGTCGGCGAGGCGGACCCGCTCGTCGCGGCCGACGGCCACGACGAGACCCGTGAGCGCGACCAGGCCGACGAACAGCTGGGCGAGCAGGGCGGCCAGCGCCGGGTGGTCGAGCGCGGCGAAGGGGCCGTCCCCCTCGAGGGTGAAGCCGATGCCGAGCGCCGCGCACCCGAGGGCGTGCCAGGCGACGGCGAGCGGGCTGAAGCGGAGCCCGGCCCACACCGCGATCGCCAGCAGCGGGAAGGCGAGGGGGAGATCGAGGCCGAAGGCGATCCAGTAGAGGAACACCGTGGCGGCCACCAGGCCGGCGCCCTCGACCACGTGCCAGCGCGTGGGGGGACGCGTCGTACCGCCGCTCCGCAACCGGTGCCAGGTGAGCACGCCGGTGGTGCCGATGAGGATCGCGCCGCACAGGTTGCGCCCCCACCACACCAGCGCGCCGATGAGGCCCACGGCGTCCCAGGCGCCCTCCGCGAGGGTGGCGCCCAGGGTGCCGACCACCGCCCCTGCGAGGGTGCCGATCGCACACGCCGCGGTGAACCGGCCGAGGTCGCGGTTGGCCGCCAGCGGCTCGTCGCCGCCGCACCCGTCGAGGTGACCGACCCAGCGGCGCAGGAGCCCGACGATGATCAGCGCCTGCACCAGGTTCGCGACGACCAGGGTCGCGACGAGCTCGGCGGACGCTCCGGTGACGGCGTTCACGACCACCGTGGCGAGTGCCAGGGCCACGGTGTCCCAGGAGCGCGGTGCGGCCTGCTGGAAGAGCAGCCACAGCACCGCGACGCCGGCGGCCGGCCACACCAGGCTCAGGGTGGCGCCCTCGATGATCGTCGCGCGTCCGAGTAGGCCGGCGAGCGTGAACGCCGTCGCCCACAGCAGCGTGCGCACCCCGGCGTGCCCGAGCACCTGCATCCCCCCGATCCCCCTGACGGCGCCCCTGGACGGGACCTCCTCCGGCATCCTCTCAGGCCACGCCCGCCGGCGCGCCTCCTGCTGTCATCCGGCCTCGTCGAGCAGCTCGGCGGTGAACACCCTCCGCCCGCGCGGCAGCCCCTCGACGGTGACGACCATGCCGACAAGGCGTTCCTCGCCGCTCCGGCACCGCACGGGGACCGTGACCCGGTTGCCGATCAGGGGCGACCGGCCGTTGGTGAGGTGCAGCGTGAAGCCGGCGACGTGCGCCTGGTGGTACCGCTCGGGGACGATGTGCAGCAACCGTCGGCCGACCAGGTCGCCGGCGACGTCGTACCCGAGCAGGTCCAGCGCGCCGGCACTGATCGCCACCACCCGGTTGGCGTCGTCGACCGCCACGAGGGCCCGGGTCGAGCCGGTGACCGGCGCGGGGTCCCACACCAGCTCCTCGAGCCCGTCCGGAGGCGGCTCGTCGGCGGTGACCGGCCACCACGGCCGCGGCGCGGCGCCCCGGCCCTGCTCGCGCACCTCGCGGCAGATCCAGCGCCGCAGCTCGCGCATCTCCGGCTGCACCGGCGGGGAGAGCAGGCTGCCGGACTCCGCCATCTCGACGGCGGCGTCGAGCAGGGCGTCGAGCGTCGCGAAGCTGCCGAGCGAGTCGGCCGGGATGCGGACGGCGCAGCGGGGTGCCACCAGGCCGGTGCCGGCCGCGTCGTCCATGACCCGGCCGGGCTCGAGCGCCAGCTCGGGCTCGGGCACCTGCTCGTGGAGGATGCTGAGCGCCTCGCTGGCCCCGGCGTGCTGCTCGATCACCGTGGCGTCGTCCTCCATGGTGGCGAGGAGGTACTCACGCAGGAGGGCCGCGGCGTGCTCCTGCCAGGCCAGGTGCATGAGCAACGGCACCTCGAGGAGGTCGACCTGCACCGAGACCAGCACGGGCGGCTCCGCGTCGACCGGGATCGGCAGCAACGGCGCCCGCCGGGTGCTGCGCTCCCCCTCGCGGATCTCGAACCACACGACCTTGCCGTCCGAGTCGGGGAAGGCGCCCCAGCTGTCGACCAGCTCGTCCACCAGGTGGAGCCCGCGGCCGGTGGGGGACGTCGCGGCGTAGTCGCGCTGCCGTGGCAGGTGGGGGTTGCCATCAGCCACCTCGACCCGCAGCCCGCCGCGCTCGGCGTGCACGTGCAGGCGGATGGGCGTCCCGGCGTGCACCAGCGCGTTGGTGACGAGCTCGCTGATCGCCACCTGCGCGTTGTCGACCCAGTCGCCGGCGCCCGTCTCGCTGAGCACCTCGCGCAGCAGCCGCCGGGCCTCACCGGCGCTGGTCGGCGAGGGCGGCAGCGTGCGGTCCAGCTCGACCGACGGGCTCATGGGTTCATGCTGACGTGGCGGTGCGAGGTTTGGGAACCCGGCTCACGCCTCGTCGGTGGCGAGCTCCTCGTCGTGGGTGCCCGGGCGGGGCGCCCAGGGCAGCTCCTTCGCCGGGCGTACGACGACCAGCCGGTCGCCGCGGGCCAGCTGGGTGACCACGGGGTCGAAGTAGCGGTACACCTTCTCGTCGCGCACCACCGCGATCACCTGGTCGGGCAGCGACTGCGGGGGCTGGCCCACCTCGTTGACGAGCAGGTCGCGCTCGGCGACCTCGAGCCCCTCGCCGTAGGTCAGCAGGTCCTCCATCACCGAGCCCAGCGTGGGCGAGAGCGACGACAGGCCGAGCAGGCGCCCGACAGCGTCGGAGGAGGTGATCACGGAGTTGGCCCCGGACTGCTTCATCAGCGGCACGTTCTCCCCCTCGCGCACCGCCGAGACGATGAAGGCGTCGGGGTTGATCTGACGCACCGTCAGCGTCGCCAGCACGTTGGAGTCGTCGCGGTCGGTCGTGATGATCACGTGGTCGGCCCGGGCGACGCCGGCGCGGAGCAGCACGTCGCGGCGGGTGGCGTCGCCGGTCACCACGGCGAGGCCGTCGCTGTGCGCGTCCTGGAGCGCCTGGCCACCGGTGTCGACCACCACGATCGTGTCGCGGTCGAAGCCGTTGTTGACGAGCGTCTCAACGGCGCTGCGCCCCTTGGTGCCGTAGCCGACGACGACGACGTGCTGGTTCATCTGTCTCCTCCACCGGGCGACGCGGAACATCTCGCGGCCCTGGCTGGCCAGGACCTCGAGGGTGGTGCCGATCAGCAGCACCAGGAAGGCGATGCGCAACGGCGTGACCACGAACGCGTTGATCATGCGTGAGTGCGCCTCGTCGGGCGCGATGTCGCCGTACCCGGTCGTGCTGAGGGTGACGGTCGTGTAGTAGATCGAGTCGATCATGTCGACCTGGCCGGTCGGGTCGTTGTTGTCGCGGTAGGCGTCGCGGTCGAGGTAGACCAGCATCACGGTGCCGACCAGGATCAGCACCGCCAGCAGCATCCGGCGGCCGAGCTGCCACCACGGGGAACGGACCTTGTCCGGCAGCGCCACCCGACCGGTGGTGTCCCTCACGTCGTCCGCCACGAACCGCAACCTACTCGACCGGATCGCTACGGGTGGACAGGCGTTGCCGGAGTCGCTGGACCAGCTCGAGCCGGGCCCGCGTCGTCGACTTCTGGGGGAAGACCGTGTCGAAGGCGGCGTTGACCGCCGCGCCGATCAGCACCGCGATCGCGACGAGGTAGAGCCAGAGCAGCACCGCGATCGGTGCGGCGAGCGGGCCGTAGATCGAGCGGGAGTCGGCGGCGGTCACGGTCAGCACCCACCGCAGCAGGTAGGAGCCGAAGATCCAGCAGACCAGGGCGAACGCGGCGCCGGGCAGGTTGAAGCTCCAGTTGGTCCGCACCGGCACCGACACGTGGTAGAGCGTGGCCAGGAAGCAGATGCAGAGCAGCACCACCATCGGCCAGTAGAAGCCCATCACCACGTCGAGCCGGTCGGGCAGCGCGCTGCGGACCAGCGTGGGGCCGGCGACGACCAGCGGGAGCGTGACGACGCCGGTGACCATCGCCAGCACGTAGAGCAGGAACGACAGCGCGCGCGTGCGGACGATGCCGCGGTGCCCGCCGAGCCCGTGCATCACGGTGATCGTGTCGACGAAGACGTTGAGGGCCCGCGACCCCGACCACAGCGCCAGCACGAAGCCGAGCGAGATCACGTCGAGCCGGGGCCCGCTGAGGACGTCGTCGACCGTCGGGGTGATGATGCGGTCCACCGCGCTCTGCGTCAGGAACCGCGACGACAGGTCGATGACGGCCTGCTGGGTGTCGGCGACCTGCGCCGGGGTGAAGCGCTCGCTGACGTAGCCGACGCCTCCGGCGAGCGCGAAGATCAGTGGCGGCACCGAGACCACGGCGAAGAACGCGGCCTCCGCGGCCAGGCCGGTGACCCGGTGGCGCAGGCACGAGCCGACGGTGGTCACGACCAGGCGCCAGACCACCTCGCGCACGGTCGCGAACCAGGTCGCGACCACGCCCACCGTCGCGGACGGTGGGGTGTCGGACGCCGGCATGGAACTACCGTAACGACATGGTCACCGATATCCGGGACGCCCGCGCGGCCACGAACCAGGCGCCCCCGCTGGTCGGTCACGACGTCGTCGCCACCGACCTCGCCCTGGTCGAGGCGGTGACCCGGCACGCGTCCGCCGAGGTCGTCGCCGACCTCGCGGACCTCGGGCGCGAGGCCGGCTCCGCCGAGGCCCGCGAGCACGGGCTGCTGGCCAACCAGAACCCGCCGCGGCTGACGCCGTACGACCGCTACGGGAACCGGGTCGACGAGGTGGTCTTCCACCCCTCGTGGCACTGGCTGATGGAGCGTGCGGTCGGCCACGGGCTGGCCGCCACGCCGTGGGAGCAGCAGGAGGCCGGCGCGCCGCACGCCCACGTGCGCCGGGCCGCGGGCTTCCTGGCCTGGTCGCACACCGAGCCCGGTCACGGCTGCCCGGTCTCGATGACGTACGCCGCGGTGCCCGCGCTGCGCGCCGACGACGCCCTGGCCAAGGAGTGGACACCGTTGCTGGCGTCCACCACCTACGACCCCGGGCTGCGCCCGCCGGCGACCAAGCGCGGTGCCCTGGCAGGGATGGGGATGACCGAGAAGCAGGGCGGGTCCGACGTGCGGGCCAACGTCACGCGGGCGGTGGCACAGCCCGACGGCACCTACACGCTGCACGGGCACAAGTGGTTCACCTCCGCCCCGATGAACGACGTCTTCCTCGTGCTCGCCCAGGCCGACGCCGGCCTCACCTGCTTCGTCGTTCAGCGCGTGCTGCCCGACGGCACCCGCAACCAGCTCGACGTGGTCCGCCTCAAGGACAAGCTCGGCAACCGGTCCAACGCCTCCTCCGAGCTCGAGCTCGACGGCACGGTCGCCCGCCGGCTCGGCGACGAGGGCCGCGGCGTGCGCACGATCATCGAGATGGTGGCCGCCACGCGGCTCGACTGCGTGCTGGGCTCGGCGGGCCTGATGCGGCGCGCGGTCGCCGAGGCGTCGTGGCACGTGGCGCACCGCTCGGCCTTCGGCTCGCTGCTCGCCGACAAGCCCCTGATGCAGAACGTCGTCGCCGACCTCGCGGTGGAGTCCGAGGCCGCCACCGCCGTGGCGATCCGGCTGGCCGCGGCGGTCGACGCGCCCCACGACCCCCACGAGGTGGCGCTGCGCCGGATCGCCCTCCCCCTGGCCAAGTTCTGGGTCTGCAAGCGCACCCCGGGCATGGTCGCCGAGGCGCTGGAGTGCCTCGGCGGCAACGGCTACGTGGAGGACTCCGGCCTTCCGCTGCTCTACCGCGAGGCGCCGCTCAACTCGGTGTGGGAGGGCTCGGGCAACGTCAACGCCCTCGACGTGCTGCGCGCGCTCTCGCGCGAGCCGGAGGCGCTCGCCGCCTGGATCACCGAGGTCGGCCGGGCGCGCGGGGGCGACGTCCGCCTGGACCGGGCGATCGACGACACCCTCGCCCTGCTCGGCGACCTCGCCGACCCCGTCGCGCTCGAGGCCGGCGCCCGCCGGCTCGCGGGCCGGATGGCCGCCTGCCTGCAGGGGTCGCTGCTGGTGCGCTTCGCCCCCGCCGCGGTCGCCGACGCGTTCTGCGGCTCGCGCCTCGGCCCGTCGTACGACGGCACCTACGGCGCGCTGGCGGCCGGTGACCTGCGGGCGGTCGTGGAGCGGACGACCCCGGCGCCCTAGCGGCGCGACACCGCCGGGCCTGCGTCACCGTGGCCGGGGCCTCCACGGGCGCTGTCTCCTCGTCCTGGTCGAGCTCACGGACGCAAGACGACGGGATGGGAGGGGGCGCGGCGGTGGTCGGCGCCGGGGAGCCCGGCCGACCGCCCCCCGGCCGGTCCGGCTCCCCGCCGCCCGGAGCAGGTTCGCCGGCACCTGCCGACCCGGTCTGCCTCGCTGGACAGCTCCCCACCCGTCGGCTCTCGCCCACTCCGTGACCTCGGCAGCCTAGGCGGCAGAGCGAGATCGCGACATGGCCCGGACGGCGTGGCCCGGACGGGTCAGTCGGGGAGCCCGGACGGGTGGTCCCGGGTCACGGCGCCCGCGTCGAGTCCGGTTGACGCCGGCCACCGGGTGACCGCACCGTGGGGGACTGGTCACAGCACTCTTCCACGCCGGAGGGACCATGCACGACCGCTCTGCACTGGGCCCGGCAGACGTCGCCGACGACGTCCTCACGGGCATGGTCGCCGACCTGCTCGGCCACGACGCCGCCGGCGTCGAGGTGCTCGAGAGCCACGCCGTGCCGGTCGACTACGACCTGCCGGCGATCACGACGGCCAGCCGGTCGTGGGTGTCGGGCACGGCCCGCACGCCGGGCGGCGACCAGTCCTTCCGGATGTTCGTCAAGCACGTGCAGTGCTGGAGCCGCTCCCCGGAGTTCAGGTCCGTGCCCGAGGACTTCCGCGAGGTGGCGGCGTCGAGCGTCCCCTGGCGCACCGAGCCGCTCGTCTACCGCTCCGACCTCGGGGACCGGCTCCCCGACGGCCTGCGCATGCCCCGGGCCCTGGGCGTCTTCGACCTCGACGCCCTGTCATCGTCGCTCTGGCTCGAGGACGTCCGCCACCCCGCTGTGGCCTGGGACCTCGACCGCTACACGCGGGCCGCCCGGCTGCTCGGCCGCCTGGCGGCGAGCGAGCGGGTCCGCCCGCTCGCCGACGTCGGGGCGTTCACCTGGTCGATCTGGCAGTACGTGCACGGCCGGGTCGCGGTCGACGTCCTGCCCCGCCTGCCGTCCCTCACCGGACTTCCCCCCGACCTGCACGCGCGGCTGCTCGCCGCCGCCGAGCGGGTCCCGACCGTCACCGAGGAGCTCGTCTCGCTCCCACGCCTGACCTCGCACGGGGACGCCTGTCCCAACAACCTGCTGGCCGGGGGTGACCCGGGCTCGTTCGTGCTGATCGACTACGGCTTCTGGCTCCCCAACCCGCTGGCCTTCGACCTCGGTCAGCTGGTGGCCGGCGAGTGGCAGCTCGGGCGCCGCCACACCGACCCTCTCCCGGTGGTCGACGAGGCCTGCGTCGCGGCGTACACCGCCGGGCTCGCGCAGGAGGGTCTGACGCTCTCGGTCGCGGACGTCCGTCGCGCCCACGCCCTCCAGCTGTTCCTCTTCGTGGGCCTCTCGACGGCACTCGACGACGACCACGCCGCCGACCGGGCGGAGCTGGTGGCGTTCAGCCTCGACCTGCTCGAGGCCACGGACCCCTAGCCGTCTCCTAGTCCAGGTCGAGGCCCGGGTAGAGGGGGTGCTTGTCGAGCATCTCGGCCGAGGCGTCCTTGGTCTTCGCAGCGACCCCGTCGCCGAGCACGTACGACGCCTTCGACGGCGTGCCGGCCTTGGTGGTGCCCGGCTCGGTGTTCGACAGCACGTCGACGATCAGCTCGGCGACCCGGTCGAACTCGTCGTGGCCGAAGCCGCGCGTGGTGAGCGCCGGGGTGCCGAGCCGGACCCCCGAGGTGTACCAGGCGCCGTTCGGGTCCGCCGGGACCGAGTTGCGGTTGGTGACCACGCCGGCGTCCAGCAGCGCCGACTCGGCCTGCCGGCCGGTCAGGCCGAACGTCGAGACGTCGACCAGCACCAGGTGGTTGTCGGTGCCGCCGGTCACCAGCCGGGCGCCGCGCTTGAGGAACCCGTCGGCCAGCGACTTGGCGTTGTCGGCGACCCGCTGGGCGTAGGTGCGGAAGGAGTCCTGCCGCGCCTCGGCGAGGGCGACGGCCTTGGCCGCCATCATGTGGGAGAGCGGCCCGCCGAGGACCATCGGGCAGCCGCGGTCGACTTCCGGCGCGAACTCCTCGGTCGCCAGCACCATCCCGCCGCGCGGCCCGCGCAACGACTTGTGGGTCGTCGTGGTGACCACCTGGGCGTGCGGGACGGGGTCCTCGTCGCCGGTGAAGACCTTGCCGGCCACCAGCCCGGCGAAGTGGGCCATGTCGACCATCAGCGTCGCGCCCACCTCGTCGGCGATCTCGCGCATCTTCGCGAAGTTCACCCGCCGCGGGTACGCCGAGTAGCCGGCGACGATGATCAGCGGCTTGAACTCGCGCGCCTTCGCCGCCACGGAGTCGTAGTCGAGCAGCCCCGTCTCGGGGTCGGTGCCGTACTGGTGCTGGTAGAACATCTTGCCGCTGATGTTGGGCCGGAAGCCGTGCGTGAGGTGACCGCCGGCGTCCAGCGACATGCCGAGCAGGCGCTGGTTGCCGAGCTGGCCGCGCAGCGACTCCCAGTCGGCCTCCGAGAGCTCGTTGACGTTCTTGGCGCCCAGCTTCTCGAGCCCCGGGGCCTCGACCCGGTGCGCGAGGATCGACCAGTAGGCGACGAGGTTGGCGTCGATGCCGGAGTGCGGCTGCACGTAGGCGTACTCGGCGCCGAACAGCTCGCGCGCGTGCTCGGCCGCGAGCGCCTCGACCGTGTCGACGTTCTGGCAGCCGGCGTAGAAGCGGTGACCGACCGTGCCCTCGGCGTACTTGTCGCTGAACCAGGTCCCCATGGTGAGCAGCACCGCCGGGGAGGCGTAGTTCTCGCTGGCGATCAGCTTCAGCGACGCGCGCTGGTCGGCGAGCTCCTGGCGGGTCGCCTCGGCGATCCGCGGCTCGACCGTGGCGATGGCCTCGAGGACCTGGCGGTAGGCGCTGCTGATGAGGGCGTCGGTCATGGCGCACAGACTAGGGCGTGGGAGGTGTGACCTGCGCCGCACCCGGGCCGGTCTCAGGCGTGCACCGCTCCAGACATGTCTCACATTCTGGCGCTCCGTCTCACATCACGGGATTTCGTCTTGTGGGAGACGTGTCCGCCCCCTGAGACTCCTTGACATGATCAGCGCTGCGACGACCGCCCACCTCGTGGTACGACGCCACGTGGACCTCGGGCGCACCCGCAGCATGATCTGTTGGCCTCGCTGAACCGCCGCCCTCCCTCCGCGCTCGACGATGCGCGCGGCCACCTCAGCCGAAGGACCACCCCTCCTCATGTCGCACCAGTCGGACCTCCGCTACTCGGCCCGTCCCGCCGCCCGGACCGAGATCCCGCGCCCCAAGCGCGGTGAGGGCCAGTGGGCCCTCGGCTACACCGAGCCGCTGAACAAGAACGAGCAGTCCAAGAAGGACGACTCACCCCTCAACGTCCGCGACCGGATCCTGCACGTCTACTCGCGGCGCGGCTTCGACTCGATCGACCCCGCCGACCTGCGCGGCCGCTTCCGCTGGATGGGGCTCTACACGCAGCGCCGCCCCGGCATCGACGGCGGCAAGACCGCGGTGCTCGAGGAGGAGGAGCTCGACGACCGCTACTTCATGCTGCGGGTCCGCACCGACGGCCGGCTGCTGAGCCCCGCGACCGTGCGCGCGCTCGGCACCATCGGCACCGACTTCGCCCGCGACACCGCGGACGTCACCGACCGCGAGAACATCCAGTACCACTGGATTCGGATCGAGGACGTGCCCGCGATCTGGGAGCGGCTCGACGACAACGGGCTCTCCAGCCTGGAGGCCTGCGGCGACTCGCCGCGGCCCTTCCTCGGCTCGCCCGTGGCCGGCGTCGCCGCCGACGAGATCATCGACGGCACCAGGGCGCTCGAGGAGATCCACCGCCGCTTCATCGGTCACCCCGACTTCGCCAACTTCCCGCGCAAGTTCAAGACCGCCCTCACCGGCCACCCCTCGCACGACGTGGCGCCTGAGGTCAACGACATCGCCTTCGTCGGCACCGTGCACCCCGAGCTCGGTCCCGGCTTCGACCTGTGGGTCGGGGGTGGGCTCTCGACGAACCCGATGCTCGCCCAGCGCATGGGCGTGTGGATCCCGGTCGACGAGGTCGCCGACGCCTGGGAGGGCGTGGCCTCGGTCTTCCGCGACTACGGCTACCGCCGGTTGCGGTCGCGGGCCCGACTGAAGTTCCTCGTGGCCGACTGGGGCATCGAGAAGTTCCGCGAGGTGCTCGAGAACGAGTACCTCGGGCGGCAGCTGGTCTCCTGCCCCTCCCCCGCGTCGCCGGTGGGGCACCGCGACCACATCGGCGTGCACGACCAGAAGGACGGTCGCAAGTACGTCGGCATCGCGCCCACCGCCGGCCGCGTATCCGGGACGCTGCTGGTGCGGCTGGCCGAGGTGATGGAGCGCCACGGCGTCGACGGCGCGAGGCTCACGCCGTACCAGAAGATCGTGCTGATCGGCGTCGAGCCGACCGCGGTCGACGCCCTCCTCGACGACCTCGACCTGATCGGGCTGTCCGGCCGCCCCTCGGCCTGGCGGCGCAACACCATGGCCTGCACCGGCATCGAGTTCTGCAAGCTGGCCATCGTCGACACGAAGAACCGCGCCCGCGACCTCGTGGCCGAGCTCGAGCGCCGCTTCCCCGGCCTCGAGGTGCCGATCACCGTCAACGTCAACGGCTGCCCCAACGCCTGCGCCCGGACCCAGGTCGCGGACATCGGGCTCAAGGGCCAGCTGGTGACCGTCGACGGGGAGCAGGTCGAGGGCTTCCAGGTGCACCTCGGCGGGGCGACCGGGCTCGGTGCCAACTTCGGCCGCAAGCTGCGCGCCCACAAGGTCACCAGCGCGGGGCTCGACGACTACGTGACCGCGGTCGTCACGAACTTCCTGGCCGACCGCGACGACGACGAGTCGTTCGCCGACTGGGTGGCGCGCGCCGACGAGGAGCTCCTGCGGGGTGAGAGTCCTGTCGGGCTCGAGCGACGGGAGCACGTGGCATGAGCGAGCGCAGCGTGCCCTTCCACTGCCCCTACTGCGGCGAGGGCGACCTCTGGCCCCGCGACGCCACCCACGGCGGGTGGGAGTGCCGCTCCTGCCTGCGCGCCTTCTCGCTCAAGCTGCTCGGGCTGGTCCGACCGACGGGGGCGGGGTCGTGACCACGGCGACCACGCGGCTGGCCCGCGACTTCCGCGGCACCCACACCGACGGCCGCACCAGCGAGGAGCTGCGCGAGCTGGTGTCCCACGCGGGCGCCGAGCTCGAGCTCGCGCCGGCCGAGCACATCATCGAGTGGGCCGTCGCGACGTTCGGCGAGCGCTTCTGCGTCACGTCCTCGATGGGCGACGCCGTGCTGGCGCACCTCGCCGGCCAGGTGGCCCCCGGGGTCGACGTCGTCTTCCTCGACACCGGCTACCACTTCATCGAGACCATCGGCACCCGTGACGCCGTCGAGGCCACGCTGCCGGTGACGCTGCGGACGATCACGCCGGAGCAGACCGTCGCCGAGCAGGACGCGGCGTACGGACCTGACCTCTACAAGACCGACCCCGACCTGTGCTGCGCGCTGCGCAAGGTCCAGCCGCTGGCCGACGCTCTCAGGGAGTACGACGCGTGGGCGACCGGGCTGCGCCGGGCGGAGACCCACAACCGGGTCATCGCGCCGGTGATCGGCTGGGACGCCCGCAAGGGCAAGGTCAAGGTGTCACCCCTGGCTCGCTGGACCGACGACCAGGTCCAGCGCTACATCGCGGACAACGGAGTCCTCGTCAACCCGCTGGTCCACGACGGCTACCCGTCGATCGGCTGCTGGCCCTGCACCCGGCGCGTCGCCCCCGGCGACGACCCGCGCAGCGGCCGGTGGGCGGGGACCTCGAAGACCGAGTGCGGGATCCATTGAGTGCCATGACGACCGACCGCATGCGCACCGAGCACGAAGGAGGCACGGCCTGATGGCTGCTCCTGCCCTGGTGGCCCTGGCTCACGGGAGCCGCGACCCCCGCCACGCCGAGACGATCACTGCGCTCGTCGACGAGGTGCGGAACCTCCGCCCCGACCTGCGCATCGAGCAGGCGTTCCTCGAGCTGTCGAAGCCGTCGTTCGCGACGGTCGTCGGCAAGCTCGTCCGCGCCGGGTACGACGAGATCGTCGTCGTCCCGCTGCTCCTCTCCGAGGCCTACCACGCCAAGGTCGACGTCCCGGGCGCGATCGCCGAGGCGATGGCCAAGCACGAGGGTCTCCAGATCCGCTGCACCTCGGTGCTCGGTCTCGAGCCGGCCTTCCTCGAGGTGCTCGACGAGCGGATGCGCGAGGCGCTCAAGGCGTCGCGCTGCCGCGAGCTCGACGCGCTGGTGCTGGCCGCCGCCGGCTCGTCCGACCCGCTCGCCAACCAGGCGGTCGCCCGCCTGGCCCGGGTCTGGGGCACGCGGCACAAGCTGCCCGTCTCCGCGGCGTTCGCCTCGACCGCCCCGCCGGCCGCCGGCGAGGCGGTGCGGGCCTTCCGGGCCGAGGGCCGACGCCACATCGCGGTCGCCTCGCTGTTCCTCGCGCCGGGCTTCCTGCACGACCGGGCCGCCGAGCTCGCCGTCGAGGCCGGGGCCGTCGCGGTCTCGGCACCGCTCGGCGCGCACCCCACGCTGGCCCGGACCATCCTCGCCCGCTACGCCGTCGGCGCGGTCGAGCTCGTCCCCGTCTGACCCGGATTTCCACAGGCCACCCCGACAACCCACGCTGACCCGCCGTTAACTAACGGCGGGTCAGCGTGGTGTCTCAGCCGACGAAGCGCTCCAGGAGGCGTTCGAGCTCGCGGGCGGGGTCGGTGGTGACGCCGCCGTGGACGGGGCCGGGCTGGAGGACCGTGCTGCGCGGGGCCTTGAGGAAGCCGAACCGGGTGCCCAGCGGCGCCCGGGAGGCCTCTCCCCCGCGCTCGTCGCCCGCGCAGACGCCGTCGACGAACGAGAGCGCCTCGCAGAGCTGGTCGACGTCGACCCGGGGGTCGAGCGAGAGCAGCCGCTCGCGGTCGACCTGCCACGCGGCCTCGAGGTAGCCGTCGGCCTCGCAGTAGACGAGCACCCCGACGTTGAGGAACTCCTCGCGGTCGACGCGGGGCACGCAGCGCAGCACGACGTACTGGTAGGAGCGGCGGGTCACGCATCCACCCCCGCGGGCAGCCACTGGCGGGTGGCGAGGCGGGCGGTCAGGAAGGCGACGTACGCCGCGCGGAGGTCGTCGGGGCCCTCGACCCCCGGCGTGCCGGCGACGTCGAGCCAGGCGTCGGGGACGGCAGCCAGCACGTCGCGGAAGACGTCCTCCCCCAGCCGCGCGCCCAGCGTCTCGTCGACGTCGGGCAGGGCGGGCAGCCAGCGCCGGAGGACGTGGTCGCTCGGGTCCCAGGGCTGCCGGGCGAAGCGGTCGGGGTCGGTCACGCCGCCGGCCCAGGCGTGGTGGAAGTAGAGGCTGGCGCCGTGGTCGATCACCCAGAGGTCGCCGTGCCACCACAGGAGGTTGGGGTTGCGCCAGCTGCGGTCGACGTTGGCGCAGAAGGCGTCGAGCCACAGCACCGTGGCCGCGACCTCGTCGGGCACCGGCAGGTCGCCGTCGAAGCCGAAGGAGCCCGGCAGGAAGTCGATGCCGAGGTTGGGCCCGGGGCTGGCGTTGAGCAGGTCCTGGACCTCCTCGTCGGCCTCGTAGCGCGCCAGGTCGGGGTCGAGGTCGAGCACCACCTGGCGCGGCGTGGCGAGCCCGAGGTGGCGGGCGATCTCGGCGACCACGACCTCCGCGACGAGCACGCGCACGCCCTGGCCGGCCCCGCGGAACTTGCAGACGTAGGTGCCGAGGTCCTCGGCCTCGACGATCCCCGGCAGGCTCCCGCCCTCCCGGAGCGGGGTGACGTAGCGCGTCACCCCGACCACCGGCAGCGTCACCGGACGGGCACCTCCTCGCGCAGGCGGCGCTTCTGCTCCTCGACGTCGAAGTCGGCGAGCGGCCACTGCGGCGCCATCCGGGCGAGCGTGTCGTGCAGGATCGTGCCGACCGCGAGGTTGCGGTACCACTTGCGGTCGCTCGGGATGACGTGCCAGGGCGCCACCTCGGTGTTGGTGCGCTCCAGGGCGATCTCGTAGGCCTGCCGGTACTCCGACCACCGGGCCCGCTCGTCGATGTCGCCGGGGTTGAACTTCCAGTGCTTCTCCGGCTTGTCGAGCCGGGCCTGGAGCCGCTCGCGCTGCGCGTCGGCCGAGATGTGCAGCATGCACTTGACGATCGTGGTCCCGGCCCCGAGCACCTCGGCCTCGAAGGCGTTGATCTCGTCGTACCGCTGCTCGATCTCCTCGACCGGCGCGAGGGCGCGGACCCGGGCGATCAGCACGTCCTCGTAGTGCGAGCGGTCGAAGACGCCGAGGTAGCCCTGCTCGGGCAGCGCGCGTCGGACGCGCCACAGGAAGTCGTGCTCGCGCTCCTCGTCGGTCGGCGCCTTGAACGACGTGATCCGCACGCCCTGCGGGTCGACGAGCCCGACGGTGTGGCGCAGGACGCCGCCCTTGCCGGAGGTGTCCATGCCCTGGAGCACCAGCAGGACCGCCCGGCCGTGACCCACGTCGGCGCGCCCCTCGGCGAAGAGCCGCTCCTGCAGGTCGGCGAGCGGGTCGCCGAGCGCGGCCAGCGCCGCCTTCCCCTCGGTCTTGCCGCCGCCGTCGAGGCCCGGCGTCGCCGCCGGGTCGAGCGCGGTCAGGTCGACGGGACCGGGCGGGAGCCGCAGGAGAGCCTCGAGCATGCGCCCATCATGGTGCATGGCGGGTGACGCGGAAGGTGCACCCGACCACGGTGGCCACGCTCCCGTCGCGCTGCGGCTCGTCGAACCACGCACCCTGCTCGAAGCCGACCTTCTCCAGGACCCGCAACGAGGCGACGTTGCGGTGGTCGGGGGCCGACCAGTAGGACGCCACGTCGGGGTAGCGCTCCCCCGCCGAGCGCAGCCAGGCCCGCAGCATCGCGGTCCCGACGCCTCGCCCGGTGAAGGCGCGCTCCCCGATCGCGTAGTCGACTCCCACCGCCTCCGGGTCGGGCGTGAGGACGGCGTACTCCGGGTAGTCGCGCAGCCGGTAGTCCTGCACCCAGCCGACCGAACGGCCGTTCGCCTCGACCACCCACATCCGGGTCGGGCTGGTGCCGTCGATCCGCGGACCGTAGTGGGCGGTGACGGCGGCGAGGTCGCTCTCGCCGTCCGCCCCGAACCACTTCCGCACGTGCGGTGCGGCCCGCCAGCGGGCGACGTCGGGCAGGTCGCCGCGCGTCATCGGCCGCAGCACGACCGTGAGGTCCACCTCGCCTCCGCGCACGGGGGCAGGCTAGCGACCTGCCCAGAGACGGCGCAGGGTGCTGAAGATCCCGAGCACCGCGAACAGGACGAACATCCCCAGGTCCTTGCCGTACTCGGCCAGCAGCTCGGTGTCGAACACGTTGTCCATCACGAACTGCCGCTTGTCGATGCCCAGCGCCTGCGCGTCGGTCGCGTAGAGGTCGTAGGCGTCGAGCAGGTCGCTGACGACGATCGCGAAGAACGACGCCACGACGCCGAGCGCGATGACGAGGACGACCGGCACCAGGCCCTTGCGCGGCGGCGACCCGGCCGCCGCGGTGTAGAGGTACACCGCGCCGGTCGCGATCACGAAGCTGGTGATCGAGGCGATGTAGCCGGCGCGCCAGATCACGACCGTCAGCACGACGCCGCCGACGACGGCGAGCAGCGAGGCCAGCAGCCCGAGCGCGACCCGCTCCGGCGGTGCGGCCGGAGCGGCCGGAGCGGCAATGGTGGCCGCGGCGTCCGGGCCCGGCCGGGCGGAGTCGCCGAGGTTGGAGTCGTTGGACACGAGAGCTCCCCGAGGCGTGCCACGACAGGTGGGCCCCGCCCCGCCGGCTCCCCCCGACCGCCCCCGAGCGCGGAATGCGGCGGCGGCAGCATGGCAGGTCAGCCGGCCGCGCGGGTCAGGAATCGTCGAAGTCGCCGACGACGGGGTCGTCGTCGAGCGCGAGCTCGTCGCGGACGACGGCGTACGCCAACCCCCCGGCGTACCCCTTGCGGGCGAGCATCCCGACCAGGCGCCGGGTGGCGACCTGGGGGTCGAGGCCGCGCATCGAGCGCAGCTTGCGGCGGACCAGGGCGCGGGCCGCTGCCTCCTCGTCGTCGGGGTCGATCTCGTCGAGCGCCTCGCGGGCGGTCTCGTCGTCGACGCCCTTGCGCCGCAGCTCCTGGGCCAGGGCCCGGCGGGCCAGCCCGCGGCTGCCGGCGCCGCGCTGGCTGATCCAGGTGCGGGCGAAGGCGCCGTCGTCGACGAGGCCGACCTCCTCGAACCGGTCGAGCAACCGGGTCGCGACGTCGTCGGGCACGTGCTTCTGGGCCAGCTTGTCGGCGAGCTCGCGGCGGCTGCGGGCCCGGCCGGTCAGCTGGTCGAGCAGGATCGTGCGCGCGACCGACTCGGGGTCGGCGTCCGGACCCTGCGCCACCGGGTCGGGGGGCTGGTCGGGGGGCTGGGCCGAGCCCAGCCAGGCGGCGACGCCGTCACCGACGTCGCCCGCCCAGCCACCCGGACCGCGCTCAGAAGTCGTCGACACCGATCGGCTCGTCGGAGAGGTCGCTCACCGCGTCGACGGTCGGGCCCACGCCGAGCTTCTCGAGGATCTTCTTCTCCAGCTCGTTGGCGAGGTCGGGGTTGTCGCGCAGGAAGGTGCGCGCGTTCTCCTTGCCCTGGCCGAGCTGGTCGCCCTCGTAGGTGTACCAGGCGCCGGCCTTGCGAACGAGGCCCGCCTCGACGCCGACGTCGATCAGCCCACCCTCGCGGGAGATGCCCTTGCCGTACATGATGTCGAACTCGGCCTGCTTGAACGGCGGGGCCACCTTGTTCTTCACGACCTTGACGCGGGTGCGGTTGCCGACCATGTCGGTGCCGTCCTTGAGCGTCTCGATGCGGCGCACGTCGAGCCGGACCGAGGAGTAGAACTTCAGCGCCCGGCCACCGGTGGTGGTCTCGGGCGAGCCGAACATCACGCCGATCTTCTCGCGCAGCTGGTTGATGAAGATCGCGGTGGTGCCGGAGTTGTTGAGCGCACCGGTCATCTTGCGCAGCGCCTGGCTCATCAGCCGGGCCTGGAGGCCGACGTGGCTGTCGCCCATCTCGCCCTCGATCTCGGCGCGGGGCACCAGGGCCGCCACGGAGTCGATGACGATCAGGCTGAGCGCGCCCGAGCGGACCAGCATGTCGGCGATCTCGAGCGCCTGCTCACCGGAGTCGGGCTGGCTGACCAGCAGGGCGTCGGTGTCGACGCCGAGGGCCTTGGCGTAGTCGGGGTCGAGCGCGTGCTCGGCGTCGATGAAGGCGACGATGCCGCCGGAGGCCTGGGCGCTCGCCACGGCGTGCAGGGCGACCGTCGTCTTTCCGGAGGACTCCGGGCCGTAGATCTCGACCACCCGGCCGCGCGGCAGGCCGCCCAGGCCGAGGGCCACGTCGAGGGCGATCGACCCGGTGGGGATCACCTCCAGCGGTGCGCGCGTCTCGTCGCCGAGCCGCATGACCGATCCCTTGCCGAACTGCCGCTCGATGTTGGCGAGTGCGGCGTCGAGGGCCTTCTCGCGGTCTCCACCAGCCATGTGTGGTGTCCCTTCGGTGTCGTGGTGAGCCAGGTACGTCTGCGACGCTAGGGCGACCCGCCGACACCATGGGCCCGGAGCACCCGGACCTGTGGAGGAGCGTGTCCCGCGTCGTACCTGTGGACACAACGTAGCCGAACAGGTGTTCGATCACCCCTCACCGGCGCGGCGTGTCGCGACGCAACCGCGCGTAGGCCGCGAGGACGTCCGACGGCACGTCGACGTGGCCGAGGAAACCCGCGCCGCGGGGGCCGTAGCCGTCCGCGTCGTCGCGCAGCCGGCGCACCTCCCCCACCGCCAGCGAGGCGAACCTCTCACGGCTCCACGCCGGCGCCCCTCCCCCGCCCGGCCCGACGCCGTCGTGCTCGACGACCGGCACGAACGGCGCGTGGCTGGCCACCTCGACCGGCCGGGGCGCGTCGCGCTGGTGGTGGTCGAAGGAGGCGTGGGTGCGGCGCTGCATGGTGGGGTCCTGCACCAGGAGCGCGCGACGGACCTCGGGGCGCCGCGCCAGCACCTGCAGGCTGAACGCGGCGTTCTCGCCACAGTTCGTCGACCGCTCCTCGGTGGTCACCGCGGCCGCCGGGACGCCGAGGCGGCCGACGAGCAGCTCGGCGAGGACCGCCGCCTCCGGGCGGCCGGCCGTCGCCGCGTCGGCGTACGACGGGTGGGCGCGCAGCGCCTCGACGAGGTGGGGCGTGGAGTGGCCCACGCCCCCGGTGACGAGCACCGAGCCGGCGAGCCCGTCGTGGACCGCACGCGCCACCACGTCGAGGCAGTCCAGCACCGCGCTCCCGCACAGCACCAGCACGTCGTAGCGGCCCACCAGCGGGTCGCGGCGGGCGAGCCACCGGCCGATCGTCGCCAGGTCGGCGTCACCGGCCGGGGTGGTCACCGGCTCACCGCTGGTTCTCGGGCAGCTCGAGCACTGCATGCACCGCGCGCCAGACCTCCTTCGGCGGGTAGCCGGCCGCGAGCGCCTCCTGGACCGTGCGGCTGCCGAGGTCGGCGACCACGAACTGCTCGGCGAAGGTGCGCGCGTAGGCCCTGCCCAGCGCGGTGTCCATCCGGTCCCAGAACTCGGTGTGCCTCATCGTCCCCGGTCTTCGCGACGCAGCGCGGTCACGTCGAGCCAGTCGTCGCGCTCGCCCGAGGCGTGCTCGACCTCCGCGACCTCCCAGCCCGCCTCCTCGAGCACCGCCCGCAGGCCGTCCTCGCGCCAGAACGTGAAGTGCCGCGGCGCGCCGACGTGGCCGTGGGTCGAGAAGCGGGCGCCGTCGCCCTCCTTGACCGCGAGCCGCAGCACGCCGCCGGGGCGCACCGCACCCGCGAGCCGCACCAGCACGTCGGGGAGGTCCTCGCGGCGCACGTGCAGCAGCGAGGCCGAGGCCCACACCCCGTCGTACGGCGCGTCGCGGGTGGGGTCGGTGAGGTCGTCGGTGAGCGGGTCGACGACCGCGGCGTCGTCGTGGCCCGCGGCGCGCAGCATGGCGACGAACGCCGGAGTGATGTCGGTACGTCGCACCGACAGCCCGGCCTGCTCGAGCGCCTCCGCGTCGCGCCCGGCGGCGCTGCCGACCTCGAGCACCCGCGCCCCGGCGGGCAGCCGCGCCGCGAAGGACGCCACGGCGTCCCGGACTGACCCGGGCATCTCCGCGGTGCCGGCGGCGTACTCCTGCGCCCACGCGTCGTAGGAGGCCACGGTGACGCGCTTGGTGACGTGGGAGACGTCGTGGGCGTGGTGCACGACGTCGTGGAGGTGGTAGCGGGCCAGGGTGTCGACGGTGAACACGTCGCCGTTGCTGCGGGTGCCGCGGCGCTGCCACTGATCGCCCCCCACGCCCTCGTAGACCTGCGCGACCTCCTCGGCCGCGGCCACGACCTCGGCGGCGACGGTCGCGGGGTCCTGGCTGCCGTAGTCGTCGGTCTCGGCCGTCTCGTCCTGGTCCCAGTTCGCGAAGGTCGGCCCGTCGTCCTCGAGCATCTGCCGGACCCGCCCGGCGAAGACCCGGTTCACGTCGCGCACGTGGCAGGCGTACTCCAGCGGCGACCACACGTGCGGCGAGGGGCGCACGGCGGCGTCGTCGGTGCCGAGGACGACCTCCCAGAGCGTGGCGTTGTCGCGCAGCGCGTCCGGCACCCTGGCGAGGTCGAGCGCGGGTGCGTCGAAGCCGCACTCCGGGCACGCCCGCTCGAGGGTCCAGGTCCAGTCCTTGGTGTCGGGCTCGATCGGCATGCCGCCATCCAACCTGACACGATGAAGGCGTGCTGATCCGACCCGCCGCTGTGGACGACCCGGGCGCGATCGCGGCGGTCTACGACCACCAGGCGACCACCACCGTGGCGACCTTCGACCTCGAGCCGCAGGGGCCGGACCTGTGGGCGCCGCGCGTCGGCAGCACGGAGCCCGGCGACCACCTGCTGGTGGCCGACGACGCCGGCGCGGTGGTCGGCTTCGCCTACTCCTCGTCCTTCCGGCCCCGCCCGGCCTACCGGCGCACGAGGGAGACGTCGGTCTACCTCGCCGACGGCGCGCGGGGGCGCGGCCTGGGCCGGGCGCTGTACGACGACCTGCTGGGCCGGCTGCTGGCCGACGGGGTGCACACCGTCATCGCCGTGGTGGCACAGCCCAACCCGGCGAGCGAGGCGCTGCACCGCGCGTGCGGCTACCGGGAGGTCGGGGTGCTGCGCGAGGTGGGGTGGAAGCTCGACCGGTGGGTCGACGTGGGGTGGTGGCAGAAGGAGCTGGCGTCGGACCGCAGCGTGTGGCTCACGTGAGCAGCAGCGTCGCCAGCCGCCGGCGCACGACCACGAGGCCGAGCAGGCCCAGCGCGACGAGGTAGACGACCGAGACCAGCGAGCCCCAGCCGACCGCGCCCGTGGTCAGCTCGCGGCACAGCACCACGCCGCGGTAGAGCGGCGTGCACTCGACCACCCAGCGCAGCCCGGGGCCGTACGCCGTGACCGGGAAGAACGTCGCCGAGAACAGGAAGAGCGGCAGCTGGACGAGGGTGATCTTGTCGAAGTCCTGCCAGCTCTTCATGTACGTCGTCAGCGCCATGCACACCGCGCTGGACGCGAAGCCGACCAGCAGCGCCGCCGGCAGCGCCAGCAGCGCCCACCACGAGCTGATCAGCCCCATGAAGAGCATCACGACCAGGAAGGCCGCGGAGTAGGCGCCGCCGCGGAGCTGACCCCAGGTGATCTCGCCACGCGCGATGTCGCCGGGCGTGAGCGGGGTGGCCAGCATCTGGTCGTAGGTCTTCTCGTACTTCAGCTTGAAGAAGACGTTGTAGGTGCTGTCGATCAGCGCGCCGTTGAAGGCCGACGCGGCGAGCATCGCCGGCGCCACGAACTCGGCGTAGGGGATGGTCTCGCCGTTGACCTCGAAGCTCGGGATCAGCTGGCCCACGCCGATGCCGATCGAGAAGAGGTAGAACACCGGCTCGAGGAAGCCGGTGATGAACAGCGCCCACGCCGAGCGGTAGACGATGTAGTTGCGCAGCACCAGCAGCCGCAGGGCCCCGAACGGCGTGAGCGGCGGGACGCGGGAGTAGGTCGGCTGCAGGACGTCGGCCATCAGCTCACCAGCCGCTTCTGCAGGCCCCTGACCGCCCAGGCCCAGCCGACGACCACGATCACGGCGAGGTAGACGGTGTTGAGGGCGGCGACGGTCCAGTCGACGTTGTCGACGCAGAACATGCGGGCGAGGTTGACGCCGTTCCACAGCGGCGTGACCTTGGCGACCAGCTCACCCACCGGGCCGAGGTTGGAGACCGGGAAGAACGCACCGGAGAAGAGGAACAGCGGGAAGACGACCAGCCGGAACAGCACCCCGAAGCCCTGCTCGGAGTAGAGCCGGGTGGTGAAGCCGTAGACCAGCACCGCGAACGCCATGCCGGTCAGCACCACGGCGGGGAAGGCCAGCAGCGGCCCCCACCAGGTGGCGTACACCCCGAACGGCGCCAGGATCGCGAGGAACACTGCGCAGGTGGCGACGAGCCGGAACCCGACGAAGACCAGGTGCGCGGCGACGACGTCGCGCACCGCCAGCGGGGTCGCGAGCATCGAGTCGTAGACCCGCTGCCACTTGATCATCCCCATCACCGGGTAGGTCGTCTCGCCCACGGCGGTCTGCATGGCGTGCGCCGCGACCAGGCCGGGGACGATGAACGCGAGGTAGGAAGTGGCGCCCTCGAGCTGGTCGGGGTCGGCCTCCACGAACCCGCCGAGCAGCACGCCCATGGCGAGGACGTAGAAGATCGGCGAGACGAACGAGGAGATGATCGAGCCGCGCCAGGTGCGCTTGTAGACCGTCCACCAGTAGTCGACCTGGCGTCGGATGCCCTCGCCGACGGGCAGGCCCCGCAGCTGGACCTCGAGCCGGTCGGGGGTCGAGCCGAGGGTGGCCATCAGTCGACCAGCGTCCGGCCGGTGAGGCGCAGGAAGACGTCTTCCAGCGTGGAGCGTCGCACCAGCACGACGCTCGGCTCGAGACCGCGCTCGTGGACCTTGGCCACGACCTCCTCGCCGTCGTCGCTGTAGACGAGCAGCCGGTCGGGCAGCACCTCGACCCGTTCGCCGAGGTCGGCGACCTTCTCGCCGAGCGCCTCGTGGCTGTCGCCCTCGGCGGCGACGCCGAACCGGAGCTCGGCGACCTCGCGGGTGGAGTGCTCGCGGATCAGCGCCAGCGGGGAGCCCTCGGCGACGATCAGGCCCTTGTCCATGACGACGAGGCGGTCGCAGAGCTGCTCGGCCTCGTCCATGTAGTGGGTGGTGATCACCAGCGTCACACCGGACTGCTTCAGCCGGAACAGCTTGTCCCACAGCACGTGGCGCGCCTGCGGGTCGAGGCCGGTGGTCGGCTCGTCGAGCAGCAGGAGGTCGGGGCGGTTGACCAGGGAGCGGGCGATGGTCAGCCGGCGCTTCATGCCGCCGGAGAGGTCCTCGACCTTGGCCTTGGCCTTCTCGGTCAGGGAGACGAACTCGAGCAGCTCGTTGACCCGGCTGTTCACCTCGGCCTTGGGGATCCCGAAGTAGCGGCCGTAGATGTAGAGGTTGTCGCGGACGTTGAGCTCGTTGTCGAGCTGGTCCTCCTGCGGGCAGACGCCCAGCCGCCCGCGGATGGCGGGGCCGTGGGTCTCGGGATCCATCCCGAGGATCCGCAGCTCGCCGCCGGAGACCGGTGACACCGCGGCGATCATCCGCATCGTCGAGGACTTGCCCGCGCCGTTGGGGCCGAGGAAGCCGAACGCCTCGCCGCGGCGCACCTCGACGTCGATGCCCTTGACCGCCTCGAAGTCGCCGAAGGACTTGCGCAGCCCCCGTGCCGAGATCATCGCGTCACTCACGTGACGTGACCCTAGGCCAGGCCACCGACAGGACACGACCTCATCACGGTTCCCGCGAGTTGCGCCGGAAGTGTCACGCGCGTCGCCGACTGCTGGTTGACTGTGCGCGCTCGCACGGGGGACGTGGTGCCGCGAGCGTCGGTCCCCCTCGCCCTGACGACCGGAGGACCCGACGTTGCGACGTCTCCAGCCCAGCACCCTGATCCCCACCACCCTGCTCGCCCTCGCCACCGCGTCCGCGGTGCTCGCCCCACTCACCGCTGCCGAGGCCGCGCCGGAGCACGCGTCGGTGTCCACCGGCCCGACCGGGGTCGTCGTGAACACCTCGTGGACGATGCGCGGGGAAGACGGTGACTACATCCTCGGCGGGCAGACCCGCCGCTACGCCGCGGACGACGGCATCACCGCGACCGGCACGGAGGCCGGCGTGCACCTCAACGTGCCCGGTGCCCCGTGGGACCTCTTCCTGACGCCCGCCGACGGCGACGTCCTCGAGGCGGGCCGCACCTACACCGACGACGCCAGCCTGGCGGACGTGACGGTGCCGAGCCTCGACCTGTACGGCGAGGGCCGCGGCTGCAGCGCGTCCACCGGCAGGTTCACGATCAACGAGATCGCCGTCACCGGCAGCAACCTCACCGCCTTCTCGGCGACCTTCGAGCACCACTGCGAGGGCGCCAGGGCCGCGGCATACGGCTCGGTGGCCTGGCAGGCGACGGCCCCGGCCGCACCCGTGCAGCCCCTGGTGTCGATCCGCACCGACAAGAAGCACACCGGCTACGGCAAGAGGCTCGTGGTCACGGCGCGCGTGTCCAACGACTCGCCCGTGCGCACGCTGTCCGTGTTCGGCACGCCCTACGGCCAGAAGAGGGTGCTGATCACCCGCGACCAGGTCGACAGCGACGGCGTGCTGCGCTTCAGCACGCGCCTGGCCCGTCGTACGGCGCTGTCGGTGGTCTTCGACGGCGGCGACCAGTTCCAGGACAAGCGCGACAGCACCACGGTGACCGTCTCGGCCGGCCTGGCCTCGAAGATGTTCGGGAAGTTCCACCGCAGCGGCAAGTACGCCGTCTACGGGCCGAAGCACCCGGCCGTCATGGCCAGCGCGGTGGCGCCCAACCACCGCGGCGACTGCCTGCGGTTCCGCCTGCAGTTCAAGGTGAACGGCGTGTGGGGCTACGACTCCGTCGTGCGGTGCGCGAGGCTGAGCAAGAAGAGCGTCGCGGGCGTCAAGCTGCCCTACGACCGGCGCCTGGTCGGCATCCCGTTCCGTCTCCGTGCGGAGTGGCTCGGCGACAAGTCGAACACCGCCGCGAACGGCCCGTGGAAGCTTGCCCGCTTCTCCGGCTCGGCGCGGGTCGCGGCCCGGCCGCTCGCCGACTTCGGCGCCTGGCGCCCCGAGCTCGTCGCGCGGTAACGCCGGCTCACAGCTCCTTGCGGAAGTGCACGTCGTCCGCACCGGGCGTGGGCACGCCCTCCCAGCGGAAGATCTCCCGGTAGCCGTGCCGCTCGTAGAAGCCCGGCGCCTGGAACGTGAACGACGTGACGAACACGTGCGTGCACCCGCGCTCGCGCGCTTCCCCCTCGAAGCGCGCGAGCAGGGTGGCGCCGAGGCCGTGCCCCCGCTCTGACGCCCGGACCCAGGTCATCGCGATGCCGGCCGCCACGCCCCAGGTCCAGCCGCTCAGGCCGGCCGCGAGCTCGTCGTCCCCGTCGAGGACCCGGACCGTGAGCTCGCGGGCGGCGGGCACCCCCGGCGTGGCGGCCGCGTTGACCACGTCGAGCTCCTCGGACAGGCGCTGGTCGAGGTCGGGGAGGCCGTCGGCGACGACGGTGCGGAAGGCGGGCTGGGCGTCAGTCACGCCGGCGGATGCTGCCACAGGCGGCGGACGGACCCTCGACCGGCGGCCCTGTCGGTGGCGTCCGGCAGGATGGACGGCATGTCCGACGGCTCGGCGCTGACGCGCTTCAGCGAGGCCACCCGCACCTGGTTCGGGGCGGCCTTCGCGGAGCCGACCCCTGCCCAGGTCGGGGCGTGGGAGGCGATCAGTGGCGGGAGGCACGCGCTGGTCGTGGCGCCGACCGGGTCGGGCAAGACGCTGTCGGCGTTCCTGTGGTCGATCGACCGGCTGCTGACCAGCCCGCCCCCCGCTGACAAGCGCCACCGCTGCCGCGTCCTCTACATCTCCCCGCTGAAGGCGCTCGGCGTCGACGTCGAGCGCAACCTGCGCTCCCCCCTGACCGGCATCCGGCACACCGCGGAGCGGCTCGGCACGCGGGTCCCCGACGTGAGGGTCGGCGTGCGGTCGGGCGACACCCCCGCGGCCGACCGGCGCAAGCTGACCCAGAGCCCGCCCGACATCCTGATCACGACGCCCGAGTCGCTCTTCCTCATGCTCACCAGCCAGGCGCGCGAGAGCCTGCGCGGGGTCGAGACGGTGATCGTCGACGAGGTGCACGCGGTCGCGGGCGGCAAGCGCGGGGCACACCTCGCGGTCAGCCTCGAGCGGCTCGACGCCCTGCTCGAGCGCCCGGTGCAGCGGATCGGGCTGTCGGCGACCGTGCGGCCGCTCGAGGAGGTAGCCCGGTTCCTCGGCGGCACGGCGCCGGTGGAGATCGTCGCGCCGCCGTCGGAGAAGCGGTGGGACCTCCGGGTCGTGGTGCCGGTCGAGGACATGACGGCTCCCGACCCCTTCGACGAGGACGCCGAGGACACCTCGCGGTCGGCCAGCATCTGGCCCCACGTCGAGGAACGTGTGGCCGACCTCGTCGAGGCCCACCGCTCCACCATCGTCTTCGCCAACTCGCGGCGCCTGGCGGAGCGGCTCACGGCCAGGCTCAACGAGATCGCGGCCGAGCGCGCCGGTGTGGGGCTCGACGACGACGGCACACCACCGGCCGAGGTGATGGCCCAGTCGGGCCGCAGCCACGGCGCGGCCCCGGTGATCGCGCGCGCCCACCACGGGTCGGTCTCCAAGGAGCAGCGCGCGCTGATCGAGGACGACCTCAAGCGCGGCCGCCTGCCCTGCGTGGTGGCGACCAGCAGCCTCGAGCTCGGCATCGACATGGGCGCGGTCGACCTCGTCGTGCAGATCGAGTCGCCCCCGAGCGTCGCCAGCGCCCTGCAGCGGGTCGGCCGCGCCGGCCACCAGGTCGGCGAGGTCTCGCGCGGGGTGCTCTTCCCCAAGCACCGGGGCGACCTGGCGCAGACCGCCGTCGCGGTCGCGCGCATGCAGGAGGGTGCGATCGAGTCGATGCGGGTGCCCACCAACCCGCTCGACGTCCTCGCCCAGCAGGTCGTCGCGGCCACCGCGCTCGACGGGTGGTCGGTCGACGACCTCTACGACCTGGTCCGCCGCAGCGCGCCGTTCTCCTCCCTCCCCCGCAGCGCGTACGACGCCACCCTCGACCTGCTCAGCGGCCGCTACCCCTCCGACGAGTTCGCCGAGCTGCGCCCCCGCGTGGTCTGGGACCGCGTCACCGGCACCCTGACCGGCCGGCCCGGCGCGCAGCGCCTGGCCGTCACCAGCGGCGGCACCATCCCCGACCGCGGCCTCTTCGGCGTCTTCCTGGTGGGGGGCGAGGGGCCCGGCCGGCGGGTCGGTGAGCTCGACGAGGAGATGGTCTACGAGTCACGGGTCGGCGACGTCTTCGCGCTCGGCGCCACCAGCTGGCGGATCGAGGACATCACCCACGACCGGGTGCTGGTGACGCCGGCGCCCGGCGTGCCCGGGCGCCTCCCCTTCTGGAAGGGCGACGCGCTCGGCCGACCGGCCGAGCTCGGGGAGGCGGTCGGCACCCTGACCCGCGAGCTCGGCGCGCTCTCCGAGGCCAGGGCCGTCGCCCGCGCCCGCGAGCACGGGCTCGACGAGTGGGCGGCCGGCAACCTCGTCGGCTACGTCCGCGAGCAGCTCGAGGCGACCAACGTCCTGCCCAGCGACCAGACGCTGGTGGTGGAGCGGTTCCGCGACGAGCTGGGCGACTGGCGCCTGGTCGTCCACTCGCCGTACGGCACGCCGGTGCACGCGCCCTGGGCACTGGCGATCAACGCCCGCCTGCGCGAGCGCTTCGGCATCGACGGCCAGGCGGTCGCCTCCGACGACGGCATCGTGGTCCGCATCCCCGAGACCGACGCCGAGCCGCCGACCGGCGAGGTGGTGGTCTTCGACGCCGAGGAGATCGAGCAGGTCGTCACCGACGAGGTCGGCGGCTCGGCGCTCTTCGCCGCCCGCTTCCGCGAGTGCGCCGCCCGCGCCCTGCTGCTCCCCCGCCGCGACCCGGGCCGACGCTCGCCGCTGTGGCAGCAGCGCCAGCGCTCGGCCCAGCTGCTCGAGGTGGCGGCCAAGTACCCCTCGTTCCCGATCGTGCTCGAGGCGGTCCGCGAGTGCCTGCAGGACGTCTACGACCTGCCCAGCCTGGTCGCGCTCATGAAGCGGGTCGACACCCGCGAGGTGAGCGTCGTCGACGTCGCCACGACCTCGCCGTCGCCGTTCGCACGCAGCCTGCTCTTCGGCTACGTGGCCCAGTTCGTCTACGAGGGCGACTCCCCCATCGCCGAGCGGCGGGCCGCGGCGCTCTCGCTCGACCAGGGGCTGCTCGCCGAGCTCCTCGGACGCGCCGAGCTGCGCGAGCTGCTCGACCCCGAGGTGCTGGCCGAGGTCGAGGCAGAGCTCCAGCGCACCGCCACCGACCGCCGGGTCCGCGACGCCGAGGGCGTGGCCGACCTGCTCCGGCTGCTCGGGCCGCTCTCGACCGCCGAGGTGGCCGCGCGCAGCACCGACGCCGACGCGGCCGGCGAGTGGCTGACAGCCCTGGCCGACCAGCGGCGCGTGGTCGAGGTCCGCATCGGCGGCGAGGGGCGCTGGGCCGCGATCGAGGACGTCGGCCGCCTGCGCGACGGGCTCGGCACGCCCGTCCCGCCCGGCACGCCCGACGTGTTCACCGAGCCGGTCGACGATCCCCTCGGCGACCTCGTGGGCCGCTACGCGCGCACGCACGGCCCCTTCACGACCGACCAGGTGGCGGTCCGGCTCGGCCTCGGGGCAGCGGTCGTCCGGCACACCCTGCAGCGGCTGGCCGCCCACGGGCGGGTGCTCGACGGCGAGTTCCGGCCGGCGGGCTCGGGCCAGGAGTGGTGCGACGCCGAGGTCCTGCGCCGGCTGCGCCGCCGCTCGCTCGCGCGGCTGCGCCAGGAGGTCGAGCCGGTCGAGCCCGAGGTGCTCGGTCGCTTCCTCGGTGCCTGGCAGCACGTCCACACCGGCGGCGAGCGCCGCAGCCTGCGCGGCGTCGACGGCGTGCTGACGGTCGTCGAGCAGCTCGCGGGCTGCGCGGTACCGGCCTCGGCGCTCGAGTCGCTCGTGCTGCCCGCCCGCGTGCGCGACTACGAGCCGTCGTACCTCGACGAGCTGTCCAGCGCGGGCGAGGTGATCTGGGCGGGCCACGGCTCGCTGCCCGGCTCCGACGGCTGGGTGTCGTTGCACCTGGCCGACCAGGCCTCGCTGACCCTGCCGACCCCGGAGGAGACCGACCTCGGCGAGCTCCACGGGGCGCTGCTCGACGCGCTGGCACCGGGGGGCGCGTGGTTCTTCCGCCAGCTCTCCTCCACCCTCACCGGGATCCCGGGCGCCACCGACGACCGGCTGGTCTCGGCCGCGCTGTGGGACCTCGTCTGGGCCGGCCGGGTCGGCAACGACACCATGGCGCCGCTGCGGGCGCTCACCCGGTCGGGCACCCCGGCGCACCGCAGCCGCCGACCTCCGCCGCGCACCCGCGGCGGCGGCTCCCGGTCGCGCCTCCCCGCGCGCACCGGCCCGCCGGAGACAGCCGGCCGCTGGGCGCTGCTGCCGGAGGTCGACACCGACCCCACCCGCCGCGCCAAGGCCGCGGCCGAGGGCCTGCTCGAACGTCACGGCGTGGTCGTCCGCGGTTCCGTGGTGAGCGAGCGGGTGCCGGGCGGGTTCGCGGGCGTCTACAAGGTGCTGGCGGCGTTCGAGGAGTCCGGGCGCTGCCGCCGCGGCTACTTCGTGGGCGGGCTCGGCGCCGCGCAGTTCGGCACGGCGGGTGCCATCGACCGGCTGCGCACCTTCACCGACCTCGAGCCCGACGCCAAGCCGGTCGCGGTGGCGCTGGCCGCCACCGACCCGGCCAACCCCTACGGCGCCGGCCTGCCCTGGCCGGCGTCCGACGGCGGCCACCGCCCGGGCCGCAAGGCCGGCGCGCTCGTGGTGCTCGTCGACGGCCGCCTCGTGCTGTACGTCGAGCGGGGTGGCCGCACACTGCTGACCTGGTCCGACGACCCGGACCTGCTCGGGCCCGCGGCCGAGTCGCTGGCGACGGCTGCGGGGCGCGGCCAGCTGGGGCGGGTCACCGTCGAGCGGGCCGACGGCGAGCAGGTGCTCGGCGGCGGCTCGACGCCGCTGCGGGTGGCGCTCGAGGCGGCCGGGTTCGTGTCCACGCCCCAGGGGCTGCGGATCCGTGCCTGAGGGCGACACCGTCTGGCGGACCGCGCGCCTGCTCGACCGCGCGCTCGCGGGTCGCACGCTCACCCGCACCGACTTCCGCGTGCCGCAGCTGGCCACCACCGACCTGAGCGGCGGCGCCGTGCCCGGCACCGAGTCGCGCGGCAAGCACCTGCTCACGCGCATCGACCACCCGGAGCAGGGTGCGCTCACCCTGCACACGCACCTGAAGATGGAGGGGGCCTGGCAGGTCTACCGCCCCGGCGAGAAGTGGCGGCGGCCGACCCACACCGCCCGGGTGGTGCTCGCCACCGCCGCCGGCGAGGCGGTCGGCTTCTCGCTCGGCGTCGTGGAGCTGCTGCCGCGCGAGCGCGAGCCCGACGTCGTCGGCCACCTCGGCCCCGACCTCCTCGGCGCCGACTGGGACGAGGCCGCCGCGTTGCGCAACCTGCTGGCCGACCCGTCCCGTCCGCTGCACGAGGCGCTGCTCGACCAGCGCAACCTGGCCGGCCTCGGCAACATGTACGCCGCGGAGCTGGCCTTCACCGCCGGCCTCCACCCGTTCACGCCCGTCGGCGAGGTGCCCGACCTCGCCGGGCTGGTCCGCCGGGGGCGGCAGATGCTGGTGGCCAACCGTGAGCGCGCCCAGCAGTCGACGACCGGCGAGCTGCGGCGCGACCGCCGTACGTGGGTCTACCGCCGCGAGCGCGCCGGCTGCCTGCGCTGCGGCACACCGGTGCGGATCGACCAGCTGGCGCCGACCGGCTACGAGCGCACCGTCTACTGGTGCCCCTCGTGCCAGCCGGTCATTTCAGGCCGAGACCCTCGATCCGCACCGGGTCGCGACTGAGCGTCCGGATCGTCCACGTGCCCGACTTCGGCACCGCGAAGGTCCGCACCGTGACCAGCTGCCGGCGCCGCTGGCTCGGGGCCGCGAGGTCGACGGTGGCGATCCGCGCGCCGTCGAGCAGCACCGCGACCTTCCCCGAGACGGGCGCGCGGGTCACCACGAGCGCCACCCGGGTCACCGCGGCGGCGGTCGTGCGCAAGGTGCGCCCACGCTTCTCGGCGACCACGAAGGCGCCGCGGTAGGCGCGCGTGCTGGGCACCCGCTTCCACCCGGCCGAGCGCCTCAGGTCGTCGACGTGCAGCGGCGCGACGAAGCGGCGGACGGCCGGCGTCGGGTCGAGGTTGTCGGAGGCGTCACGCGCCGCGACCGTGAACACGTGGGGCCCCGTGCCGAAGCCCTGCAGCCGAGCCTTGCCCGCCGCGCACGGCACCGGGGCGTCGTCGAGCGTGCACACCGCCCCGTCGCCCGCCTCGGTCGAGGTGAAGCCGACGTCGAAGCGGCGGCTCAGCACGAACGAGCCCTCCTTCGGAGCGCTGGTGATCGTGGTGTCCGGCGGCGTCGTGTCGGGCGTGTGGGTGATGGTGAAGTCGGCGTCGCTGACGTCGAAGAAGTAGTTGTCGACCGCCTGGACCCGCAGCCGGGCCGTGCTGCTCTCGAGGTCGGGCATCAGGACGTCGGCCGCGCCGTCGTTGGGCGTCTCGTCGTCGAGCACCGTCGGCCAGGTCTGACCGCCGTCGGTCGACAGCAGGATCTGCACCTGCCGGGCCAGTCCCGCGGCGTCGGTGCCGTTGACGTCCCAGGTGACCGTGCGCACGGCGCCCGCCCCGGCGGTGCCGCCGGGTGCGCCGTACGACGTCACCAGCAGCGGGCCGGCGGTGTCGTCGACGCTCAGCGTGACGTCGTCGTACGCCGTGCCGCCGCCGGCCGCGAACCGGTCGCGTGCGGTGACGCGGAAGTTCAGCTCGCCGCCGGACAGCCCGCCGTACGCGGCGGTGGGCAGGTACTCGGAGTAGCAGTCCACGACGGTCTGCGGCACCGGGTCGCCGGCGGGCGGCGGCGCGGGGCAGGCGCCGGTCGCGGCATTGGTGGTGCCCGCCAGCACCTGGGCCAGGTCGGGGAAGGTGCGGGTGGGGTCGCTGCCGGCCAGGTTGAGGCCGGGCGACGGCGACTGGAGGGTCCCCTCGTCGGTGACCTGGGCCGCCTCGCCGAAGACCCGGAAGAGCGGGCCGGTGGCGCGGTCGTTGGTCAGCAGCGAGAAGCCGCCGGCGAACGGACGCCCTTCGTCGTTCTGCTCCCACAGGTAGGTGAGCCCGCCGCCGTCGACGTCGCTGCCCGCGGCGGTGAGCGCGAACGGCGTGCGCACCGGGATGGTGCGGTCGGGGGGAGCCGTCACCGAGGGCGCGTGGTTGCCGGTGGCGTCGGTGACGCCCCGGTTGGTGCCCGGGCCGCCGTCGACGAGCACGCCGACGAAGCCGGTGACGTCGCCCTGCCCGACCACGCCGAGCCGGTCGAGGTCGGCTCCCCCGGCCATCGGGAAGTCGAGGGTGAAGCCTGCCTGACCCGGGGTGGGCGCGCCGTCGTAGCCGCTGACCACCGGCGTCTCGCCGGTGAGCTGCAGCACCGCCGTGCCGATCCCGGCGGCGTTGTAGGAGCCGAGCGGGCCGCGGGTGAGGGTGACGGGCTCCGCGCCGGGGTAGGTCAGCTGGAAGGACTCACCGGCGGTGTCGAACCCCTGCAGGTTGACCACCTGCTGCTCGTCGTAGGTCGCGGGGTCGGCCTCGACGGTCGCGGTCATCTCGTCGATGCTGCGCTGGCTGAAGGAGGGGTCGCTGTGCGGCTGCAGGTCGTCGGGTCCGCAGATGCCCGCGTAGGCCATCACCGACGATCCGGAGCCCGGCTCGACCGAGGTGCCGGCGTTGCGGTTGCCACCCGAGCAGTTGCCGTTGGCGCCGTCGAAGGTGTGGTTGCCGCCGAACTGGTGCCCGATCTCGTGGGCGACGTAGTCGACGGCGAAGAAGTCGCCCTCGGGGGTCGGCAGGCCGGTGCAGCCCGACGCCTTGCTGCTGGTGCCGACGACACCCAGCCCGGCCAGCCCGCCGCCGTCGATGCCGAGCGCGACGTGCCCGACGTCGTAGGCGTCCGCGCCGACGACCTGGCCCAGGACGAACGACGTGCGGCTGAGCAGGCTGCCGCTGCAGCCGGCCGCCAGGTCGGAGGCGGAGTAGCAGGCGTCGGCGCCGCACGGCCCGCCCGGCAGCGTCGCCTTGGCCGCGGTGTCGAGGTTGAGGTCCTCGGTGCCGTCGACGAGCACCAGGCGGATCGCGAGGTCGTCGTTGTAGACCTGGTCGACGCGGTTGACCAGGGTGACCTTCTCGGCGAGCACGTTGGCGCTGCCGAAGTAGTCCGCGTAGCTGGGGTCGGTGACCAGGGCCAGGCGGTAGGTGCGCCGCTGGACCTCCGCGCCCGGAGCCGTGCGCGGGGCCGGCGCCGGGGTGCTCGCGCCGACGATCTCCTCGGGCTCGCGCAGGGGCCGCTCGGGCACGGGCAGCGCGGACACGTCGTACACGAGGTGGGTGGTGGTGCCGCGACGGTTGGCCGCCGGGTCGACGTACCAGGCGCCGCCGGCACCGAGCACGGAGGCGTGGAAGCCCATGGGCGTGAGGTCGAGCCGCACGGTCGCGGTCGGGTCGGTGACCCCGGTGCCGGCCCAGGTGCGCAGCTCGGGGTGGCGCGCCGCCAGCCCGGGCTCCATCACCGAGGCCTGCTGCACGCGGAACTCGGCCGGCTCGCCGCCCGGGTCGGGCAGCGTCAGCGTGAGCGGCGCGGCCCCGGCGCGTACGGCGCGCGAGGTCGGGGCGCCCGCGAGCCGGGCCGCGAGCGCAGGGAGGTCGACGCGGTAGGCCCGGAAGTCGTCGGGGTGCACGCGCGCTGCGGGGCCCTGTGCGAGGGCAGCGACGGGGGTGAAGACCGGTCGGTCGGCAGCCGGCGCTGCCGAGCCGGGGCCGGCCCCGGGACCACCGAGGCCGCCGAGGACGAGCGCGGTGAGCAGCAGCGCCGGCGCGGCGCGGAGGTGGCGGCGTGGCATGGGAGACATCCTCCGGCAGCGGGGCCCCGGCCGCAGGAAGTCCGCGGCGTGGGACCGGCTGGACCGGCCCGTCACACGGACGACGGCGCCCGGACCTGGTGGTCCGGGCGCCGCCGGCGGTGGTGGAGGTCCCGCTCAGTCCGGGATTCGCGAGTCCGGCGGGGTGAACGGCCGGCCCTGCTGCCCGCCCGTGGCCTGCTGATGCTCGATCTGTGCCGGCGAGCCGTGGAACTGCGTGTTCCGCTTCTCGTCACGGTCGATGGCGTCGGCCGAGGTGTGGAACGGCGCCTGACCGATCGCCGCGGGAGCCGCAGCGGTGTCCCGTCCGGTGTCGGTGCCGCAGGCGGCGGTGCCGAAGGCGATCGCGATGGCGGCGGTGGCGGCGGCCGCGGCGAAGGAGCGGCTGCTGGTGCTGATGGTCATGACTGTCTCCTGGTGGGTGATGGACTGCTGGGTGGTGGTGGTTGATGGGTGGTGGGTTGGTGGTCAGGGCAGCAGGTCGGGCACCCGCTTGCCGGCCGGGGCCGGCGAGGGCTGGGCTTGCTCCGGCCCGGAGAGCTGACCCAGGTCGTGGCGGCCGTGCTGCATCCCCGGTACCTGGGCGGGCGTGGTCGCCACGCCGGTCTCGGTGCCGCAGGCGCTGGTGGCGACGAGCAGCCCCAGCAGGGCTGCGCCGGCGAGGCCGCGGGTGGTGGTGCGGTGGTTCATGACGGTGTCCTTCCGGTGGTGGTGCCGGGTGTCGGCGTTGGAAGGGACAGACGCGGTCCGGTGGCGGCTGATACCGGAAGGCCAAATTCCGTTGTCGCCCGGGCGTGGGAGTGCCACGGTGGATCAGACACCGGCTGACATTTCTCGGGCTCGGCGTATCAGGGGCGCACCTCGCCCCTCAGTACGTCCGAGGAGGCACCGATGAGGACCACGACCGACGCCCGGCCCACGAGGAGGCCCGCGATGCAGCAGCCGACTGTGGCCGGCCTGGTCGCCGCCGCCCGTGAGGGTGACGCGGAGGCCTGGAACGCGTTGGTCGAGGAGTTCCTGCCCCTGGTCTACGGCGTCGTACGCCGGTTCTCGCTCTCGGCGGCCGACGCCGCCGACGTCAACCAGACGGTCTGGCTGCGGCTGGTCGAGCACCTCGAGGACCTGCGCGACCCCCGGGCACTCCCGGGCTGGCTGGCCACCACGGCGCACCGCGAGGCCCTGCGCCTGGCGAAGGCGGCGCGGCGGACCACCACCGTGGACCCGCAGGGACCGGCCCTGGACAGCGAGCCCGACGGGACCGACGTGGCGGAGCTGCTGCTCCGCGACGAGGTGCGCCGGGTGGTCCGGGCCGGACTGGCCGAGCTGCCCGCGCAGCGCCGCCAGCTGCTGGAGATGCTGATGGCCGATCCGCCGGTTCCCTACGACGAGATCAGCCGGACGCTCGACATCCCCGTCGGCAGCATCGGGCCCACCCGGGCCCGTGCCCTCAAGCAGCTGCGCGAGACCCGCGCACTGCGTTCTTACGCAGACCAGTCGAGCTCGGCGACGGGCGTGGGAGAAAGGCGATCGTGATGAGCAGCTTCGGTGGGGACGACCTCGAGAACATCCTGGGCAAGGCTCTTGCCGACGAGCGCGAGGTACCGCCCGAGTGGCGCGACGCCGCTCGCGCGGCGTACACCTGGCGGACCGTGGACGCCGAGCTCCTCGCGCTGACCTACGACTCGCTCGTGGAGGCCGGTGCCGCGGTCCGCGGCGCCGAGGCCCGGACCCTCGAGTTCGGCACGGGCGAGGTGACCCTCGAGGTCGAGCTCGTCGACGACCGCTTCGAGGGCCGGCTCCATGCCTCCCCCGGCGCCGAGATCGTGGTCGAGCACGCGGACGGCGGGCGCACCCCCGTGCAGCCCGACGCCTCCGGCTTCTTCGTGGTCGAGGTGCCCGGCGACGACCCGGTCCGGTTCGCGCTGCGGTCGGGTGAGTTCCAGCTCGTGACCGAGTGGGTCACCCGCTGAATCAGGTGTAGGGCGGGCGCAGCGCATCCACCGTGCCCGTGCCTCCGCTCCCCGGTACCGAGACGAGGCGTCCGCGCACGTTCGCCCAGGCAGTGCTGACGCCGACGCTCCCGTCCATCTCCGCAGCGATCAGCCCCACCACGGTGGGCGAGGCGAAGGACGTACCGCTCCAGCGGGCGGCGCCGTTCTTGAAGACCCGCTGTTCTCCTGTGTGCGGCACCTCGTGGCAGGTGTAGGTGCCGTCCGGGTAGGCGTTGACGAGATCGGCGCCGACCGCGAACAGGTCGGCTGAGCTTCCGAAGTTGGAGAAGTCGGAGACCGTCTCGTCCCGGTTGAGCGAGCCGACCCCGATCGCCCAGTCGAACGATGCGGGCCAGAACGGGTCGGCCACGCCGTCGTTGCCGGCTGCGGCGACCAGCAGGCACTCGTGATTGCGCTCCTTGAAGAAGACCTCGTGAAAGACCTCGAAGCTGAGCAGGGGCCGGTCCTTGCGGCTGGTGCACCCGGCCGAGAGGTTGATCAGGTTCGGCTCGTGCTCGAAGGCCTGGAGAAGGCCGAGCACCATGTCGACCTCGCGAAGAGCGGTGCCGTTGAAGAAGCGCTCGACCCAGATCTCGGCCCCGTGGGCGATGCTGCGCACGGTGCCGGCGATGAACGTGCCGTGACCGGCGTACGGCCGTAACGGCTGGCCGGCGATGTTGCCCTCGTCGGTCCCGGTCACGCCGTCGAGCCACGGCGTGCGGCCGGCGGGGTCGCCCGCGGGAGGGTGCCAGCCGCTGTCCACGACCACGACGCGAGCTCCCGCGCCGACCGAGGGGTCGCCGGCCGGCTCCGGCCAGGTGTCCCGCGGGTCCGCCGGCTCGGGCTCGGTCGCCGGGCACAGCCGGCCGGTGCCTCCCGCGGCCAGGTGGACCCAGTGCTCGGGCGCGGCCACCTGCGGCCGCCCCTCGGCGTTGAGCTCGGCTCGGTCGAGCGCATCCATGGCGAGCTGGACCCGCCGCGGGTCCCCGTCACGACGTTCGGGTAGCCGCAACCGCGACAGGGGCAGGGGCCCCACGACGGAGTCGATCACCTGGGGCTCGCCCCAGTCGTCCAGCAGCTCGCCGGTCTCGTCCAGCGTCCGGCGTACGTTGTCCTCCTCCCCCGCGCGCACCAGCAGCCAGGCCGGGTCGTACAGGTAGGTGAAGTTCTCGGGCTGGTCGCTGTCCCACGCGACCGCGTCGGGGCCCTGTTCCTCGACCATCAGCTCGAGCTGCTGAAGCCGTCGGTGCAGCATGTCCATCTGCTGCAGGCGTCGGCGGATTGCTCCGTCCTTCGGATTCCCGGATGCTTCCATGACGTTCCCCTCCCCCGAGACGTCGTGACAGACGTTCCCAGTGACGTTAGACCTGCGGGAGGATGACCGGGAACCCCTTTTCCCGGAGCGCGCATGTCGATCGACCACTCACCGACGAGCGTCGCCGAGCTCCTCGAGCTTGCCCTCGACGACCCGTCGACGGCGCTGGAGCGCGGCCGCGCACTGCTCGCGGACGCTCCCGAGCCGTGGTGGGAGTCGGTCGCCCGCCACGCCCGGGGGCTGGCCCTGCGCGAGCTCGGTGAGGGGGAGGCTGCGGTCTCGGAGCTGAGAAGAGCGGTCCAGACCGCCGAACGGTCGGGCGATCCCGACCGGGCCGCAGACGTCCGGGCGACACTGGGTGCCACCCTGGTCACGCGCGGCCGCACCCGCGCCGGGCTCGACCTTCTCGCCCGGGCCGCAGACAGCGCCACCGACCCGCGGCTGCGGGCTACCGTGCTGATGAGGCGCGGTGTCTCGCTGTCGTGGCTGCTCGGCCGTCACCACGAGGCGCTCGCCGACCTCCGCCAGGCCCTCGACGGGTTCCTCGCGGCGGATGACCCGACGTGGGAGGCTCGGACCCGGAACTGGCTGGGCCTGCTGCACCTGGCCGTCGGGGACGTCGCCGCCGCCGACGAGCAGGAACGGCGGGCACGCGAGCTGCTCCTCGAGCTCGGGCACGAGGTCGAAGCCACCCAGGCTCTGCACAACCTCGGGCTGGTGGCGTACGCCCGGGGCGACTTGCCGACTGCCCTGGCAACCTACGACCAGGTGGCCGCCGAGCTCGAGGGCTCGGGAGTCGATGCCGCTCCCCTCGTGATCGACCGGGCGCAGGCGTTGCTCGCCGCCGGCCTGCCCGACGAGGCGGTCCGCGTCGTCACCGAGCAGTTGGCGCGGCCCGGCGGCCTGCCGGTGCAACGGGCCGAGCTCGACCTGTGGCTGGCGATGGCCCGCATGGCACTGGGTGAGACCGTGCCGGCCCGGGTACACGCTGAGACTGCGTTGACGGCGTTCCGGAGGGCCGAGCGCGACTGGTTCGCAGCACAGGCCGAGCTGGTGGCCCTGCGAGCCCGTGCCGCGGGCGCGGGACGGCTCGACCGGCGGGTGGTGCCGCGCGCCGTGCGTGTGGCGGAGGCACTGGAGGGCCAACGCTCGGAGCAGGCCGTGACGGCCTGGCTGCTGGCCGGGCGGCTCGCGGCCCGGTTCGACCCGTCACAAGCGCCCCCGCTGCTCGAACGCGCGGCCCGCCACCGCAGCGGACCCACCGCCCTCACCCGGGCATCGGGGTGGCTGGCCCGCGGGCAGCAGCAGGCCCTGGCCGGCAACCGGCGCGGCGTCCACGACGCCTGCCGTAGGGGACTCGACGCGCTCGACGCGCACCGGGCGACTCTCGGCAGCACCGAGCTGCGGGCCCTGGCGACCGCGCACGGCACTGCGCTCGCCGACCTGGCGCTGAGCCATGCCGTCGATGCACCGCCACGCACCCTCCTCTGGTGGAGCGAGCGGTGGCGGGCCACGGCGCTCGCCCAGCCCCCGGTCCGCCCGGCGGCCGACGATCCGGTGGCGGCACCGCTGGCGGCGCTGCGCGACAACGCCCGCCGCCTGCTCGCGGCACGTGCGGACGGCGAGGACACCACCCGGTTGCGCGCCGAGCGGTCCCGGCTCGAGTCGGAGGTCCGGGCCGGGCTCCGCCGGCGTGCGGGTGACGGCACCACCGCCGACCTGCGGCTCGACGTGTCGGCCCTGGTCGAGGCGGTCGGTGACGACGCCTTCGTCGAGCTGGTGGAGGTCGACGGCTCGCTGCACGCCGTCCTGGTGCGCGGGGGTCGCACCACCGCCCGCCGGGTCGGCCTGGCGGGAGACGCGCAGCAGGCGATCGACTTCTCGCGCTGGGCGCTGCGCCGCGCCGCCCGGGGCCGGCCCGACGCCGTCCCCGAGGCGGCGGAGCGGCTCCAAGGGGCCCTGCTCGGCGACCTCGCTCTGCGGATCCGCGGCGCACGGCGCGTGGTGGTGTCGCCGCCGAGCCGGCTGCACGGGGCCCCGTGGTCGCTGGTTCCGGCGCTCACCGACGTGGCACACAGCGTGGTGCCCTCGGCCTCACTGTGGCTGCGCGCCCGCGAGCGGGCGCCCGCCGCAGGGCCCACCGTGTTCGTCTGCGGGCCGGGGCTGACGACGGGTGGCGCCGAGGTCGACGTGGTGGCGCCGCGGCACCCCGACGCCCTGGTGCTCCGTCACGGCGACGCCACGGTCGAGCGCAGCCTGGCCGCCCTCGACGGCGCCGGGCTCGCCCACGTCGCCGCGCACGGCCACTTCCGCGCCGACAGCCCGCTCTTCTCCTCGCTCGACCTCGACGACGGCCCGCTGACGGTCCACGACTTCGAGCGGATGGCCAGGCCGCCGCACCGGGTGGTGCTGTCGGCCTGCGAGTCCGGGGTGATGGCCGCGGTGGGTGCGGGCGAGCTGCTCGGCCTGGTGTCGGCCCTGCTCGGGGTGGGCACCGCCGGCGTCGTGGCCAGCGTGGTGGTCGTCAACGACGAGGCGACGGCGGAGGTAATGGTCGACCTCCACGCCCGGCTGGCCGACGGGGACGACCTGGCCGACGCGATGCTCTCCGCGCGACGGGCGGCCGCGGGCGACGCGCTGCGGGAGGCGACGGCCGGGAGCTTCGCCGCGCTGGGCGTCTGAGCCGGAGCGGCGTCAGGCGGCCGAGGCGACGACGGTGTCCGCGCGGGGCACGGTCTCGAGGGCGGCCGCGCCCTCCTCGACGGCGACGGCGTCGGAGACCTCGCGCAGCACGTCGGACAACGGCACCTCGAGGGCACCGCAGAGCGAGGCGAGGAGCTCGGAGGAGGCTTCCTTCTGACCGCGCTCGATCTCGGAGATGTAGCCCAGGCTCACCCGGGCCTCCTTGGACACCTCGCGCAGGGTCATGCCGCGCCGCATCCGCTGGTCGCGGAGCACGTCGCCGAGGAGTCGACGAAACAGCACCATGCGCACGTCCTTCCGTGTCTGCGAGCCCAACGCTACCCGAGGCCCCCTTGTTCCTCGTGCAGCTCCTCGCCCAGCGTGGACGTGACCACCGACATCAGCGCCGCCAGCGCCTCGTCGCACGCCCGCTCCTGCACGGCCTCCCGGTCGCCGACCAGCTCCAGCCCGACCGCCGTGGTGCCCCGGGGCCCCGCCACCCCGACGTACACCGTGCCGGCGGGGACACCCTCGGACGGACCCGGCCCCGCCACCCCCGTCGTGCTCACGGCGTACGACGCCCCGGTCAGCCGGCGGACCCCGTCGGCCATGGCGCGGGCGCAGGCGGCCGACACCACGCCGTCGCGCTCCACGACGGCGGTCGGCACGCCGAGCACCTCGACCTTGACCTCGGTCGCGTAGGAGACGACCCCGCCGAGGAAGCAGTCGGAGGCGCCCGGCACCGCGGTCACGCGGGCAGCCAGCCTTCCCCCGGTCAGGGACTCGGCCGTGGCCAGGGTCGCGCCCCGCTGCCGCAGGTCGTCGAGCAGCCGGGCGGCGTCGGAGCGGGCCATGCCCGCAGGCTAGCGCCGCCCCGGCCAGACAGGTGCCCTCTAGGGTCACCCCATGGCCCTGCCCATCGAGGACTACGCCCTCATCGGCGACCGGCACACCGCCGCCCTGGTCGGCCGCGACGGGTCGATCGACTGGCTGTGCCTGCCCCGCTTCGACTCCCCCGCCTGCTTCGCCGCGCTGCTCGGCACCGAGGACAACGGACGGTGGCTGCTCGCGCCCGTCGGTGACGTCGAGGTCTCGCGCTGCTACGTCGACGACAGCACGGTCCTGGAGACGACGTTCACCACACCCACCGGCGTCGTGAAGCTGGTCGACCTGATGCCGACCGGCGACAAGCGCGCCGACGTCGTCCGCAGGCTGGTGGGCGTCGAGGGCACCGTGCGGATCCGGCACGAGTGGGTCGTGCGCATGGACTACGGCAACGTCCGCCCCTGGGTGCGCCGCCGCACGCTCGGCGGCGAGAAGGTCATCTCCGCCATCGCGGGCCCCGACCAGCTGGTCCTGCGGGGGCCTCGGCTCCCCCGGAAGTCCGACCACCGGCACGCCGACGAGTTCGACGTCCACGCGGGCGAGGAGCTCACGTTCGTCACGGTCTGGTTCCCGTCGTGGATCGACGAGCCCGACCTCCTCGACCCTGCGCCCCGCATCGAGTCCTCGCTGCAGGAGGAGCGTGACTGGCTGGCCGGGATCAGCCTGCCCGTGCCGCATGCCGACGTGGTCCGGCGCTCGTTGCTCACCCTGCGCCTGCTGACCCACGAGGAGACCGGCGGCATCGTGGCCGCGCCGACCACGTCGCTGCCCGAGGAGTTCGGCGGCGAGCGCAACTGGGACTACCGCTACTGCTGGCTGCGCGACGCGGCGCTCACCCTCGAGTCGCTGCTCGCCGCGGGGTTCACCTCCGAGGCCGAGGTCTGGAAGCACTGGCTGCTGCGGGCCGTGGCCGGCGACCCCGACGACCTCCAGATCATGTACGCCGTCGACGGTGCGCGGCGGCTGCCCGAGGACACGCTCGACCACCTCCCCGGGTACGCCGGCTCGCGCCCCGTGCGGATCGGCAACGCCGCCGTCTCCCAGCGCCAGGGCGACGTCCTCGGCGAGGTGATGATCGCGCTGGAGCAGGCGCGGATCGCCGGCGTCACGCACGACGACAACTCGTGGGCACTACAGTGCACGCTGCTCGAGCGACTGGCGCGGACCTGGCAGGAGCCCGACCACGGGCTCTGGGAGATCCGCGGTCCGCGCCGCCGGTTCACGCACTCGCGCGCGATGATGTGGGCGGCGTTCGACCGGGCCGTCTGCGGGGTCGAGAAGCACGGCCTCGAGGGACCCGTCGACGAGTGGATCAGGCTCCGCGAGGAGGTGCGGGCCGCGGTCCTCGAGCACGGGTACGACGAGCGGCGGGGGTCATTCGTGCAGCACGACGAGACCGACGAGGTCGACGCCTCGCTGCTGGTGCTGCCGCTGATCGGCTTCATCGAGGGCGACGACCCCCGGATGGTCGGCACCATCGCCGCGATCGAGGAGGACCTCCTGCGCGACGGGCTGCTGCTGCGCTACCGCACGCAGACCGGCGTCGACGGCCTCGCCGGTGACGAGCACCCGTTCCTGGCCTGCTCGTTCTGGCTGGTCTCGGCGTACGCCGCGGCCGGCCGCCGCGACGACGCCCACCGGCTCTTCGACCGGCTGGTCGGCCTGGTCAACGACGTCGGCCTGCTCGCCGAGGAGTACGACCCGGTCCACGACCGGATGGTCGGCAACTTCCCGCAGGCCTTCAGCCACCTCGCGCTGGTGCAGGCGGCCTTCCGGCTCGGCGAGGGCTGAGCCCGGCCGCAGCTCGGACGCGGCCGGGCCCGGCCCCCGCGAGGGGAGCCGGGCCCGGCCGGTCGGTGCCGACTACTTCTTGTTGACCACCAGGGTCACGGTGTCGGCCGCCTGCTGGACGTGGGTGTCGCCCAGGTAGGTGACGGTGACCGGGTAGCTGCCCGCCTTGACGAACCGGCCCAGAGCGAAGGTGGCCGAGCCGCCCGAGAGCGTGCGGGTCGTCGTGGTGCCGTTCACGATCACCCGCACCGCGCCGGTGGGCGTGACGCCCGCCGCCGTGACGTCGACCGTGAGCGAGACCTGGGACTTCGTGGTCACCCGCGTCGGGTCGAACGTCGTCGCCACCGAGGCGGCAGCCTTGGTGACGGTCACGCCGGTCGTGGTGCTCGACGGCTCGTGGCCCGCGTCGCCGGCGTAGCGCACCGTGAGGGTGTGCGCGCCGACCTCGAGGGCGGTGCCGCCGAGGGTGACCGACGTGGCCCCGAGCACCAGCGTGCCGGTGCCGAGCACGGTGTCACCCTCGAGCACCGTGACCTCGCCGGTCGCGGTGGCCGGGGTGAGGCTGACCTGCACGCTGCCGGCCGTCCCGTACGCGTGGTCGGCGGCCGTGGCCGCGACCGTCGTCGTGGTCGCCGCGACCGTGACGGGGACCGTCACCGACGTACCCGTGGCGTGTCCGGCGAGGGTCAGCTGGTGCTGACCCGCACTGGTGCCGTTCGGGATGACCACGTCGACCGCGGCCTTGCCGTACTCGTCACCGATGGTGCTGCCGACCGTGTGGTCGACGGGGAACGACCCGAGGTCGGTCCCGTCGAGGGAGACCTGCACCCGTGCGTCCTTGGTGTCGCCGGCCCCGGTCATGTCCCACGAGGAGACGTCGAAGGTCACGTGCTCGCCGCCGCGGTAGGACGACGGCGCAGCCGCCGGGAAGCTGATCCCGACCGCGCGCTGCGACCAGTCCACCGGCAGCGGGGTGTCCGCCGCGAACTCGGCCATGTAGTCGACCATCGCCTGCAGGTCCACCTTGCCGGTGTCGCGCTTCTGCGTGCCCCCGGCGAACGCGCCGAAGTTGTCACCCCCCGAGGCCAGGAACGAGTTCACCGTCACCGAGTACGTCGTGGTCGGGTCGACGAGCACACCGTCGAGACGCATCTGCTTGATCCGCGAGCCCGCCGCAGCGGTCGGGTCGTAGGTGTAGGTGAAGCCCTTCGAGACGCCGAGCCGCAGGAACGGCCGCGACGCACCGGCCGGCTGCCACTGCTGCTCGAGCGCCGCCCTGATCTGCGCGCCGGTCAGGCGCATGTTGACGAGGGTGTTGGCGAAGGGCTGGACGTTGGCGGCCTGCCGGTAGGTGAGCGTCTCCGGGTACCCGTCGGCCTGGGTGCCGATCATGTCGGCGCGCAGCCCACCGGGGTTCATGAAGGCGATCTGCGCCGAGCCGGACTCGGTGCTGCTGGTCGCCCAGCGCTGCACCTCGGCCACCAGGTTGCCCAGGGTCGACTCACCGCCGCGGTTCTCGACCAGCCCGGGCTGCCCGTTCACCACGCCGTTGATCTGGGCCCGCTTGAACGGGCCGGCGATGTCGCCGAGGCGGACCGCGCCGAGCACGTTCGCCTCGGCCACGGCCGCGTCGACGATCGACTGCGTCGCCGGGTCGACCGGGTAGTTGAAGGTGGAGCCGGTGGGCCCCGCCTTGAGGTTGAGCACCTCCTGGGTCTTCGCCTGGACCTGGCCGGTGGCCGTGTCGACCGTGAAGACGAGACGGTTGAGCTTCTCGCCGTACTGGCCCGCCGAGACCACCGGTCGCTCGGTGACCGGACGGCCCGCCCACGAGTCGACCGGGAACGAGCAGTTGTAGGCGAGGTGCGTGTGACCCGACACGATGGCGTCGACGTCGCCGTCGACCCCGGTGATGATGCTGCCGAAGTCACTGGCGGGGTTGTCGTCCATGGTCGCGCAGTTGGTGTTCTCCGCGCCCTCGTGCACGAGCAGCACGACGACGTCCGCGCCGTCGGCGCGCAGGTCGTCGGCGGCCGCGTTGACCTCGTCGACGACGTCGGTGACCGTGATCTCCGAGATGCCGGCCGGCGAGACCAGCTCGGGCAGGTGCTCGGTGACCGCGCCGACGAACCCGACCTCCACCTTGCCGAAGTCCTGGGTCCACGACGGCGCCAGCGCGTGGCTGTCGTCGCTGCGCATCCGGACGTTCGCGGCGATGTACTTCCACTGCGCGCCGCCGTACGGGTTGGTCTCGGCGTCGTAGGGCGCCATCACCCGGTCCACGAGGTCGCGGTAGCCCTGGTCGAACTCGTGGTTGCCGGCGGCCGAGACCTGCAGGCCGGCCTCGTTGAGCGCGTCGATGGTCGGCTTGTCGTGGGCGATGAACGAGTCGAACGTCGAGGCGCCGATCAGGTCACCTGCCGCGGCGAACACGGTGTCGGGATTGGCGGCACGCATCTGCTTGACGGCGCCGGCCATCACCGCCGCGCCGGCGGCCGCCGACTGCGGGTCGTTGGCGATCCGGCCGTGGAAGTCGTTGGTGGCCAGCACCTGGATGTCACGGGTGCCGGGCTCCGGGGCCGGGGTGTCGATCCCGACCAGCTCGGGGTTGTGGTCCGACGAGCGGAACGGCCCCGGGCTGTAGAGGTCGGTGACGTTGTAGTTGTTGCGGCTGTACTCGTAGTACACCGACTCGTAGGCGTTGATCGTCCACACGTCGACGCCGGTCACGTCCGGCAGAGCCGCCTCGTTGGCGAGCACGTGGTCGAGCGAGCCGACCTGGCCGTCGAAGCTGTAGCTCTCCTCCTGGGGATCGCTGGTCGAGTCGAGGCTGGTGAACCCGCCCGCCTCGAGCACCTCGATCGGGTCCTCGTGGGAGTAGGCGTTGAAGTCACCGGTCAGGAACACCTTCTGGGTGCCGCGCGACACCGCGAACGAGTCGGCGAACGACAGCAGCGCCTGCGCCTGGTTGACGCGGTCCTCGTTGGCGTTGCCCTGGCCGTAGGGGTCGGGCGTGCCGGACCCCTTCGACTTGAAGTGGTTGGCGATCACCGCGAACGCGTCGGCGTCGGAGGTGCCGGCCGCCTTGAACGCCTGGGCCAGCGGCTCACGGGCGTTGTCGAACGCGGTGGCGCCGACGAGGATCTGCGAACCGCCCACCAGGGCCACCGTGGCGGGCTGGTAGATGAAGGCCGTGCGGATGACGTCCTCGCCGGAGGGCAGGTCGGCGGGCGTCGGCGAGGGGGCGTAGGCCCAGGTGCCGGCACCGGCATCGGCGTTCAGCGCGTCCACGAGCGTGGCGACCGCCTCGTCACGGTCGTGGCCGTCGACGACGAGGGAGTTCTCGATCTCCTCCAGCGACACGACGTCGGCATCCAGCTTGTTGATCGCGGTGACGATCTTGGTCTGCTGGCGCTGGAGGTCCTCGGCGTCCCACGCGCCGCGCGGGCCGTTGGCGCCCGAGCAGGTGCGCACGGTCACCGGGTCGCCGGCGCGGTCGACGTACGCCTCGCAGCCGGCGACGTCCGCGCCGAGGGTGGTGAAGTAGTTGAGCACGTTGAACGTCGCGAGCCGCACGTCGCCACCGACGTCCTGCGGCTGGGCCTCACGGGTCTGCTCGAAGCTGACGAGACCCGTGGGGGCGCCGACCACCTGGTGCTGCGGCTGCGCCTTCCAGCCGAAGCGGTAGTCGAGCACGAACGGCTGGTCGAAGGTGACTCCCGCGCCGACGCGGACGGTGTGGTCGGCGGTGTAGTAGGGGAACGGCGAGCCGGTGTTGGCGGCCGTCGTGTAGTTGAGGCTGGAGCCGTCGTCGAGGACCACGCGGTGGGCGTTGTTGTACGCCGTGCGGGCCGCGACCGGACCGGTCTGCGCGTCGTACAGCTCGGTCGGCGCGACGAGCGGCAGGTCGCTGTTCGCCGCCAGCCCGATCTCGCCGAACATGCTCGAGGACGCGGAACCGCCGTTGTAGGCGGAGCCGTCGTAGGAGTCGGTGACCGTGTAGGCCCCGGCCGGCTGCACCAGCTCGCCCTCGTGCTTCTCGCGGGCTGCGTCGATCGCCGCGCCGGTGAGGCAGGCGTCGCCCGGCAGGGCGCAGGAGGTGCCGGGCACCTCGGCCAGCGGGACCACCGCGGGCAGGGCAGCGACCGTCGTGATGTCGGCGGGGGCGGCGGTGATCTCGGTCAGCCCGCCGAACTCCGAGACGGTGCCCTTGACCTGGAGCGAGTCGCCGACGGAGGGGTAGGCGGCCTGCGTGAGCGCGGGGGTGTAGACGAAGACGCCGTCGGAGGCGGCGGGGGTGGTGTCGGCGCCGCCGGTCTGGAGGTAGAAGCCGTTGAAGCCGCCGGACGGGAAGGATGCGGTCACGCGCCCGGTGGTGGTGACCGTCTGGCCCGCCAGCGGGCTGGTGGCGGTGTCGTCGCCCTGGATCTGGGCGATCGTCTTCTCGCCGGCGTCCCCGCCGCCGCCACCGCCGGTGGCGCTGTTGGTCGGGGTCGGCGCGACCTCGCTGAAGTCGTCGGCGTTGTTGTCGGTGTCGCCCCCGGTGGCCGACCGCGTGGCGGCGGTGGTGTTGGTCAGGTTGACCCCGGTGTTGGCGGCCTCGAAGGAACCCGCCGTCGAGCCGTAGCCGACCATGTCGACCAGGCCCGCGTTGCCGGCGAGGTTGCCGGTGGTGGCGAAGGCGGTGGTGCTCGGCACGAGCAGCACGACGCCCGCGCTGCCGGACATGGAGATGGTGCCCGTCGCGTCGGGTGCCGGGAGCGACGCCGACGGGGTGCCCCCCGCGGCCTCCTGGACGAGGTAGTGCGCGCCCGCCGGCACCGAGCCGCTCAGGGGCGTGACCTGCGCCGACGTGCCGGTGGCGCTCCGGTACTGCACCGACCACCCGGCGACGGAGATGGGCGCCGTGGTGGGGTTGTAGAGCTCGATGAAGTCGTTGGTGTACTGGGCGCCCGCGTTGCCGCCGCCGCCGTACACCTCCTTGATGACGAGACCGGTGCCGGCCGGGTTGGCGTGGCTCGGGGTGGAGGTCAGGACCGAGACGGCCAGACCGAGGCCGACCGCTGCGGCGAACCTCTGACGGGACGAGAGCATGGGGACTCCGAGATCGAGAGACGTGACGGCCCCGGAGGACCGCGCTCGGGGCGCGGTCAGAAGTCCCGAGATCGGCTCCCTCAGCAAGGAAGCAGCGTCACCCTAACCCGGGAGGCGGCGCACACGTGATCGTGTGCCGATGAACTTCAGGTGCCCGGTTTGTGATCAGTTGCCAGCGCCGCGGATGGTGGCGCGCTGGCGCCACACGTCGCGGAAGAACTCCCAGCCGGACCACAGGGTGAGGGCGAGGGCCGCCATCAGCCCCACCTGGCCGGCGTAGAACAGCACCGCCCCGAACGTCCCGAACTGGTCGAACGCGCCGTCGTGCCCGGAGAAGAACCGGTCGCCGTGCGGCAGCGGCAGCACCAGCACCGAGAGCGCCCCGGCCTGCACCGTGGTCTTCAGCTTGCCGAGGTCGGCCGCCGCGATCACGACGTGCTTGAGCACCGACAGCCGCAGGGCGGTGACGCTCCACTCGCGCAGCAGGATCAGGATGGTCACCCACCACCAGACGTCGCCGACGATCGACAGGGCGATCAGCGCCATGCCCGTGATCGCCTTGTCGGCGATCGGGTCGGCGATCTTGCCGAAGTTGGTGACCAGGTTGCGGGACCGGGCGATGTCGCCGTCGATCTTGTCGGTGATCATCGCGCCGACGAACAGGACGAAGGCGACGACCCGCCACGTGATCGAGTCACCGCCGTCCTGCAGCAGCGCCCACCCGAAGAACGGGACCATCACGATGCGCAGTGTCGTCAGCGCGTTGGGCAGGTTGAGGTTGGACGGGGTGGCGTCGGTCTGGCTCACGCCCGACCTCCTTCGGCGTCGTGCCCCGCGGCGTGCGCCACGAGAGGCCGGCCGACCAGGTCGACACCGACGGCGTCGACGACCTCGGCGACGACCACGTCACCGATCGCCACACCGGCGGGAGCACCCTCGAGGGTCGTGGTGCCGTCGACCTCGGGGCCCTGGAAGGCGGTGCGCCCCTCGGGCACGCCGTCCTCGATCGTCTCGACCAGCACCTCGACCAGCTCCCCCACCCGCTCCTCGGCACGCTGCGCCGTGAGCTCCTCGACGAGTGCAGTGACGTGCTCGACCCGGGCCCGCACCTCGTCGACGTCGAGCTTGTCGGTGAAGTCGGCCGCCTCGGTGCCGTCCTCGTCGGAGTAGCCGAAGACGCCGGTGACGTCCATGCGCGCGGCGACCAGGAAGTCGCAGAGCACGGCGAGGTCGTCCTCGGTCTCGCCGGGGAAGCCGACGATCACGTTGGACCGTACGCCGGCCGCCGGGGCGAGGGCGCGCACCTGCTCGAGGAGGCCGAGGAACGCGTCGGGGTCACCGAAGCGGCGCATCCGGCGCAGCACCGTGGGGCTGGCGTGCTGGAAGGACAGGTCGAAGTACGGCGCCACGCCCGGCGTGCCCGCGATCGCCTCGACCAGCCCGGGCCGGGTCTCCGCGGGCTGGAGGTACGAGACGCGCACCCGCGCGACGCCCTCGATGGCGGCGAGCTCGGGGAGCATCGTCTCGAGGAGGCGCAGGTCGCCGAGGTCCTTGCCGTAGGACGTGGAGTTCTCGCTGACCAGGAACAGCTCGCGCACGCCCTGGCCGGCCAGCCAGCGGGCCTCGTCGAGCAGGTCGGTGGGACGGCGGCTCACGAACGAGCCGCGGAAGCGCGGGATCGCGCAGAAGGAGCACCGGCGGTCGCACCCGCTGGCCAGCTTGAGCGGCGCGGTGGGACCGGTGTCGAGCCGGCGGCGCGGGGCCGCGGCGGGCGCGGAGGCGCTGCGCTCCACCGGGGAGATCGGCAGCAGGGCGCGGCGGTCGCGCGGCACGTGGGCCGCCGGTCGCTCCCCCGCCACGATCGCGCGCAGCCGCGCGTCGATGTCGTCGTAGTCGTCGAAGCCGAGCACCGCGTCGGCCTCGGGCAGCTCGCTGGCCAGCTCCGCGCCGTACCGCTCGGCCAGGCAGCCGACCGCCACGACGGCCTGCGCGCGGCCGGTGACCTTGAGGTCGCTGGCGCCGAGGATGGTGTCGATGGAGTCCTTCTTGGCCTGCTCGACGAAGCCGCAGGTGTTGACCAGGACCGTGTCGGCCTCGCTGGCGTCGTCCACGAGGCGGAAGCCGCCCGCCTCGAGGCGGCCGGCCAGCTCCTCGGAGTCGACCTCGTTGCGGGCGCAGCCGAGGGTCAGGACTGCCACCGAGAGCGGGGTCCCGGGAGCCGGGTCGGGGCTGGGGGCAGGGCTGGTCGCAGGCGTCGACATGACCTCACGAGCCTAGTGGCCGGACGCCCCGGCGCCTCATTCGGGGACGAAGGTGTCCTGGGCCGGCTGCCCGGTGCTGCCGATCGCGCCCTCCTGCTGGCCGGCGACCGTCACCTCCAGCGAGCCGTCGGAGGACTGGATCCGCACCGGCGGGGCGATCCGCATCGTCTTGGTCTCGCCGAACGCCAGGTTCCCCGTGAAGACGACCTCGTTCGCGCCGTCACGCACCACCACGTGGGCTCCCCCGCCTGCCGCGTGCAGCTGCACCGGCACCGGGTCGGCCAGCCGGACGCCGCCGTTGTCGACGCCGGCGGAGCCGTTGAGCACCGGGGCGTTGCCCTGGAGGTCGACGGGGCTGTCCATCACCAGGCGGGCGATCGACCAGGCCAGCACCAGCGCCATCACCGCGGCCACGAGCACCGACCAGTTCGGGCCGCCGCGGGTGCCGCGGATCGAGCCGGCGCCCGAGGCCAGCTCGGCCTCGAACACGCGGCGCGGGTTGATCGGCGCGTCGGCGTAGCGCTCGTCGTACGCCGTGAGGAGCGGAGCGACGTCGACGCCCAGCACCCGCCCCAGGGTGCGGATGTGCCCGCGGGCGTAGAAGTCGCCGCCGCACGGAGCGAAGTCGTCGACCTCGATCGACTCGATCACGTGCGGACGGATGCGGGTGCGCTCGGCGAGCTGGTCGACGGTGAGGCCGAGGCGGGTCCGGGCCGCCAGGAACTGCGGGCCGATGACGGGGTCCTCGGCGGGCTCGACGTCGAGGTCGTCGATGAGCAGCGGCTCGACCGCGTGGCCGGGGCGCGCGATCGGGCTGACCCGGTCGCTCCACAGCACGGTGTCCTCGACGAGGTTGACGCTGCCGGGGCGGCGCAGCTCGCGGCCACCGGCGTCTCCGGACCGCGTGGCGTCGTCGTCCACGCCGTCGTCCTCGGCGCGCGTCGAGGTGACCTCGGCACGCAGGGCCACCACCGGTTGACGCAGTGGGCTGGGCGTGGCCGAGGCGACCACGGTCGGCTGCTCGTCGGCCTGGTCCGCGGGCTCGGCGGCCGGGGAGTCCTCGACCTGCTCGGCGGGCAGCACGTCGTCGGCGGGACGCCTGCGCGGCAGCCGGGCACCGGCGGCGGAGACGGCCGCGATGGTGCGGGCCAGGGCCGGGCGCGGGTCGGGGCGACGGACCGGCGCGGTCTCGGTCTCCACCACGCGCGACTGCTCGCCGGCCAGCGTGGTCAGCGCCGCGGTCAGGTCGCCGTGGTCGCCGGTCACCCGGGTCGAGAGCGCCAGCGGGACGGCGAGGGGCGCGCCGTACAGCCGTCGGGAGAGGCGGGCCTGCCGGCGACCGCGCGGGTCGAGCTCCTCGATGAGGCGCTCGGGGTTGCGCACGGCCAGCACGAGGCGACCGTCGTGGAGCGGGCTGCGGCGTGGGCGGTGCTCGACCTGGGAGAGCGCCCCCCACGGCAGCCCGCTCCAGCTCCGGCCGAGCCGGATCCGGACGCCCTGCGCGTCGGCGACGAGCAGGGGCGTGCGGGCGTCGACGAGTGCAGCGAGATGGACGACACCGATGACGCCCATGACCAGCGCGACCAGCCAGTCGACGACGGAGCCGCTGCTGGTGGCGCGCGCCAGCCAGGCGATCGCCACGGCGGAGGCGACGGCGCCGACGAGCGCGGCCAGGCCACCGTTGCGGCGCACCTCGACGGGCTCGGGCGCCAGACCCAGGGGCGCGGGCGGCGCGTGGTGGTCGTCGTGGTCGTCGTGCCGGCCGTCGTCGTGGTGGTCGACGTGGACGGTGCTCACGTTGGTCATCAGGCCTCCCCCTGCACGGTGGCGATCACGCCGTCGATCTCGTCCGGTTTCACGAGCACGTCACGCGCCTTGGAGCCCTCGCTGGGCCCCACGACGCCGCGGCTCTCGAGGATGTCCATCAGCCGGCCGGCCTTGGCGAAGCCGACCCGCAGCTTGCGCTGCAGCATCGAGGTCGACCCGAACTGGGTGGAGACCACCAGCTCGATCGCCTGGATCACGAGGTCGAGGTCGTCGCCGATGTCGTCGTCGAGCTCGCGCCTGCTCTGCGCCGGCGCCGTGACGTCCTCGCGGTAGGACGGGGCCAGCTGGCCGGTGCAGTGCTTGACGACCTGGTGGATCTCCTGCTCGGTGACCCACGAGCCCTGCACGCGCACCGGCTTGGAGGCGCCCATGGGCAGGAACAGCCCGTCGCCCTGGCCCACCAGCTTCTCGGCGCCCGGCTGGTCGAGGATCACCCGGCTGTCGGCCAGCGACGACGTGGCGAACGCCAGCCGCGACGGCACGTTCGCCTTGATCAGGCCGGTGACGACGTCGACCGACGGCCGCTGCGTCGCCAGCACCAGGTGGATGCCGGCGGCGCGGGCGAGCTGGGTGATGCGGACGATGGCGTCCTCGACGTCGCGCGGCGCCACCATCATCAGGTCGGCGAGCTCGTCGACGATCACCAGCAGGTAGGGGTACGGCGCGAGGTCACGCTCCGAGCCCGGCGGCAGGTCGACCTTGCCGGCGCGCACCGCGCGGTTGAAGTCGTCGATGTGCCGGAACCCGAAGTTGGCCAGGTCGTCGTAGCGCAGGTCCATCTCGCGGACCACCCACTGCAGGGCCTCGGCGGCCTTCTTGGGGTTGGTGATGATGGGGGTGATGAGGTGCGGCACGCCCTCGTAGGCGTTGAGCTCGACCCGCTTGGGGTCGACCATGATCATCCGCACCTCGTCGGGCGTGGCCCGCATCAGCACCGAGGTGATCATCGAGTTGATGAAGGACGACTTGCCGGAGCCCGTGGCGCCGGCGACCAGCAGGTGCGGCATCTTCGCGAGGTTGGCGACCACGAAGCCGCCCTCGACGTCCTTGCCGAGCCCCGTGACCATCGGGTGGTGGTCGTTGCGGGCCGTCTGCGAGCGCAGGACGTCGCCCAGCGAGACGATCTCCTTGTCGACGTTGGGGATCTCGATGCCGATCGCGGACTTGCCGGGGATCGGGCTGAGGATCCGCACGTCGGCGGAGGCCACGGCGTAGGCGATGTTGCGCGACAGCGCCGTGACCTTCTCGACCTTGACCGCCGCGCCGAGCTCGACCTCGTAGCGGGTGACGGTCGGGCCCCGGGTGTAGCCGGTGACCTGGGCGTCGATGCCGAACTCCTCCATCACCTGGGTGAGCCGCCCGACGACGTCGTCGCTCGCCTTGGAGCGCGGCTTGTGCGGCGAGCCCGGCTTGAGCACGTCGCTGGTCGGCAGGGCGTAGGCGATGTCGCCCGACAGCGCGAGCTGCTCCACCCGCGCGGGCAGCGGGGTGTGCGGCGGCGGCTCGAGCTCGGTCGGGGACTCGGGGGTCGGCTCGAGCAGCGCGTCGGTGACCACCGGGGTGAGCTCGGTGTCGGCCTCGGCGTCGAGCTTCTGGGCCCGGCGGCGGCGCTTGACCTCGCGGTCCTCGAGCACCGGGCTGTCGTACGCCGGGTCGCCCTGCACGTCGAAGTCAGGACGCGAGCGCGGATCGGCGGCGGGGTCAACAGGGGTGCGGCCGAGCAGCCGGTCGCGGGTCGCCCGGAGCCGGGCCGGCACCTGGTACACCGGCGTCGCGGTGATCACGAGGATCCCGAAGACCGACAGCAGCACCAGCACCGGCACCACGACGAACGGGGTGCGCAGCAGGTCGAGCAGCAGGCTGGCGACGACGTAGCCGACCGCTCCCCCGGCGCTCTCGAGCGAGGAGGAGTCGCCGAGCTCGGGCTGGGGGTTGCCGTTGGCGATCTGCACGATGCCGAGCACGCCGAAGGCGAGCGCCGCCCAGCCGACGACCTGGCGACCCGCGGGGCCGTTGCGCTCGGGGTCGCGCATGTTGCGCCAGCCGATGAGGACCAGGATCAGCGGCACCAGCCAGCCGACCTTGCCGACCGACCCGGCCACGATCGTGCGCACCAGCTCCATCACGGTGCCCGGCAGCTGCCACCAGACGGCGGCGGCACTGACCATGGCGAGGGCGACCAGCACCAGGCCGACACCGTCGCGACGGTGCTCGGGCTCGAGCTCGCGGGCGGTGCGGCCGATGCTGCGCGCCGTGGCACCCAGCGCACTCGCGATCCCCATCCAGACCGCCCGCAGCCCACCCCACACGGCGCGGAAGAAGCGGAGCACCGGCCCGGGGCCGGACCGCACGGCGCGCGGCGCCGGGCGCGCCGAGCTCGACCGGGTCGACTTCGACCGGGCCGAGCTGCTGCGGCTGGTACTCCGGGATCGGGAGGTCGAGGTCGAACCACGAGTCCGGCTGGTGCTCGACCGGCCGGACCCTGTGGACGTGCTCTTGCTCCGCGACCCCGGCGGGGAAGACGTACGGGTCGCCATGTCATCAACCTACGGCAACGCCACACCAGTCACACGGATCACACTGGTGCGTGTCGGGGCCAGGGGACCCGTCTTCCGCCCGCCGCCGCTCCCGGCGTCACTCGTCCGGTCGATATCCGGGAGAGCCGGAAACATTTCGGCACTTTCCGACCTGTCGCTCTGGACCCGGTCCCCCCGCCAACCTAGGGTGCGCTCTTGTGGCCCGGACCACACGGACCACGGGTGAACACCTATTCGGAGGGTATGAACACAGTGAGATACCTCAAGCAAGGAGTGTGTCTGGCACTCCTGGGGGCAGGCCTCGCGGCCGTCCCGGGGATCCAGGCCTCTGCCGCCGGCACCACCGCCGCCGGCGGCAGCCTGGTTCAGCAGATGCGAGACACGGCGCAAGGCTCGGTTGCGCTGTCGACCTCGTCCGCCACGGGCAAGGTCGGCTTCATCCGTGCCGGCAAGGACGGCGACCTGATGCCGGGCGTGCAGGCTGAGTCCAGCGCCCAGGCGGCCGCCAAGGCCACCAGCTACCTCGACAAGTACGCCCCGGCGTTCGGTGCGCGGCCCGACGAGCTCGTCCAGGGCAAGACCCTGTCGACGCCCTACGGCTGGACCGTGACCTACACCCAGTCCTACCGCGGCGTCCCGGTCTTCGGCGCGATGCTCAAGGCGAACGTCGACCGTCAGGGCGACCTGACCTCGGTCAACGGCTACGCCGCGCCCGGGCTGACGCTCAGCACGACGCCGCAGCACTCGGCCACCGAGGCCGCGCAGCGCGCGATCGCCTTCGTCAAGGCGCACCCCGCCGAGGGCGTGAAGGACATGAGCGGCCTCGAGGCCACCGTCAACCAGCTCGTCGTCTACCGCATGGGTGCGGTCAAGGGCGAGGCCGGTGCCGCGATCCTGGCCCACCAGATCGAGGTCACCAACAAGAAGACGGTGCGCGACACCGTCATCGTCGACGCGACGACCGGCAAGGTCGTCAACCGCTACTCGATGATGGACACCGCGCTCGACCGTCACCTCTACGAGGCGGTCGTGAACAACAACCAGCTCTCCTTCAACCAGGTCTGGCAGGAGGGCGACCCGCTGCCGGGCGACCTCAACAACGACCAGATCAACCTGGTGGAGACCGCCGGCGACTCCTACTGGTTCTACAACAACACCTGGGGCCGCGACTCCTACGACGGCAACGGCGCCTCGATGCTGACGGTCAACAACGACCCGCGCATCGCCTGCCCCAACGCCAACTGGAACGGCGTGACGACCAACTACTGCAACGGCGTCACCTCCGACGACGTGGTCGCCCACGAGTGGGGCCACGCCTACACCGAGTACACCTCCGGCCTGATCTACCAGTGGCAGTCCGGTGCGCTCAACGAGTCCTACTCCGACGTGTGGGGCGAGACGATCGACCTCATCAACGCCCGTGACGACGCCGGCGAGACCAACGGTGCCCGCGCCGACGGTGCCTGCTCGTCGTACACCCGCGGCCCGGTCGAGCTGGAGATCAACTCCCCGGCCGAGATCGCCAAGGTGTGCGACGCGGCCCCGGCTGCCTGGGGTCCGGTCATCGACCAGACCGGCTTCACCGACGACGTGGTCGTCGGTCTGGACGCCACCGGCGACGGCGACACGAACACCAACGGCTGCTCCGCGTTCTCCAACGCCGGAGCGATCGCCGGCAACTTCGTGTACGTCGACCGTGGGTTCTGCGCCTTCCAGGACAAGGTCAGCAATGCGGAGGACGCCGGCGCCACCGGCATCGTCGTCGGTGACCACACCGACGAGGTGCCGTTCTCGATGTCCGGCACCGCTGACATCCCCGGCGTGATGATCCGTCCCGAGGACGGCGCGGCCATCAAGACCGCCACGGGCACCGTCAACGTGACCATGCGGGCCCAGCCGGCCGACCCCACGGACGACTCGTACCGCTGGCTGATCGGTGAGAAGTCGCCGGCCTTCGGTGGCGCGATCCGCGACATGTGGACGCCGACCTGCTACGGCGACCCGGGCAAGGTCTCGGACGCCGAGTACAGGTGCGGCACCGACGACCAGGGCGGCGTGCACAGCAACTCCGGCGTGACCAACCACGCCTACGCCCTGCTCGTGGACGGCGGCTCCTACAACGGTGTCGACGTCAACGGCATCGGCCTCGACAAGGCGGCCCAGGTCTGGTGGCGTGCGCAGACCGCGTACCTCACCCCGACCTCGGACTTCGGTGACATGGCCAACGCGCTCGACTCCTCCTGCCTCTCCCTCGTGGGCGAGGACATCCAGGAGCTGTCGACCTCGCCGGACTCCCCGGGCGCGCCCGCCGAGCCGATCACCACGGCCGACTGCCTGTCGGTCTCGGCGGCCGTCCTGGCCACCGAGCTGCGCAAGGACCCCACCGAGCAGTGCGACTTCCAGCCGCTCCTCGCCAAGGGCGCCCCGAGCGCGTGCGGTGCGGGCAGCAAGGCCAAGACCGTCTGGCAGGAGACCTTCAACTCGGGTCTCGGCAAGTGGAAGCAGTCCGAGGAGGTCGTCTACAACAAGGGCCGCGGCTACAAGTGGAAGGGCGGGGTCGCCCCCGACCACTCCACGCTCACGGCCTACGCCCCCGACCCCCAGGGCGGCAGCTGCTCCGGCTCCACGGGTGACATCTCCAGCCGCAACTCGCTGATCAGCCCGAAGATCACGATGCCGAAGAAGAACGCCAACAACGGCCGCCTCACGTTCGACCACTACGTGGCGACCGAGCTCGGCTACGACGGCGGCAACGTGAAGATCTCCGTCAACGGCGGTGGTTACCAGCTGGTCAAGCCGGGTGCCTTCCAGTACAACGCCTACAACGCCCACCTGGAGTCGGCTGCAGCCGGCAACACCAACCCGCTCGAGGGCGAGTGGGGCTTCACCGGCACCGATGGTGGCAAGACCACCGGCTCGTGGGGTCAGTCGCAGATCGACCTCCGCAAGCTCGACATCGGCAAGGGCGACTCGTTCAAGATCCGCTTCGACTTCGGTCGTGACGGCTGTGGCGGCAACGACGGCTGGTACGTCGACGACGTCACGGTGAAGATCTGCAAGAACGTGGCGACCCGCCAGCAGGAGCTCGGCACGAAGTCGTGACGCGTTCCTGAACCAGCACCACAGGAGCCCCGCCCGGGAGACCGGGCGGGGCTCCTGCCGTTCGTGGCCCGCTGCCGGCCGGTCGGGTCAGACGTGCGGCGCGACCTCGGCGGCGATGAGGCGCAGGTGGTCGAGGTCGGCGAGGTCGAGCACCTGCAGGTAGGTGCGCTGGCTGCCGAGCGCGGCGAACCGCCGGATCTTCTCGACCACCTCGTCGGGCGTGCCGGCCAGGCCGTTCTCGCGCAGCTCGGCCGGCTCGCGGCCGATCGCCGCCGCCCGCCGCGCGACCTCGGCCTCGTCGGCGCCGACGCACACGACGAGCGCGTTCGACCAGGTCATGGTGGCGGGGTCGCGCCCCTGGCGCTCGCACGCCTCGCGCACGCGGCCGACCTGGAGCGCGGTGAAGGCCTCGTCGACGAAGGGCAGGTTGAACTCGTCGGCGTAGCGGGCCGCGAGGTCGGGCGTGCGCCGGGCGCCCCTGCCGCCGACGATGACCGGTGGGCGTGGCCGCTGCACCGGTCGGGGCAGTGCCGGCGAGTCGGTGACCGGGTAGTGCGGGCCCTCGTGCGTGAAGCGCTCGCCCTCGGGCGTCGCCCAGAGCCCGGTGATGACCGCGAGCTGCTCCTCGAGCCGGTCGAACCGCTCCCCCGTGCCGGGGAAGGGGATGCCGTACGCCGTGTGCTCGTCCTCGAACCAGCCCGCACCGAGGCCGAGCTCGACGCGACCGCCGCTCATCTGGTCGACGCCCGCCACCGCGATCGCCAGCGGGCCGGGCAGCCGGAAGGTGGCGCTGGTCATCAGCGTCCCGAGCCGGATGGTCGTGGTGTCGCGGGCCAGCCCGGCCAGGGTCACCCAGGCGTCGGTCGGACCCGGCAGCCCCTCGGTGCCCATCCCGAGGTAGTGGTCGGAGCGGAAGAACGCGCCGAAGCCGAGCCCCTCGGCCGTCAGCGCCACCGCGAGCAGGTCGTCGTACGTCGCGCCCTGCTGGGGCTCGGTGAAGACACGCAGCTCCACGCCGGCGTCAGGCCTCGATCACGATGGGGATGATCATCGGCCGGGCGCGGTGCCGCCCGCTGACCCAGCGGCCGACCACGCGACGCACGGTCTGCTGGAGCTGGTAGCTGTCGTCGACGCCCTCGGCCACCGCGGCGTTCACGGCGTCCACGATCGGCTGCTTGATCTCCTCGAAGACGGCGTCGTCGAGGGTGTTCCCGCGGGCGTGGATCTCGGGGCCGCCGGCCACCTTGCCGCTCACCGAGTCGACCACGACGATCACCGAGACGAAGCCCTCCTCGCCGAGGATCCGGCGGTCCTTGAGGTCGGACTCGGTGATGTCGCCGACCGACGCGCCGTCGACGAAGACGTAGCCGCAGTCGACCTTGCCCGCGACGCGTGCCTCCCCGTCGACGAGGTCGACGACGATGCCGTCCTCGGCCATCACGACGTTGTCGGACGGGATGCCGGTCAGGCGGGCGAGCTCGGCGTTGGCACGCATGTGCCGGATCTCGCCGTGCACCGGCAGCACGTTGCGCGGCTTGACGATGTTGTAGCAGTAGAGGAGCTCACCGGCGCTGGCGTGACCGCTGACGTGCACGTTGGCGTTGCCCTTGTGCACGACGTTCGCGCCCCAGCGGGCCAGGCCGTTGATGACGCGGTAGACGGCGTTCTCGTTCCCGGGGATCAGGCTCGAGGCGAGGATGACGGTGTCGCCCTCCTCGATGTGCACGAAGTTGTGGTTGCGCTGGGCGATCCGGCTCAGGGCGCTCAGCGGCTCGCCCTGCGATCCGGTCGAGACCAGGACCTGGCGCTCGGGCGGCAGGTCGGCGAGCTCCTTGGCGTCGACGAGGACGTCGGGCGGGACCGTGAGGTAGCCGAGCTCGCGGGCGATCGCCATGTTGCGCACCATCGAGCGCCCGACGTACCCGACCTTGCGGCCGTGGGCGACCGCGGCGTCGAGCACCTGCTGCACGCGGTGCACGTGGCTGGCGAAGCAGGCCACGATGATCCGCTGCTCGCTGGTGTGGAAGACCCGGTCGAGCACCGGTCCGATCGACCGCTCGGAGGTGGTGAAGCCGGGCACCTCGGCGTTGGTCGAGTCGGTGAGGAAGAGGTCGACCCCCTCCTCGCCGAGGCGGGCGAAGGCGCGCAGGTCGGTGATCCGGCCGTCGAGCGGCAGCTGGTCCATCTTGAAGTCGCCGGTGTGCAGCACCATCCCGGCGCCGGTGCGGATCGCGACCGCCAGCGCGTCGGGGATCGAGTGGTTGACCGCGACGAACTCGAGGTCGAACGGGCCGAAGGAGATCGTGTCCCCCTCCTTGACCACGTGGTGCACGGTCTCGCGCAGCCGGTGCTCGCGCAGCTTGCTGCCGAGCAGGGCGAGGGTGAGCTCGGAGCCGACGAGCGGGATGTCCTCGCGCTCGCGGAGCAGGTACGGCGCGGCGCCGATGTGGTCCTCGTGCCCATGGGTGAGCACCAGCGCCTCGACCTGGTCGAGCCGGTCACGGATCGGCGCGAAGTCCGGGAGGATCAGGTCGACGCCGGGGTGGTGGTCCTCGGGGAAGAGCACGCCGCAGTCGACGATGAGCAGCCGACCCTCGTGCTCGAAGACGGTCATGTTGCGGCCGATCTCGCCGAGACCGCCCAGCGGGATGACCCGGAGGCCCCCGGGGGCCAGGTCGGCCGGTGCGGAGAGCTCGGGGTGGGGGTGTGACATCTAGTTCCTCTGTTCGCCGAGAAGGTCCGAGGCGACGAGGCCGGCGCGCAGCGCGGCCACCTCGTCGTCGGTGAGGGGGACCAGCGGTCCCCGCACGTTGCGGTTGTCGAGGACGCCCAGCAGCTGGAGCGCCGCCTTGGCCGTCGTCGCACCGTAGTTGGGGACGCCCATCATCGCGTCGAAGGCGGGCAGCAGGCTCGTGTGGAGCCGGAGCGCCTCGGTGTGGTCGCCGGAGAGGAAGGCCTCGATCATGGCCCGCAGGCGCTCGCCGGCGACGTGGCCGACCACGCTGACCAGGCCGCAGCCGCCGTACGCCAGATAGCCCAGCGTGGCCGCGTCGTCGCCCGAGTAGACGGCGTAGCCGAGATCGACGAGACGTGCCGTGCCGGGCAGGTTGCCGGTCGCGTTCTTGACCGCCACCACGTGCGGCAGGTCGCGGAGGGCGGCGTAGGTGTCGAGGGCGATCGCGGTGACGGTGCGCGGCGGCACGTCGTACAGCATCACCGGAAGGTCGCTGACCCCAGCGACGGTCCGGAAGTGCGCGAGCAGTCCGGCCTGGCTGGGCTTGTTGTAGTACGGCGTCACCAGCAGGAGACCGTCGGCACCCACCTTGGCGGCCTGCTCGGCGAGCTCGACGGAGTGGGCGGTCGCGTTGGTGCCGACGCCGGCCACCACGCTGGCACGGTCACCCACCGCGTCCTTCACCGCGGCGAGGACCCGGCCGCTCTCCTCGACGGTGGTGGTGGGCGACTCCCCGGTCGTCCCGGAGACCACGACACCGTCGTTGCCGTGCTCCACCAGGTGTGCGGCGATGCGGGCCGTGCCGTCGGGGTCCACCGAGCCGTCGTCGTGGAAGGCGGTGGCCATCGCGGTCAGCACGCGCCCGAACGGGGCGGCAGGTGCGGTCATGGGCCAAGGCTATCGGCTCGCGTGATTATGACCGCTGTCGCAGGATCACGGACGAGTTTCCTCAATCCGGCACACGGACGTCACCGGCTCCCGCACCATGCAATTGGCGCCCTGGACGAGTGGGGCGTCCAGTTCGCCCCGAGGAGTTGCCGTGCCGGCCGTATCCCCCAAGCATCGTGCGCCCACGCGCTCATTTCGTGGTGGCGCCCCCGTCGCCGGAGTCGTCATGGCTCTGGTCGCGACCCTCCTCGTGGGGGTGGGCGTCGTCACGGGAGGAGCGTCCGCGGACACGCAGAACGCCCCCGCTGCCCGTCAGGCGCCCGACCGCGCCGACAAGGGCAAGGGGGCGGACCAGCCCGTGCTGGGCGCACCCGGCACCCACGTGGCGCACGACCAGTACGGCTACCCCTACCCCGAGGCCCCCGACTGCGACGAGTCGACGCTCGGCAACGGCGGCTGCGTCCCGGACGCCCGTGGCTTCTACCAGGGCCAGTGCACCTCCTGGGTCGCGCACCGGCTGAGCACCAACAACGCCATCGACTTCACCAACTGGTACGCCGGGCTGCACTGGGGCGACGCCGCGGACTGGAACAAGGCGGCCAGGGCGATCGGCCACAAGGCGGACAAGGTGCCGGCCGACGGCGCGGTCGCCTGGTTCAAGCACGGCCACGTCGCCTACGTCGAGTCCGTCAACAGCGACGGCAGCATCGTGATCTCGGAGATGAACTACGACGGCCACAACGGCTTCCGGCTGGTGACCCTCTACCCGGGCAGCTCCTACTGGCCCACCGGCTTCATCCACCTGGCCGACGTGGTGCCCTCCGACGTCGTCGCCCCCACCCGGCCGACCGGCCTCGACGCCGTCACCCACAACGGCCGCACCGGCCTGGCCTGGCGCAGGTCGAGCGACGCGTTCGGCGTGACCGGCTACCGCGTGCTGCGCGACGGCGTCGTGCTGGGCACCACCCGCTCCACCACGTTCTGGGACCGCCGGGTCTCCCCCGGCCAGACCCACCGCTACCAGGTGGTCGCGTTCGACGCCGCCGACAACATCTCGTCCGCGGCGACCGTACGGACCGTCCCGGACACCGAGGCCGCCGACCGCGCCTGGGTCTCCACCGCCGCCGGCCCCGCCCTGTGCGGCCGCACCGGCTCCGCGGCCCGACCTGCCGTGGGCTGCACCGTGCTCACGGACAAGGGATGGCGACGCAGCGACCTGGCGCGCAGCAACAGCTGGGGCGCACCGGAGTCGCGCCGCTTCGTCCCGTCCGCGGACGGCTCGGTGTCGTACTGCCGGGTCACCGGCGGCTCCCGCGGCGCGCTGGCCTGCACCCGCCTCGACCCCCGCACCCTGTCGTGGGGCTACGACCGGATCTCGCGCTCGACACCGTCGCTGGCGCGCACCGACCGCACCTGGGTCTCGACCTCGGCGGGCCCCGCCCGCTGCGGTCGCAGCGGCGGCGCGCGCCACCCCGGCCTGACCTGCTCGGTGCTCACCGACGCCGGCTGGCAGACGGTCAGGAGCCAGCACCGCACCCGTTGGGGCACCCCGACGAGCCGCGTCTTCGTCGCCGGTGACCGGCAGGTGTCCTACTGCCGCACGGTGCGCGGGCACGACCTGCGACTCGCCTGCACCTCGCTGGACCCGGTCTCGCTGCGCTGGTCCGCCGACCACGTGTCCGCCCCCGTGCGCTCCGGCCGGGCCGCCACCGCCACATGGGTGACCACGGGTGTCGGCCCCGCGTGGTGCGTCGGCTCCGCCGCGGGCCGGCCGAGCTGCCGGGTGCTGACCTGGCAGGGCTGGCGCGCCGCGTCCGCTGCCCGTTCGCTTCCGGCCGGCGCACCGCTGAGCCGGGCGTTCGTCGCCGGTGAGGACGGGAGCGTCTCGTGGTGCCGCACCCTGTCGGGCAACGACCGGGCCGCCTGCACGACCCTGGACGCCTTCCACCTCCGCTGGTCCCACGACGTCCGGTCGGCGCCCGTGCGCTCGGCGAAGGCGACCAACCAGACCTGGGTGGCCACCGACGCGGGACCCGCGCTGTGCGCGCGGTCGGGTCGGGCCGCCGCCCAGCGCGTGACCTGCCAGGTCCTCGACGGGCACCGCTGGAGCACGGCGACGACGCACCGGGCCGTCGGCTGGGGCGAGCCCGCCTACCGCGCCTTCGTGCCGTCGGACTCCGGTGTCGCGTGGTGCCGCACCGAGCGCTCGGGCGACGTGCACTGCAACCGCTTCCTGGCCGAACGCTCGACGTGGGGCGCGGACCTCAAGGCGCGGCGGACGGTGCGCACCTTCGCCGACCGGCTCTGACGGGTCCGTCGCTCCTGGTCTCGGGAGCCCACGCTCGTGCACGGTCTGTGGCACCCAGACAATCGCGACCCCGCCAGGCATCCCCCAGAGGTCGGCTCTCGGTGGCTCAGTGCCGTCCGTGAGGCACTGAACGCTCGGGGGTCAGGGCGATCAGAAGGAGTGCTCCCCGTCTGGCCGCACGTGCGGCCACAGCCGGAAGTGGCGTGTGGCGCCGCCTCGGTCGTCTCCGCCCGACCCGCCACAGGGACACACCCCGTGCGGCCGGCTGCGGGCAGGGCCTCAGGCAGGCGTCGGACGCGGGACGGGACGGCGGGCCAGCCAGACCCGGTCCCAGCCCTCGCCGTGCTCGCGCCCGGTCTCGACCCACTCCCCGGCGTCGTACGACGGGTAGCGGGCGTCGCCGTCGGGCGTGAGGTGGACCAACGTGAGCACCTGGTGGGTGGCGAGCGGCATGGCCTGCTCGTAGACCTCTCCCCCGCCGACCACCATCGTGTCGCCGGGCAGGTCCGCTGCCAGGGCCAGCGCCTCGTCGAGGTCGTGGGCGACGAGGGCGCCGTCCGCGTGCCAGGCGCGGTCGCGGGTGAGCACGACGGTCGTGCGGCCCGGGAGCGGGCGCCCGATCGAGTCCCAGGTGGCGCGGCCCATGACCAGCGTGTGCCCCAGCGTCGTCGCCTTGAAGTGGGCGAGGTCCTCGGGCAGGTGCCACGGGATGCTGCCGCGGTCGCCGATCACGCCGTTGTCGGCGAGCGCGGCGACGAGCACGGTGCGCCGGGCGGGGGTGTCCTCAGATGGCAATGGGTGCCTTGATCGCGGGGTGCGGGTCGTAGCCCTCGAGCGTGATGTGCTCGAGGTCGAAGCCGTCGATGTCGGTCACCGACGGGTCGAGCCGCAGCCGCGGCAGCGGCCGCGGTTCGCGGTTGGCCTGCAGCCGGGCCTGGGTGATGTGGTTGGCGTAGAGGTGCGCGTCGCCCAGCGTGTGCACGAACTCGCCCGGGCGCAGGCCGGTCACCTGGGCGACCATGTGCGTCAGCAGCGCGTAGGAGGCGATGTTGAACGGCACGCCGAGGAAGACGTCGGCACTGCGCTGGTAGAGCTGGCACGACAGCCGGCCGCGGGCGACGTAGAACTGGAAGAGCGTGTGGCAGGGCGCCAGCGCCATGTCGGGGATGTCGGCGACGTTCCACGCCGAGACGATGTGGCGGCGCGAGTCGGGGTCGCTGCGGATCTGGTCGACGACTTGCCGGACCTGGTCGACGTGGCGGCCGTCGGGCGTCGGCCACGACCGCCACTGGTAGCCGTAGACCGGCCCGAGGTCGCCGTTGTCGTCGGCCCACTCGTCCCAGATGGTCACCCCGCGCTCCTGGAGCCAGCGGACGTTGGTGTCGCCGCGCAGGAACCACAGCAGCTCGGCGAAGACCGACCGGGTGTGGACCTTCTTCGTCGTCACCAGCGGGAAGCCGCGCTCGAGGTCGAACCGCATCTGGTGGCCGAAGACGCTCGTGGTGCCGGTACCGGTGCGATCCCCCTTCTGCACGCCGTGGTCGAGGACCCGGTGGAGGAGGTCGAGGTACTGCTGCACGCTGGTGAGCCTAGCCTCAGAGCTCGACGTGCCCGACCACCGTCGTGCGGGTGTCGCCCCCCACCCACACCTCCTGCCCCTCGCGCACCACGTGGACCCTCCCCTGCCGCTGGAGCGCCGTCCCCTGGGCCGCGACGTACGACGTGGGCAGGCGGGAGCCGGCCAGCCACTGGCCGAGGCCCGCGTTGAGCGAGCCGGTGACGGGATCCTCGTAGGGACAGAAGGCACGCACCTCCACCGCGGCCTCGCTGCCCGCCGGGTGCTCGCCGACGACGCCGACGTCCAGGCCCTCGAGCAGCCCCCGGTCGGGCTCGAGGGCGAGCACGGCGGCGGCGTCACGCAGCACCAGGCCGACCCACCCGGGGCCGTTGTCGACCCAGGCCGCGTCCACGACGTCGTCGCGCCCGATCCGCAGGGCACTGGTGACCCGGTCGAGATGGGCGTCGGAGACCGGCCCCGACCGCACCAGCGGTGGCGCGGCGAAGGCGAGCCGTTCACCACGCCGCACCTCGACGAGCCCGGCGGCGCACTCCTGCACGACGACGTCGTCGCGCCGGGGCGTGCCCCCGGCCTCGAGCCAGGCGTGGGCGGAACCAAGGGTGGGGTGGCCGGCGAACGGGAGCTCGGCGGCGGGGTCGAAGATCCGCAGGCGGTAGTCGGCCGCCGGATCCTGCGGCGGGAGCAGGAACGTGGTCTCCGAGAGGTTGGTCCACCGGGCGAAGGCCGCCATCTGGTCGTCGTCGAGGCCGGTGGCGTCGTGCACCACCGCGACCGGGTTGCCCCGCAGCGGGGCGTCGGAGAAGACGTCGACCTGGCGGAAGGAGAAGCGCGGCATGGGGCCAGTATCAACGGCCCGACGCCCGCCCCAAAGGACGGTCAGCCGGGGAGGAGCGGACCGTCGCCGTTCGCGGCGACCTGCGCGATCACCCGGCACAGCGGCTCGTCGGGCTGCCGGTAGCGGTCGGTGACCCGGCACGACGCCAGCACCTGCGGGCCCGAGGTCGACAGCCGCATGTCCTGCAGGCCGACCGGCGCGTTGGGCCGGTGCGCGACGAAGTAGAGGACGTCACCGTCCGGCGTGAAGGCCGCGGCGAGCGCGATGTCCTGGCGGCGCAGGCCGGTGTCGAGCCGGGACCCGTCCCGGACGTCGTACACCCTCACCGTTCCGACGCGCGGCTGGTCGACGTGGGTGATCAGGTAGGTGCCGTCCGCCGACAGCTGGCCGCCGTTGCCCCGCACCGAGGTCGCGGCGTCGAAGAGCGGCTGGGTCGCGGTGAGGATCCCGGGCGCGACGTCGCTCAGCCGCACCGCGGCGGCGACGTCGACCAGCGGGGCCCCGGGGACCTCCTCGGCGCCCCCCGTGCCCGGCTGCCACTTCCACTGGCCGCGCTGGTCGCGGTAGTAGACGAACTCCTGGTCGACGGCGACCGGCAGCACGCCGTCGGCGGCGGTGTCGCCCGGGTCGGCGTCGAGGACGTGCCGACCGGCCTCGCGGTGCTGCCGGGTGTCGTAGACGACGAGGTCGAGGCCCCGCTCGGTGGCCGTGGTCCACGCGACCCACCCGCGCTCCTCGGAACCGACGACCGGGTCGCCCGGCGGGTGACGGCCGATGGTGAGGATCTCCCCGTCGTCGCTGACCAGCACGACGTGGCCGCCCTCGTCGGCGTAGACGGCACCGTCGGGGACGTCGACCAGCGTGGTCACCCCCGGCACGGTGACGACGACCCGGGCCACGTGCAGGTCGCCGTTGGCGTACCACGGCACCGGGGCAGGGTTGTCGGTGCGGACCACGTCGGGAGCGGGCGGGGGCGGGCGGGGCGGCCCGCCCCGGGTGGCCCACGTGAGCACACCGACCGCGGCGAGCACCACGACCACCGCGACCAGCCCCACGAGCCGACGACGACGCCGGGTGGCGGCGACGTCGGCGAGCACCTCGTCGACCGGCACCGTGCCGACCGGGACGGCGGTCACGCCGTCGAGGAGCAGGTCGTCGCGCAGCCTCACCGGACGCTGCTGGCCCTTCCCGGCGAGGCTGCTCGCCAGGCCGTCGTCGAGGCCCGCGACCTGCGCCAGCACGGTGGCGGTACGCCGTTCGTCGGTCAGCGCGCGCAGGGTGGCAAGGAGCTCGGCCAGCGCAGCCCGGGCGCGCTCGGGGTCGGGATGGGTCGGCTCGGGCTCGGGGACCCCGGTGTCGCGCTCGGTCGCGGGGACGTGGCGCCACAGCTCCAGGAGCGTGGCGTAGGTCCAGGCATCCACGTCGGACTCGCGGTTCGCACGCTCCCAGCCGGGGGCGCAGCGGGTCAGCGTGGCCCGGGCGAGCTCGCGGGCGCGCTCCGGCGCCGCGCCGAGCAGCACCCCCACCTTGACCAGCCGCGACCACCGGGCGACGGCGTACGACGAGAACGACGCGTCGGGGTCCGCAGCCGGGTCGGGGCGCACGCCGGGCTCCGGACGGGTCCTACGCGTGCAGCGACATGGGCCCGTAGACCTCGCGCTCGTGCTCGAAGAGAGTCACCGCGTCGACGCCCTGGGCGGCGAGGTCGGACCACGTCTCCCCCACCCACGACTCGGCGTCGGCCTGGCTGGGGAAACGCTGGTCGGCGAGCTCGCCCTCGACCGCCACCTCGGCGCCGGCGTTGTCCTCGAGGCGCCACCACCAGGGTCGCTCGGTCGGGCTCGGCGCGCGGAAGGTCGGGGGCTGGTCGGGCACGTTGACCACGGCTCAGGCCTCCCGCACCGAGGGGTGGACGAACGGCGGTCGCACGAGCTGGAAGACCTCGCGACGCCCCCGGATGTCGACCGTCACCTCGGCGTCGGGCGCCACCATGGTCGGCACCAGGGCCAGACCGATGCCCTTCCGCAGCGTCGGCGAGAAGGTGCCACTGGTGATCTCGCACAGCGGGACGTCGGGGGTCAGGCTCACCTGCATGCCGGGTCGCGGGATCCCGCGACCGACGGCGCGCAGGCCGCGCAGCAGCCGCCGGGGGCCGGCCTCCTTCTCGGCCAGCAGCACCGAGCGGCCCCAGAACTGCTCCTTGCCCCAGCCCACGGCCCAGCCGAGCCGGGCCTGGACGGGCGTGACGTCGAGGCTGATGTCCTGCCCGTGCAACGGGTAGCCCATCTCGGTGCGCAGCGTGTCGCGGGCGCCGAGGCCACAGGCGAGCATCCCGTGGGGAGCGCCGGCGACGACGAGCGCGTCCCACAGCTGCCCCGCCGCGGCGGACGGCACGATCAGCTCGTAGCCCTTCTCGCCGGTGTAGCCGCTGCGGCAGACCACGACGGGAGCACCGGCGTGCTCGGCCTCCGCGAAGCTCATGTAGGGGTGGCCGGTGGGCAGCCCCACCGCGTCGAGCACCTCGTCGCTCAGCGGTCCCTGCACCGCGAAGATGGCGTGCTCGCGGTGGTGGTCGGTCACCTCGACGCCGGCCGGGGCGGTCGCCCGGAGCCGCCGGACGACCTCGGCGGTGTTGGCGGCGTTGGGCACGAGCAGCACCCGCTCGTCGCTGCGGAGGTAGACGATCAGGTCGTCGACCACGCCGCCGGTCTCGTCGTCGCAGCACAGCGTGTACTGGGCCTGGCCCGGCGCGATCCGGCCCACGTCGTTGGTCAGCGTGGCGTTGACGTACGCCGCGGCTCCCGGCCCGGAGACCACCGCCTTGCCGAGGTGACTCACGTCGAAGAGGCCCACGCCGTTGCGCACGGCGGTGTGCTCCTGGACGACGCCCGAGGGGTACTCCAGCGGCATCGACCAGCCGCCGAATTCCGCGAACTTCGCGCCGAGGGCCACGTGCCGGTCGTGCACGGGCGAGGTCAGCAGGGCGGAGTCGTGAGGGGCGCTGCTCATGCCACGGAACCTACCGCAGCGGTGGGTTTCCCGGTCGGCGACCGGCGCTGGCTATCCTGCGCGGATGACGACCTACCAGCTGCGTCACGCCAGCCCTGCCAAGACCCGCGCCGACGCCGTCGTCGTCGGCCTCGTCAAGGAGGGCGCCGACGCGGCCCTCGCCCCGGGGGGCGAGGACGTCGCCAAGGCGTACGGCCGCAAGCTGCGGCCACTGCTGGCCACCCTCGGTGCCACCGGCAAGGCCGGGGAGGTGCTCAAGGTCCCGACCTCCGGCACGCTCGGGTCGCCGCTGCTGGTGCTCGTCGGCCTCGGGGCGCCGGGAGCCGACGGCCCCTCGGCCGCTGCAGTCCGCAAGGCCGCGGGCGTGGCCGCCCGGGCGGTCACCAACGCCGCGTCCGTCGCGCTCGCCCTTCCCGCGGGCACGCCCGAGCTCGTCCGGGCGGCGACCGAGGGCTTCGCCCTCGGCGGCTACACCTACACGGCGTACAAGAAGGCGTCGAAGGACCGGCCCGAGCCGCCCGGCACCGTGACGGTGCTGAGCCCGGCCGGGCGCAAGCAGGAGGTCGTCGCGGCGTTCGAGCTCGCCCAGGTGGTGGCCCGGGCGACCGCGACGACGCGGGACTGGGTCAACGTGCCGCCGGGCGACCTGACGCCGCCCGCCTTCGCGGACGCCGTCGTGGCGGCGGTCGCCGAGGCGACCAAGGGACGCCGCGGGCCGAAGGTGTCGGTGACCGTGCACGACGAGAAGAAGCTCGCCGAGCTCGGCTGCGGCGGCATCCTCGGCGTGGGGGCCGGCTCGTCCGCGCCGTCGCGCCTCGTGGAGCTGCGCTACGCGCCCCGCGGCGCGAAGACCCACCTGGCGCTGGTCGGCAAGGGGATCACCTTCGACTCCGGCGGGCTGACCATCAAGCCGGCAGCGAGCATGAAGGAGATGAAGAGCGACATGGCCGGCGCGGCGGCCGTCGTACAGGCCACGCTGGCGATCGCCGAGCTCGGGCTGCCGCTCAAGGTCTCCACGTTCGTGCCGATGGCGGAGAACATGGTGTCCGGCTCGGCCACCCGGCCCGGCGACGTGCTGACGCAGTACGGCGGCACCACGGTCGAGGTGCTCAACACCGACGCCGAGGGCCGGCTGGTGCTCGCCGACGCCCTGGTGCGCGCGACCGAGGTCAAGCCCGACGTCGTGCTCGACGTGGCCACGCTGACCGGTCACATGGTGATCGCGCTCGGCGACAAGGTCGGCGGGGTGATGGGCACCGAGGCGGTGGTGGACCTGGTGCTCCGCGCCGCGGAGAGCGCCGGGGAGCTGCACTGGCCGATGCCCATCCCGGCCGAGATGGACGAGCGGATCCACTCGAGCAAGGTCGCGGACCTGCTCCAGCACGACTGGGTGCGCTGGGGCGGCGGCCTGTTCGCCGGAGCATTCCTGCGCGAGTTCACCGACGGGCTGCCGTGGGCGCACCTCGACATCGCGGGGCCGGCGTTCCACTCCGGCGGCGCGAGCGGGCACGTGCTGCCCGGCGGCACCGGGTTCGCGGTGCCGACGCTGGTGGACGCCGCGCGGGCGCTTGCCGAGGACGGCTGGCCGGCGGCCTGAGCTACAGGTCGCCCTGGAGCTTCTTGCGGCGGTTGTAGTCACGCATCCGCTGCGGGATGCCGACCACGGCGGCGTCGTAGGACGGAACCTGGTGCTTGTTGCAGAACTTGTGCGCCCAGTCGACCGACGGGACGCGCCGCCGGGTCCACTCGCCGTCGTGCGCCACGAGCAGCAGCGTCACGTCGCTGACCGCGGTGCGCGGCTCGACGAACCCCTCCACGCCACGGCGGGTGGTGACGAACTCGCGCAGGTGCGTCTCGTCGGTGCGGTCGGAGGCACGCACCGACGTGGAGCCGGTGCGGGCCGCGTCGCGGGCCGGCCGGCTGGTGCGGGACCCGCTGCGGAAGCGGTCGAACAAACCCATGCCACCAGTGTGCCCCGTCTGCCCCCGGAGCGAGGTCAACCCGGTGTGGACAGCATGGTGAAGAGTGCAAAGATGGGCGCGATCCGGTCCGGACGGGGCCGGCGGGAGGAAGGGACCACGTGGCCGACGGCGACTTCGACGTACTCGTTCTCGGGGCTGGATCCGGCGGTTACGCCTGTGCTCTCCGGGCGGCCCAGCTCGGGCTGTCGGTGGCCCTCGTCGAGAAGGGCAAGGTCGGCGGCACCTGCCTCCACGTGGGGTGCATCCCCACCAAGGCCCTGCTCCACGCAGCCGAGGTCGCGGACGCTGCCCGGGAGTCGGAGCAGTTCGGCGTGCGGGCCACGCTCGAGGGCATCGACATGGCCGGGGTGAACTCCTACAAGGACGGCGTGGTCTCCCGCCTCTTCAAGGGCCTGACCGGTCTGGTCAAGGGCCGCGGGATCACCGTCGTGGAGGGCACCGGCCGGCTGACCGGCCCGCGCGAGGTCACCGTCGAGACCGCCGAGGGGGCCCGGGTGCTGACCGGTCGCCACGTCGTGCTGGCCTCCGGCTCCTACGCGAAGTCGCTGCCCGGTCTCGAGGTCGACGGCGAGCGGGTGATCACCTCCGAGCACGCGCTGCAGCTCGACCGGGTGCCCGCGTCGGTCGTGGTGCTCGGCGGCGGGGTGATCGGCTGCGAGTTCGCGAGCGTGTGGAAGAGCTTCGGCGCCGAGGTGACCATCGTCGAGGCGCTGCCACGGCTCGTCGCCGCCGAGGACGAGGCGTCGTCCAAGGTCCTCGAGCGCGCTTTCCGCAAGCGCAAGATCGCGATGCGCACCGGCACACCCTTCCAGAGCGTCAACGTGACCGACGACGGCGTCGCGGTCACCGTCGAGGGCGGGGACGTGATCGAGGCCGAGCTGTTGCTCGTCGCCGTGGGTCGCGGCCCGGTCACCGAGGGCCTCGGCTACGACGAGCAGGGCGTGGCCATGGACCGCGGCTTCGTGCTCACCGACGAGCGCTGCCGCACCAACCTCGAGAACGTCTGGGCCGTCGGCGACATCGTGCCCGGCCTCCAGCTCGCCCACCGCGGCTTCCAGCAGGGCATCTTCGTGGCCGAGGAGATCGCCGGCCTGGCGCCGCAGCCGATCGACGAGGCCGGCATCCCGCGCGTCACCTACTCCCACCCCGAGGTCGCCTCGGTCGGGCTCGACGAGGCCGCCGCCCGCGCGGCGTACGGCGACGACGCGGTCGAGACGGTCACCTACGACCTCGGCGGCAACGGCAAGAGCCAGATCCTCAAGACCTCGGGCTTCGTGAAGCTGGTCCGGCGCACCGACGGCCCGGTGGTCGGCGTCCACATGGTCGGCGACCGCGTGGGCGAGCTCATCGGCGAGGCCCAGCTGATCTACAACTGGGAGGCGCACGCCGACGACGTCGCTCCTCTCGTGCACGCCCACCCCACCCAGAACGAGGCACTCGGCGAGGCGCACCTGGCGCTGGCCGGCAAGCCCCTGCACGCGCACGCCTGACCCCACATCGACCGCTCCCACCGATTCGCGAAGGAACCCCATGGCGACCGAAGTCAACCTCCCCGCCCTCGGCGAGTCCGTCACCGAAGGCACCGTCACCCGCTGGCTCAAGCAGGTCGGCGACGAGGTGGCCGTGGACGAGCCGCTGCTCGAGGTCTCCACCGACAAGGTCGACACCGAGATCCCCTCCCCGGTCGCCGGCACCCTGCTCGAGATCAAGGCGAACGAGGACGACACGGTCGAGGTCGGCGCCGTGCTGGCGACGATCGGCGAGGCCGGCGAGGGCGGCGGCCAGGACAGCGGCGACAGCGCGGCCTCCGCGGAGCCCGAGCCCGAGGCGCAGGCGGAGCCCGAGGCGCAGGCGGAGCCGGAGCCGGAGCCGGAGCCCGAGCCCGAGCCCGAGAAGCAGGCCGAGCCCGAGCCGGAGAAGCCGGCTGCGCAGGAGTCGTCGTCCGGCGGTGGCGGCGGCGGTGGCGGCGGCGGTACGTCGGTGACCCTGCCGGCGCTCGGCGAGTCGGTCACCGAGGGCACCGTCACCCGCTGGCTCAAGCAGGTCGGCGACGAGGTGGCCGTGGACGAGCCGCTGCTCGAGGTCTCCACCGACAAGGTCGACACCGAGATCCCCTCCCCGGTCGCCGGCACCCTGCTCGAGATCAAGGTCAACGAGGACGAGACCGTCGAGGTCGGCGCGGAGCTGGCCACGATCGGGTCCGGTGACGCGGCCCCGCAGCAGGAGCCCGCTCCCGCGCCGGAGGAGAAGCAGCCGGAGCCCGAGCCCGAGCCGCAGCAGGAGAAGCAGCCGGAGCCCGAACCGGAGCCTGCCCCGCAGCAGCCGGCCCCGCAGCAGCCCGTGGCCGAGCAGCCCGTGGCCGAGCAGCCCGCGGCGCAGGAGCAGCCCACGGCGGCGGAGTCCGACCGCGACGAGCCGGCCAGCTACGTGACGCCGCTGGTCCGCAAGATGGCGGCGCAGCACGGTGTCGACCTCGCGACCGTGACCGGCACCGGCGTCGGTGGCCGGATCCGCAAGCAGGACGTGCTCGACGCGGCCAACCGTGCCTCGTCCGCGGCGGCCGCGCCGGCCGCAGCCCCGGCCGCGGAGTCGTCCGCGTCGGCGGCCTCCCCCGCTGCGGTGACGCCCAGCCCGCTGCGCGGGACCACCGAGAAGATGTCGCGCCTGCGCAAGGTGATCGCGCAGCGGATGGTCGAGTCGCTCCAGGTCTCGGCGCAGCTGACCACGGTGGTCGAGGTGGACGTCACCGCGATCTCGCGGCTGCGCGACGGCGTCAAGGAGGAGTTCGCGGCCCGCGAGGGCGTGAAGCTGTCGTTCCTGCCGTTCTTCGCCAAGGCCGCGATCGACGCGCTCAAGCAGCACCCCTCGCTGAACGCCGCCATCGACACCGAGAAGGGCGAGGTCACCTACTACGACCGCGAGAACCTCTCGATCGCGGTCGACACCGAGAAGGGCCTGCTGACCCCGGTCATCAAGGACGCCGGCGACCTGTCGATCGCGGGCCTGGCCCGCAAGATCGCCGACGTCGCGGAGCGCACCCGGACCAACAAGATCGGGCCCGACGACCTCTCGGGCGGCACCTTCACGCTGACCAACACCGGCAGCCGCGGGGCGCTGTTCGACACCCCGATCATCAACCAGCCGCAGGTCGCGATCCTGGGCACCGGCTCGGTGGTGAAGCGGGCCGTGGTGATCGACGACGCCAACCTCGGCGAGACGATCGCGGTGCGCCAGATGGTCTACCTCGCGCTGACCTACGACCACCGGCTGGTGGACGGTGCGGACGCCGCCCGGTTCCTCTCCGAGGTCAAGCAGCGCCTCGAGGCGGGCCAGTTCGAGGTCTGAGCCGACACGCGGGGACGTGCACACCCACCAGCTGACGGTCGACGGCGACGTCGTCCGCAAGCGGTACGTCTCGTGGGAGGCCGCCGAGGCCGAGCGCGAGTGGCGGGGCCTGGAGCTGCTGGCCGAGCACGCGCCCGGGCTCGCGCCGGCTCCGCTCGGCCGCGACTCCGAGGACGGCGCACCGGTCGTGGTGATGGGGCGGGTGCCCGGCGAGCCGCTCGGCACCGCGCCGCTCACCGGGGCGCAGGTCGACGCGCTGGGGGCCGCCCTGCGCCGCCTGTTCGCCGTCCCCGTCCCCGACGACCTGCCCGAGCGATCGATGGGGCCGTCGGTGGCGCGCGGCAAGGTACGCGAGTGGGCGGTCGAGCCCTCCGACCTGGCACCGTGCCAGGACGCCACCCTTGTCGGCCGCGCGCTGGACCGCGCCCGCGCCTGGCTCGCCGAGGGCGATCCCGCGACCGACCGGGTGGTCGACCCGGTTGCCGCGCTCGGCGACGGCAACCTCTGGAACGTCATCTGGGACGGCACCACCTGCCGCCTGGTCGACTTCGAGGAGTTCGGCCGCTCCGACCTCACCTACGAGGTCGCCGACGTCGTCGAGCACGCGTCGTCGCGCCTCGACCGGCACCTCGACGCCGACGCCCTCCTCGCCCGGCTCCCGCTCACCGGCCCCCAGCACGAGCGTCTCCGCGCGCACCGCCGGCTGCTGGCGTCGTTCTGGCTGGTGATGCTGCTCCCCGGCAACCGCGGCTTCGACCGCAACCCGGCCGGGAGCACCGAGGACCAGGCGCGCCACCTGCTCGGCCTGCTCGACGACGCCTGAGGTCGACGTGGGCCCACCCGGCACTATGGGGACATGCGGATCGTGATCGCCGGGGCCTCCGGGTTCCTCGGCCAGAGCCTTGCCCGTGAGCTGGTGGGGCGCGGTCACGCGGTGACCGCGCTGGTGCGTCGCCCGACCTCGGCGCCGGACGAGTCCCGGTGGGACCCCTACGCCGGGCGGATCGACCGGGCCGTGGTCGACGCCGCCGACGTCGTGGTGAACCTCGCGGGCTCGCCGACCGCGGGCAACCCGCACTCGGGGAAGTGGGCCCGCGAGCTGCGGGAGAGCCGGGTGACGACGACCCGCGTGCTGGCCGAGGCCGTCGCGGCGTCCGAACGGCGACCGGCGTTCCTGGCGGGCAACGGGATCAGCTACTACGGCGACCACGGCGACGAGGAGCTCACCGAGGACGCCGACAGCCGCGGGGACTCCCTGCTCACCTCGGTCAGCCGGGAGTGGCAGGCCGCGACGGTGGCGGCGCAGGAGGCGGGCGCGCGGGTGTGCGTGCTGCGCACCAGCCCGGTGATGGACCGCGGCGCGCCGCCGCTCAAGCAGCTGCGCCTGCTCTTCAAGTCGGCGCTGGGCGGCCGGCTCGGGTCGGGCCGTCAGTACATGCCCATGATCTCGCTGCAGGACTGGGTCGAGTCCGTCGCGCACCTCGCGGAGCACGAGACCGCGAGCGGCCCGTTCAACCTGGTGTGCCCGCAGGTGCCCACCAACCGCGAGTTCACGGAGGCGCTGGCGGCGGCGGTCCACCGCCCGGCGGTCGCACCGGTTCCCGCGTCTCTGATCCGTCTGGGGGGCGGGCAGATGGCGCCCGAGCTCCTGGGCTCGGTGCGGGCGGTGCCCGCGGCGCTCGAGGCGAGCGGCTACCGCTTCCGGCACCGCGACGTCGGCGCCGTGCTCGCGGCCGCGGGCGTCTGAGCAACCGCGCACACCTCCTCGACCTGCCAGCCGGCTCCGACCGGCCCCCCGCCGCGCCGCAGGGCCACCACCCGGGTCGACCACCGGTCCGCCGGCAGGGGCCACCGCGCACCGCCACCCACGGCGACCGCGGTGACCAGCCGGTCGGTCACCGCCAGCACGAGCCTCGTCGACGACCGCTCGAGCACCTCGACCGACGCCACCTGCATCCGCAGCCCACGGACCCGCAGTCCACGCTCGGCGTACGCCGCCAGGGCCGCGCGGTCGGCATGGCCGGCGCGCGAGCCGGCGACGTACAGCGGCCGCAGCGCGGCCGGACGCCCGCTCGACCAGGCGTCCGCGCGCCGGGCGTCCCAGTCGTGGAGGACCCGCACCGCCGGTGGCGTGGCGTCGCGCGCGGGGCCGGCACCGGCGGGTGGTGGCGACAGGGTCGAGGCCAGCACGGCCAGCACCGCGAGCAACGCGTCCATGCCCCAGCCCTACCCCGGTCGACGCACGGCCGCCCACGGTTGTCCACAGGACTACCCTGACGACGTGCGTGACCTCGACTTCCGGATCGCCGGGCTCGGCCCCGACGCCGTCGACTACCTCGCCGCGTGGGACCTGCAGCGCGAGGTGCACGCGCGCGTCGTCGCCGGCGAGGCGGCCGACACGGTGCTGCTGCTCGAGCACCCGCCGGTCTTCACCGCCGGCAAGCGCACCGACCCGCACGAGCGCCCGGCCGACCCCGGTGGCGCCGCGGTCATCGACGTCGACCGCGGCGGCAAGATCACCTTCCACGGCCCCGGCCAGCTCGTGGGCTACCCGATCGTGACGCTCCCCGACCACGTCAAGGTCGTCGACTACGTACGACGTGTCGAGGAGGCGCTGATCGCGGTGTGCGCCGAGCTCGGCGTGACGACCGCGCGCGTGCCCGGGCGCAGCGGCGTCTGGCTCAGGGCAGACCCGGCGACCGGCCGCCCCGAGCGCAAGATCGCGGCCCTCGGCATCCGCGTCAGCCGGGGCGTGACCATGCACGGCTTCGCGCTCAACTGCGACGTCGACCTGGCCTGGTACGACCGCTTCGTGCCCTGCGGCATCGCCGACGCCGGGGTCACCTCGCTCAGCGCGGAGCTGGGCCGCCGGGTGACCGTCTCCGAGGTGCTGCCCTCCGTGCAGCGCCACCTGTCCGACTACCTGGCCTGGGCGCCGTACACCCCCACGCCCGACTACGAGCCCCGTCCCGAGCCGGGCCGCGGGCCCCGGATCCCGCTCGTCACCCCCTGACCGGCCCACCTGGCCGAATCGGCGCGCTTCTCCCCCACGCACCCCTCCGGGCTGGGATCATCTGAGCCGTGAGCGACCTCGTGATCGAGGCCACCGGCCTGCGCAAGGAGTTCCGCACGCGGCGCGGTGTGCGCGTCGCCGTGGACAACCTCGACCTGCGCGTCCCCGCGGGTGGCGTGCACGGCTTCCTCGGACCCAACGGCTCGGGCAAGACCACGACCATCCGGATGCTGCTCGGCCTCGCCCGGCCGACCAAGGGCACGATGGCCCTCCTCGGCGAGCCGGTCCCCCGCCGGCTGCCCGCCGTGATCGGACGGGTCGGCGCCGTGGTCGAGTCGCCGAAGTTCGGCCCCAGCTTCACCGGTCGCCAGAACCTCACGCTGCTCGCCGACGCCATCGGGGTGCCCACCGACCGCGTCGAGTGGTCGCTGCAGCAGGTCGGCCTGATGGATCGCCGCAACGACCGCTACAAGGCCTACTCGCTCGGCATGAAGCAACGGCTCGCGATCGCCGCGACCCTGCTGAAGAAGCCCGAGCTGCTGATCCTCGACGAGCCCACCAACGGCCTCGACCCGGCGGGCATCCGCGAGATCCGTGACACGATCCGCCGCCTCGGCGAGACGGGCACCACGGTGCTGCTCAGCTCGCACATCCTCGCGGAGGTCCAGCAGGTCTGCGCCTCCGCCACCATCATCGGCAACGGGCACCTCCTGGCGACCGGCAAGGTCGACGACATGCTCGGCCACGGCTCGGCGTACCGGGTCGTCGTCGACTCCCCCGGTCTCGCCGGGCGGGTGCTGACCGCGGCGGGCTACACCGTGACCGGCCACAGCGGGGCGCTGAAGGTGGAGTGCTCGCACCCCGAGGAGGTCAACCGGATCCTCGGCGAGGCCGGCATCTGGGCCAGCGAGCTCAGCCCGGTGCGTCCCGACCTCGAGACGGTCTTCCTCGAGCTCACGGCCGGCGACACGCTGGGCGGCCCCCGGTGAGGCTGCTGCGGGTCGAGCTCGCCCGGATGCGCATGCGCCGCGCCGTGGTGCTGCTCGTCGTCGCCTGCTTCGCGGTCCCGGCGTTGGTGTGGATGTCGACCTACTGGAACACCCGCGAGGTCTCCCAGGCCGAGAAGGACCAGGCGGCGGTGCAGCTCCAGCGCACCCTCGAGGACCCCCAGACCCAGCGCCCCTACGAGCGCTGCCTGGCGTCGCCCGACAAGTTCGGCATCGCGCCGGGTGACGACGCGCGGACGCGGTGCGAGGACATGCTGCTGCCGACCATCGACAGCTACCTCTCGCGATCGCCGCTGTCGCTGGAGGACGAGATGGTGAGCTCGGGCCCGACGGTGGCCGTGCTGCTGACGCTGATGCTCGCCCTGATCGGCACGACCTTCGCGGGCCACGACTGGAACACCGGGTCGTTGGGCAACCAGCTGATCTTCGAGCCGCGCCGCGTCCGGGTGTGGTGGGCCAAGGCCCTCGCCGTGACGATCGGCGGTGCGGCCGTCGGCGCGGCCTCCCTGCTCCTCTACTGGGGCGGGCTGTGGCTGCTGGCCAACGTCCGCGGCATCGACGTGCCGCACAGCGTCGTCGCCGACGTCACCACCCACGCCTCGCGGGCGCTCCTGCTCGCGGTCGGCGCGGCGCTGCTCGCGTACGCGCTCACGATGCTGTTCCGCAACACGGTGGCCACGCTCGGCGTGCTGTTCGGGATCAACCTGCTCGCGCCCCTGCTGCTGTCGAGCTCCGGCATCAACAACGCCGAGCGCTGGATGCCCCACGTGAACTTCACCGCGGTGCTGCAGGGCGGGACGACCTACTACAACCCCGACCTCAGCGACTGCGCCGGGGACATCTGCCAGGAGTCGCTGTCGTCCACCGCCGCCCTGACCTACTTCGCGGTCGCGCTGGTCGTCGTCGTGGTCGTGTCGGTGTGGTCGTTCCGGCGCCGGGACGTGCCCTGAGTCGGGGTGAGCCGGGCTGGGGCCCCGGCGTACAGTTGGACGACGTGACCGCCGCCCCCTCCACCTCACCCACGCCCGACGGCCGCAAGCTGCTGCGCCTCGAGGTGCGCAACGCCGAGACGCCGATCGAGCGCAAGCCCGAGTGGATCAAGACCCGGGCGAAGATGGGCCCGGAGTACCGCCACCTGCAGAACCTGGTGAAGTCCGAGGGCCTGCACACGGTGTGCCAGGAGGCCGGCTGCCCCAACATCTTCGAGTGCTGGGAGGACCGCGAGGCCACGTTCCTCATCGGCGGCGACCAGTGCACCCGCCGCTGCGACTTCTGCCAGATCGACACCGGCAAGCCGCAGCCGCTCGACCGCGACGAGCCGCGCCGGGTGGCGGAGTCGGTGCGCACGATGGGGCTGCGCTACGCGACCATCACCGGCGTCGCCCGCGACGACCTGCCCGACGGCGGCGCCTGGCTGTACGCCGAGACGGTGCGCGCGATCCACGAGCTCAACCCCGACACGGGCGTGGAGAACCTGATCCCCGACTTCAACGGCAAGCCCGACCTCCTGGCCGAGGTCTTCGAGTCGCGGCCCGAGGTGCTCGCGCACAACGTCGAGACCGTGCCGCGGATCTTCAAGCGGATCCGGCCGGCCTTCCGCTACGACCGCTCGCTGGGGGTGCTGACCGCCGCCCGCGACTTCGGCCTGGTGACCAAGTCCAACCTGATCCTCGGCATGGGCGAGACCCGCGAGGAGGTCTCGCAGGCGCTGCGCGACCTGCACGAAGCGGGCTGCGAGCTGGTGACGATCACGCAGTACCTGCGTCCCTCGGTGCGCCACCACCCGGTCGAGCGGTGGGTCAAGCCCGAGGAGTTCGTGGAGATGGCCGCCGAGGCCGAGGAGATCGGCTTCTCCGGTGTGCTGTCGGGCCCGCTCGTCCGTTCGTCCTACCGGGCCGGGCGGTTGTACCGTCAGGCTGTCGACGCGCGCACCGGCGCGCCCGCCTGACCTGCCAGCCCGAGAACAACCCCGCACGAGAGCCGAGCACCTCCATGTCGCAGCAGACCCCGACCGACCCGGACAGCATGAGCCGCCGCCAGCAGTTCGCGGCGACCTACCGGATGGCCAAGCAGTCCGACACGCGCCTGTGGCTGTGGCTGCTCGGGACCTTCGTCGTCGGCGCCGCCGCGGGCTTCGGGCTCTTCTGGTTCCTCCCCGGCGACGGCGTCATCGGGCTGGTCATCGCGATCGTCGGCGCCCTGCTGCTCGGCACGCTGCTGACGCTGATCGTCTTCGGCCGCCGCGCGCAGAAGGCGGCCTACCAGCAGATGGACGGCCAGGTCGGCGCCGCCGCGAACGCGCTGAAGATGCTGCGGCGCGGCTGGAAGGTCGACCCGCTCATCGCCTTCACCAAGCAGCAGGACGTCGTGCACCGCGTGGTCGGCCCTCCGGGCATCGTGCTGGTCGGCGAGGGCAACCCGCACCGGCTGCGCACGCTGCTGGCCAACGAGCGCCGCAAGCACGAGCGGGTCGCCGCCGACACCCCGATCCACGAGGTCGTGGTCGGCAGCGGCGAGGGTCAGGTGCCGCTGCCCAAGCTGGTGCGCCACGTGCAGAAGCTGGGCCGGGCCGTGAAGCCGGCCGACCTGACCGACGTGCTCAACCGCCTCAAGGCGCTCGACGCCACCCGCTCGACCATGCCGATCCCCAAGGGGCCGGTGCCGACGAGCATGAAGGGCCTGCGCGGCCAGATGCGCGGCCGCTGAGCCTGCGGCAGCGGACGGGCGTCGGGTCTCAGCCGGCCGTCGTCAGGCCCGGCATCGGCCGGGTCCGGCTCGCGGGCGGCGCCTCGATCGAGACGTCCTCGCCCCACTGGTCCATGCCGACCTCCACCGACATGTGCTTGCCCATGATCGTGAAGTCGGTCGTCATCTGGCGCAGCATGCCGTCGGCGTCGAGCCAGACGTCGTACTCGACGGTGTCGGGCAGGTCCACACCCAGCATCCCGAACCGCTTCAGCTGGTCGACCTTGGTGGTGTCGACGACGACCAGGTAGTGGTCGAGGGTCTCGCCACCGATCACGTCGGACCCCTCGTAGGTCACCTCGTCGACCGCGTCACCGAACTCCTCGACCGACTTCAGGGGATCCATCTGGTCGACCATGTCGGCGAGCTCGGGCGGGAGGCTGTCGGTGTCGGAGAGGTCGATCTCGACGTACTTCGCGCCGCTCAGGCGGGGCATCTTCAGGTACATCGTCGAGTCGACGAACACCATGTCCATCTGGCCGCCGACGCCCGGCATCTCCATCGTCATCTGCATGCTGGGCGCGCCGGCCTCGTAGGCGAGGTCGCCCTCGGCGTGGATGCCGCCCATCCGGCCCATGGTCATGTCCATCGTCATGTGGGCGGTGGTCGCCTTGTCGACCGACGACTTCGTGAGTGCGGCGAACTGCGCGACGGTCACCGCGTCACCCGACTGGAGCGCGGTGGGCTCGTCGCTCGCCTCCCCCTTCCCGTCATCGGTGCCGCAGGCGGCGAACGAGACCAGCAGCAGCGGAGCGCTGACGACAGCGGCGATGCGGCGGCGGACGGACGGACGACGTGTGCTCACGGCACTCCCCCTGATTGGTGTGGCCCAGATCGGTATGGCCCAGATTGGTATGGCCCAGATCGGTGTGGCCCGGATCGGTGTGGTTCAGGTCGGCCCGAGACAGGGACGGCTGGTGCCGAGCCTAGCCCGCGAGTCAGCGCCCCGCGCGCAGCACAGCGACGGGGTAGGTCGCCGAGCCCGCCACCAGGTCGTGCAGCCCGCGCCCGTCGGGGCGGAAGACGATCGGCGGGATGACCAGGCACACCAGCACCTGGCGCAGGAAGGCGGGCAGGAGGCCGACCGGCCCGGTCGCGCCGTACCGGACGGTGCGCAGCCCGGTGGCGAGCTTGCCGAACGATCCGCCCGCGAGCGCGGTCAGCACGGCGGTCTCCACCGCGAACACCGCCAGCGTGTAGAAGCCGGAGGCCGGGTCGTCGCTCCATCCCCCGGGGCCGAGCACCAGCACGACGACCAGCGTCGAGGCGAACCAGTCGACGAAGAGCGCCAGGATGCGGCGTCCCCACGAGGCGGTCTCGAGCTCGGGCAGCGGGTCCGTCACGGGCTCAGGGTAGGCGGCGACGACCGGGCTCCGGCGACCGGGTGTCCGTCGCCGACCACGCTGTTACATCGACGAAACAAACCGGATACGGTCGAGAAACTGCCCCCGCCTAGGTTGCGAGTGGCTCCGGTTGCAGCGTGGCTCCGGAACGATCCGCACCGAAATTCCCGGCTGCCCCTGACCGGTCGCAGCCAAGGAGGACGAATGTTCGCAAACAGCGACGAGCTGCTGAAGTACCTGAAGGACGAGAACGTCGAGATGGTCGACGTCCGGTTCTGCGACCTGCCGGGCATCATGCAGCACTTCACCGTGCCCGTGACGGCGTTCGACCAAGCCGTCTTCGACGACGGTCTCAACTTCGACGGCTCCTCCATCCGCGGCTTCCAGGCCATCAACGAGTCGGACATGGCGCTGTTCCCGGACCCCACCACGGCGTACATCGACCCGTTCCGCAAGTCGAAGACGCTCAACCTCAACTTCTTCATCCACGACCCGATCACCGGCGAGGCCTACTCGCGCGACCCGCGCAACATCGCCCGCAAGGCGCTGTCGTACCTCGAGAGCACGGGCATCGCGGACACGGCGTACTTCGCGCCCGAGGCGGAGTTCTACATCTTCGACCACGTCCGCTACTCCACGGCGCCCAACGAGGGCTTCTACCACATCGACTCGGCCGAGGGCTGGTGGAACTCCGGCAAGGCCGACGAGGACAACCGCGGCTACAAGACGCGCTACAAGGGCGGGTACTTCCCCGTCGAGCCCTACGACCACTACAGCGACCTGCGCGCCGACATGGTCAAGCACCTCGAGGCCTGCGGCCTCTCGGTCGAGCGGGCGCACCACGAGGTCGGCACCGCCGGGCAGGCCGAGATCAACTACCGGTTCGACACCCTGCTCAAGGCCGCGGACGACGTGATGAAGTTCAAGTACCTCATCAAGAACACCGCGTGGGAGCAGGGCAAGTCGGTCACCTTCATGCCCAAGCCGATCTTCGGCGACAACGGCTCCGGCATGCACGTGCACCAGTCGCTCTGGAAGGACGGCGAGCCGCTGTTCTACGACGAGGTCGGGTACGCCGGCCTGTCCGACATGGCGCGCTGGTACATCGGCGGCATCCTCAAGCACGCCCCGGCGGTGCTGGCGTTCACCAACCCCACGGTGAACTCCTACCACCGGCTGGTGCCGGGCTTCGAGGCGCCGATCTCGCTGGTGTACTCCTCGCGCAACCGCTCGGCGTCCGTCCGGATCCCGATCACCGGCGCGAACCCGAAGGCCAAGCGCATCGAGACCCGGTTCCCCGACCCGTCGGCGAACCCCTACCTCGCCTTCTCGGCGCTGATGCTCGCCGGCCTCGACGGCGTCCAGAACAAGATCGAGCCGGCCGAGCCGATCGACAAGGACATCTACGAGCTGCCGCCGGACGAGATGGCCGACATCGACCAGGTGCCCACCTCGCTCAACGCCGTCCTCGACGCCCTCGAGGAGGACCACGAGTTCCTGACGGTCGGCAACGTCTTCACCCCCGACCTGATCGAGACCTGGATCGACTACAAGCGCTCCGCCGAGATCGCCCCCGTGCAGCTGCGCCCGCACCCGCACGAGTTCGAGCTCTACTACGACATCTGACCCACGGGGCCGAAACCGGCCCTGACCTGCGCAGACGCACGGCCCCGACCCGGGGTTCCCCCAGATTTCCCCGGGCCGGGGCCGTGGTGCGTGCGCCAATTGCCGGACATTCGCCGTCCCGGACGGGTCTGGTCATGCACATCGACCTCTCGGTCCCGATCTGGACCATCGACCACGTCGCCGCGGCACTGCACCTCAAGGTGGACACCGCCCGCGAGCACACCTACCGCTCCGACTTCCCTGCCCCAGGCTGCCCTTCGCCGCGAACCTGTGGGCACGTGAGGAGGTCCTGGCCTGGCCGTCACGACGTCCACGGCCACCCCCGCCTACCGGCCGCGGCGCACGAAGGTGTCGGGACGATGAACGCCCCGCTCGAGGCCGTGGGCAATGTCAGCCTCTACGCCCCGGACAAGAAGGGCTACTTCATCCTGCGGTGGCTCGAGCCGGACGGCTCCCGCCGCAAGACCACCGGGGGAAGGACGCTGGAGGGGGCCCGCGCGAAGGCACTCGGGATCGACGTCCGCCTCACGCTCGCCGTCGGGCCTCAGGCGGTGACGACCTTGGGCGAGATGGCCCGGCAGTACCTGGCCAAGCGCCTCACTCGTCGTAACCACGCCCAGCCCGACCGCCCGAATCACGTGAACCATCGACTCGCGCCCGCGCGCGGCCGCGTACGTCAACCGTGCAGCTCTCGATGCAGCCGCTCCATTCGTGAGTCCAGCTCGTTGGCGGACTCGGCTGCCTCCTTGAGCTCTCGCAGCAGTGAGTCGGGGACTTCGCCGTCGTACTTGTAGTAGATCTTGTGCTCGAGGCTGGCCCAAAAGTCCATCGCGATGCTGCGCAACTGAAGCTCCACGGGCACGCTCACCGGGCCGGAGGAGAGGAACACGGGAATCTCGATGATGGCGTGCAGACTCTTGTAGCCGTTGGCCTTCGGTTCGGCGATGTAATCCGAGACCTTGAGCGTGGTGATGTCGTCCTGGGCGGTCAGCAGCTCGAAGATCCGGTAGGAGTCGGTGACGAAGCTGCAGGTCACCCGGACCCCCGCGATATCGGTGATGTTGCTCCGCACGCTGTCCAAGGTGTGCTCGAGACCCCGGCGTTCAACCTTGGCCCGAATGCTCTCCGGAGACTTCACCCGGCTGGTGACGTGCTCGATGGGGTTGTAGTCGTGCATGTGCAGGAACTCGTCTCGCAGGATCGCGATCTTCGTCTCCACCTCGCGCAACCCGAACTCGTACTCCAGCAGGAACAGTCGCGACTGCGCGCTCACGCCGCCGAGCCAATCCGGCGATGCCTCGCTGGGTGACTTGTCGGATGACGGATCACTGACCCCAGGACCTGAGGCCTGGGCCACGACCGTCGCCCCCTTCGCCGCTCCGCAGCCGACGAGTGCCGTGCCAGTCACACCCGGCGTCTCAGTCGTGCCCATCGACACGCTCTTCCGACTCAGCGGTCCGGGCCACGAGGACTGAGCATGGTGCGTGGTGCACCACCGCAGTCGTCACCGACCCGACCAGCAGCCCGCGGATGCCCCCGGTGCCGCGCGCGCCCACCGCGACGAGGTCGGGGGACTGCTCCGCGATTCTGCTGAGGATCAGGGACCGGACGTCAAAACCCGCGGTGCGGGGCAGGGCGTCGACCACCTCGTGCTCGACCCGGTCGACGCCGTGCTCGCGGAGCATTGCCACGGCTTGCTCAACCGCTGAGCCGGTCTGGTTTCGACCATCGTTCACTCCCATCACGGTGATCCGGCAGCTCGTGAGCCACGGGAGCACCAGGAGGGCCTCGAGAGCCGACCGTGCGTGAGCGGAGCCGTCGGTGCAAAAGAGGACGTCCTTGGTCGCTCTCGCCGACCGCACCACTACGACCGGCGCGAGGGGGCGTCGTGCCCCGATGAGCCACTCCGTCGTACTGCCGATGTGGAGATGCTTGAGGAGACCGTGGCCGCGGGGACCGACAGCCACCAGCGCAGCGTCGGCGCACCCGTCGAGCGCCAGGCGTGGATCGGTCTCGGCGAACAGGTGCTCGACGTCGGCCTCGTCGCCGGTGAGGAGCTGCCGCGGGTGCGGCGGCGCCCAGGGGTGGAGCGTGGCCCGCTCCGCACCCACCGGCGGACCGATCTCCGGAGCGCGGGCCGAGACGACCGAGATCCGCCACCCGGGCCAGCGGTGGTTGTTCACCCACAGCCAGACCACGTCTGCAGCCGGGGAGCCGTCGTCGCCCACCACCAACCTCGAGGCAGTGCTGGCGGACTCCACGGGTGATACGACCCGTGCGCGGTCCTGGTCAACGCTGCTCATGACCACTCCTCCTTCTCCTAGCGGGGCCCGACGCGTGATCACGACTCGCTCCTCGCCCCTCCGTTACGAATTCGAACCTGCCCTGCATCGCGGCCAGAGTCGTAGGTCCCGGCCACACAGCCCGGGACCACGACCAGCCAGAACGAGCACCGATCGTGCACATGTCGTGGGATCGCAGCGAACGACTCCTACGAAGCCGACCTCGCGCAATGTGCTTCCTGTGAGTCAGCGAGAGTGGATGTTCTCGTCCAACCATGGGCACGTCCTGGTCTCTTCGGCTCTGGACTCCGAGGCCTGGATGCGAGATGTCGCGGAAGCGGTCAGGATTACCGAGCGGGCGGTGCAGCAGATCGTGCGCGACCTGATGGGGCACGATGACTTGCGCAAGGAGAAGATCGTACGCCGCAATCGGTATGAGGTGGTCCGCGGAGCCCACTTCCGTCATGACCTGGAAGCCAGTGTCTCCCTCGGTGATCTTCTCGATCTGGTCGTGGGTCACCGCTGAGGGCACCTTCAACCGAGCCATGGCAACACCACCGGAGGTGGAGCGAGGGCACGGGCGTCGGTCGGGTTGTTCATCGGGAGAACGATGCCTTCCTGATCGGGCCGGGGCTGAGGTAGCGCGCGAGGCTCTGGCTGGGCACTGCCGATCGCCAGCGGTGGCGCTGGATCGAGACGGTGACCTGCCTGTGTCGCGCACCGGCGATGTGCGCCAGCTCCTCCAGCCGGCGACCGCGTGCCGCAGCGATCCGGCGCCCGTGGAGGACCACCAGCGCGGCGTCGGTTGACCAGCCCAGCCGCGGACGCAGGAGCACGACGTGCACCTCCACCCCTTGGTCCAGCTCCGCCCGGAGGAGATCGGCCAGGAGCCCGTCCGGGGCGAAGTCGACGTCCAGCACCATCCGCGCCGAGCGCCGCTCGGGTCGACCTCGTGCCCGTGGGCCGCGGGATGCCAAGCCCGTCATCGCCCTACCACCTGGTCCTCAACGGTGACGTGATCAGACGCATCTTCCGCCGCGGTGGGCGCCTGGTCCTGCGATGTTGACGCCGGCTCGCGGGTAGCGCGCAGGCTCAAGACGACCGCGGCGGTGATGCTGGTGGCGATCACGGCCAGGGAGAGCCAGATCGGGACCTTGTAGACATCGAGCAGCAGCATCTTGACGCCGACGAAGACCAGGACCACCGCGAGGCCGACCTTGAGATAGATGAACCGGTGGATCAGGTCGGCGAGCAGGAAGTACATCGCGCGCAGGCCCAAGATGGCGAAGGCGTTGCTGGTGAAGACCAGGAAGGGCTCCTGGGTGACGGCAAAGATCGCGGGGATCGAGTCAACCGCGAAGATGATGTCCGTGACCTCGACCAGGACCAGCACGGTGAACAGCGGGGTGGCCACCCACCTGCCGGCCTTCTTCACCCAGAACTTCTGCCCGTGGTAGTCCTCGGTGGACGGCACCCACCTCTTGACCCAGCGCAGCACCGGGTTGCGGGAGGGGTCCAGCCGGCCGTTGCGGTGAGTGAACATCTTCCAGCCCGTGAGCACCAGGAACGCGCCGAACAGGTACAGGATCCAGGCGAAGCTCTCGATCAGTACCGCACCGCCGGCGATGAACATCGCCCGGAAGACCAGCGCGCCGAGAACTCCATAGAACAGCACACGGTGCTGGTACTCCCGAGGCACCGCGAAGTAGGTGAACATCAGCGCGAACACGAAGACGTTGTCGACCGCCAGCGACTTCTCGATCAGGTATCCGGCGTAGTACTCACCGCCCGCCTGGGCGCCGTAGGCCCACCAGACCACGCCGCCGAACGCGAGGCCCAGAGAGACCCAGACCGCGGACCAGATGGCGGCCTCACGAACCGACACCACGTGGGCGGTGCGGTGGGCGAACAGGTCGATCGCCAGCATCGCAAGAATGACGGCGAGCACCGCAGCCCACGCCCAGAACGGAACGTCCATCGTCGAAACCTCCGCCGCGCCCGCACAGGCGGGCCGTTGGAGGTCTCCCCCACCGCCACCAGAATGCCTGGTTCGGCCGACGCACCGGGCTGGACATGGCCAGCCGGACTGACGGTGTCGTCGCGATTGGGGTACTCCCCTCGTGCGCTTCAGTATTCACGAACCTCAGTTCGGATGTCAAGCTAGTTGAGGGGAGCACTGGATCACCAATGGCGACTTCTCGAAACACGACTCTCAGGTAGCTCGTCGACCATCGCCTGTAGGCGAGACCGCAGGTCCGTCGGGAGACGGGATCGCATCGCGCTCATCCGCGCCACGCGGCCGCGCCCGCATCCCGGACCCACCCCCGTGGAGGGGACCGGCCTGCCAACGGGCGTGAGACGTGCGCTGGCACGCCCCCCCCCCGGTGGGCAGGAGACATCCGGTGGAGGAGGCGCCGGCCTCGCGGGACACTGATCGCGAATGGACGCCGCCCCCGAGTTGCCCCCGTTCTGACAACGACCCGGGGACGACGCGGACCGGAGGTACCCGTCGCTGTGCCCCGAGACCTGCCCCGGACCCTTCGGACTCAGCGACGGAAATCGCGCGGGGCTCATGGCAACTGCTTTCGGGGTCGAGTGAACAGGACCGCCGACCAGACTTCCCGGCACACCGACGAGCACCATACGCGCATCACCATCGCGGTGGTTCGCGGCCAAGTCCACTGGATGTGATCGGCCTTGGCTGGCGTCTGCACAACCATGAGGGGACGACCTCCAACCTGCTTCCCGATGTGGCCCACTGCGACACTGTTGCTCGCCGTGTTGGCGGTCGCGGCTGCGGTGGAGCGCGGTGACGACTGGCGCCGCCCCCGCATGGTCGGCCAGGCCCCGAGATCGCCGCCCACGTCGGCACGGAAGGCTCGGCCGTCAACACAAGGAAGCCGCGGACGCGCGCCCATGGGTGGCGTCCGGTGAGGGTGGCCTACGAGACTCCGGCCCACCCACCTCGAGGTTGTCGTCGGGCACGTTCAGCGCGGCCGCCGTCACAGGCCGGCACGGTCGGACGCCCGCGCCGCTCCCTCCCGGAAGAAGGCGAGCAGACCGTCCACCCCGCCCAGCGCGGCGACAGGTCGCGCGGCCCCGAAGGGCTGGTCCCAGAAGTCGCCGGTGCGCGGCGTCCACGGCCCGACGTACGCGTAGGGCTCGGGGATGCCCGCGTCGCCCGGGGACACCCCGAAGTTGACCTCATCGACCGCGATCCCGACGTCGAAGTGCTCGGGCCACAGCACCGGCTCCTGCCGGGGCGCGAGCTGCCGCAGTGCGGCGTCGCCGACGACGAACGCCTCGAGCAGCACGGCGAGCTCGGCGGGGTCGAGCTCGATCCGGTCGTCGGGCCGGACACCGGGACCGTCGGTGTAGACGTCGTCGAGCCGGCGCGGTACGACGCCGACCGCGCCACCGACCTCCGCATAGGTGCCCCGCAGCGGGTGCGAGCCGCGGGGCCCGGCGAGCTCCTCGCCCGCGACCCGCAGGTCGGGCGCGGCCACGGTCGCGAAACCCCCGGGGACGACTCGGAGCCGGATTCCGCCGCCGGCGGCGTGCTGGGGTCCGGCGAGCAGCAGCTCGGCCACGCCGTGCAGAGAGGTGCGGGTCTGTTCCACGAGGTGCTCCGGTGCCTTGTCGTGACGTCGTGTAACGCGTCGCGAGGTGGATGCCACTGATGCCCATTGGTCTCGACCTGAGGAGGAGCGTTACATGGACACCGACACCTCCGGCCGCACGGCACCTCCTGCCGAGCCGGGTCCTACGGGTACCTGGCACCCGGTGGACCCCGGTGACCTCCCGGGCGAGGGTCGTGTGCGCAGCGTCGTCGTCGACGGCCGGTCGATCGCGATGACCCGGTGCGGCGGACGGCTCGGGGCGCTCGACAACCGGTGCCCCCACCAAGGGGGGCCGCTCGGCGAGGGGTCCATCGAGCACGGGCTGCTGCGCTGCCCGTGGCACGGCTACGACTACGACCCGGTCACGGGCGCACCGCCCGGGGAGCTGGCCGAGCACCTCGACGACCGCGTCCCGGTCTTCGAGGTCGAGGAGGACGACGCGGGCGTGCGGGTCCGGCTGCCCGACCAGGGCGACGTCGGCCGGACGGTGGCGGACGTGCTCGTCGAGACCCTGGTGGCGCACGGCGTCGACACCGTGTTCGGCATGGTCGGGCACTCCAACCTCGGCTTCGCCGACGCCCTCCGCCGCGCCGAGGAACGCGGCGAGCTCCGCTACGTCGGCATCAGGCACGAGGGAGCCGCCGCCTTCGCGGCCAGCGCCTACGGCAAGCTCACCGGCCGCCCGGCGGCCTGCTTCGCGATCGCAGGCCCGGGCTCCACCAACCTCCTCACCGGGCTGTACGACGCGAAGCTCGACCAGGCCCCCGTGGTCGCGATCTCGGGGCAGGTGCCCTCGAAGGTGCTCGGCCGCGGCGCCTTCCAGGACCTCGACCTGGGGGCGGTCTTCCGCGACGTGGCGATCTCGACGGCCACGCTCCAAGCGGGGAGCGACCACGCCGAGCTGGCCGCGCTGGCCGTCAAGCACGCCCGTGACGGCCGCGGGGTCGCCCACCTCGTGCTGCCCGACGAGGTGCAGGCACTGCCGTCGCAGGCACCCGCCGGCTCGCCGGACGGGCGCTACTCCCGGCGACCAGTCGCACCCGACGCGGCGGCGCTGGACCGGGCCGCCGAGCTGGTCGCCGCCGCCAGGCGGCCGGTCGTGGTCGTCGGCCACGGCGCGCGCGGTGCCCGCGCGGAGGTCACGGCGCTGGCCGAGGAGCTCGGCGCACCGGTGCTGACCACGTTCAAGGCGAAAGGCCTGGTGCCGGACGACCACCCACTCGCGGGCGGGGTCCTCGGGCGCAGCGGCACCCCCGTCGCCAGCTGGCTGATGAACGAGGCCGACCTGCTGCTGGTTGTCGGCGCGTCCTTCGCCAACCACACCGGCATCGCACCGTGGCAGACGATCGTCCAGGTCGACGACGCCCCGACCGCGATCGGACGCTTCGACGCCGTCACGGCCGACCTCCTCGGCGACGCCGCGCTCGTCGTACCCGCCCTGCGCTCCGCAGTCCGCGACCTCGGCCCGGCGGCCGAGGACCAACGGCCCGACGTCGCCGCCCGCTGGGAGATCTGGCGAGCCGAGAAGGCGCGACGCGCCGCAGACGACCGGGGGCGCGGCGTCGCCGCGGCAGCCGTCTTCGCCGCGTTGTCGCAGCACCTGCCGGCCGACGCGGTGGTGGCCGTCGACGTCGGCAACCACGCCTACTCGCTGGGTCGCTACCTCGAGTCGAAGGGCCAACCCGTCCTGATGTCCGGCTACCTCGGGTCGATCGGCTTCGGCTACCCCGCGGCACTCGGCGCGTGGGCGGCCGACCCCACCCGTCCGGTCGTGGCCGTGACCGGTGATGGCGGCTTCGGCCAGTACGCCATGGAGCTGACCACCGCCGTCCACCACGGGATCCCGGTCAAGCACGTGCTGCTCAACAACAACGCGCTGGGCAAGATCAGCAAGGAGCAGCTCTCCGCGGGCTATCCCACGTGGCACACCACGCTGACCAACCCCGACTGGGCTGCGTACGCCGAGCTCTGCGGCGCCCGCGGCCTGCGCGTCACCCATCGCGACCAGCTCGACGCTGCCATGGCCGAGCTGTTCGCGACCGACGGACCCGCCCTGCTCTGCGTCGAGCAGGACGCCGAGCTGCTCTGACCATCACCCACACCCCAGGAGACCCCATGACCGACGATCACGACTTCACCGGCCTGCGCGCGACCTACGTGAACTGCACGCTCAAGAAGAGCCCCGAGCCCAGCCACACCCAGGGTC
>NZ_JBHSKD010000030.1:0-92207 GCF_042657275.1 Nocardioides taihuensis
AACCGCCACCCCAACGTCGTACTCAACACCTCAACCGGCAGCCAGACGAAACATCGAGGCTAGGGTGGGGGCTCCCGGACGGGAGCCCCCACCCGTTGGCCGCCCAGCCGGCCACAACTCGGAGAGAAGATCTCATGTTCGCCTACGTCGTGAAGCGGCTCCTGTCCGGACTCCTCGTGATGATCCTGGTCTCGATGGCCACCTTCGCCCTGTTCTGGTACGGGCCCTCGAGCCCCGCGAAGCCCATCTGCGACCGCGACACCAGTCAGCACTGCACGCCCGAGCGCCTCGCGCGCTACGAGGAGTCGATGGGGTACAACAACCCGATCTACGTCGAGTACGGCAAGTACATGAAGGGCCTCGTGGCCGGCCGCGAGATCACCATCGGCCCCACGACCTACGACTGCCCGGCCCCGTGCTTCGGGTACTCCTACCGCACCAAGGTGCCTGTGTGGGAGGAGATGAAGGTCCGGCTGCCCGCCACCCTCTCCGTCGCCGTGGGCGGCGCCTTCTTCTACCTGCTCTTCGGGATCCCCATCGGGGTCGCCGCGGCCCGACGACGCGGCACGGTCGCCGACAAGGCGCTGGTGTCCTCGTTCCTGACGATCAGCTCCGTGCCCTACTACCTCTTCGCCCTGCTCACCTGGCTCTACCTGACGGTGATCTTCGAGGTGCCCCTGATCTCCGACACGGGCTACTTCTCACCGATCACCTATGGTCCCGCGAAGTGGGTGTCGGGGATGGCCCTGGCCTGGCTCGCGCTGGGCATCTTCGGGTGCACCCAGTACACGAGGTACTCGCGCGGTTCGATGGTGGAGACGCTGAGCGAGGACTACATCCGCACCGCGAAGTCCAAGGGCCTACCCACCCGCACCATCGTCTACAAGCACGCCCTGAGGGCGGCGCTGGTGCCGGTCGTGACCATCTTCGCCATCGACTTCGGCACCCTGCTGGCCGGTACCATCTTCACCGAGCGGATCTTCGAGATCGAGGGCATCGGCTGGTGGAGCCTGGAGGCCGTCTATGCCAAGGACCTGCCCGTGGTGGCGGCCACCGCGCTCTTCAGCGCCTTCTGCCTGATCATGTGCAACCTGATCGTCGACGTGCTCTACACCGTTCTGGACCCGAGAGTGAGGCTTGGATGACCGACCTGACCGCCACCGATGCCCGGCCGCGGCGCGCGGTCGACGGTGACGAGCCATTCCTGGTCGTCGAGGACCTGACCGTCAAGTTCCCCACCCAGGACGGCCTCGTGTCGGCCGTGACCGGCCTGAGCTTCTCGGTGGCCATGGGGGAGACCCTCGGCATCGTCGGCGAGTCGGGCTCCGGCAAGTCGGTCTCCAGCATGGCCGTCCTGGGCCTGCACGACGAGAAGTCGAGCCGGATCTCCGGCTCGATCCGGGTCGGGGGCACCGAGGTCATCGGCCTCGCCGAGCCCGAGATGCGCAAGCTGCGCGGCAACGCCATGGCGATGATCTTCCAGGACGCCCTCGCCGCGCTGCACCCCTTCTACAAGGTCGGCGGTCAGCTCGCCGAGGCCTACCTCGTGCACCACCCCAAGGCCACCAAGCGCGACGCCCGCCGCAAGGCGATCGAGATGCTCGACCGGGTCGGCATCCCGCAGCCCGACCGTCGCATCGACGACTTCCCCCACCAGTTCTCCGGCGGGATGCGCCAGCGCGCGATGATCGCGATGGGCCTGATCAACGACCCGGCCCTGCTGATCGCCGACGAGCCGACCACGGCGCTCGACGTGACCGTGCAGGCGCAGATCCTCGACCTGCTCCAGGACCTCCAGCGCGAGTTCAACTCCGCGGTCATCATCATCACCCACGACCTCGGCGTGATCGCGGAGATGGCCGACGACGTGCTGGTGATGTACGCCGGGCGCGAGGTCGAGTACGGCCCGTGCAAGCAGATCCTGACCCACCCGGAGATGCCGTACACGTGGGGCCTGCTCTCCAGCATCCCGGAGGTCGGTGGTGACGAGAGCGCTCGGCTCATCCCGATCCCGGGCAACCCGCCCAGCCTGCTCAGCCCTCCCCCCGGATGCTCCTTCCACCCCCGGTGCGCGCACGTCGACAAGGTGCCCGCCGACCTCTGCCGCACCGAGCTGCCCGAGCTGACCCCGGCCAGCACCGGAGGCTTCCACGTCAAGCGGTGCCACCTGGCCAACCCCGAGCAGGTCTACGCGGCGGAGGTCCTGCCCGAGATCGCCCCCGACCTCGTCGAGGAGAACTGAGACAGTGTCCGACGTGAACGTCGACAAGCCCGACGCCACCGACAACCCCGGCACGCCCGAGCGGCCGACCGCCCCGGAGACCGGGGCGGTGTCACCCGGCGGGCGGCAGGTCCCCACCTTCGCCGAGCTCGCCGAGACCGGGAACACCGCGACCGAGCTCGACCCCACGGCACCGCCGGTGCTCGAGGTCGAGAACCTGAAGATGTACTTCCCGGTGAAGTCCTCGAGCCTGATCCGGCGGACCATCGGCTGGGTCCAGGCCGTCGACGGCATCTCCTTCCAGGTGCCCGAGGGCGGCTCGCTCGGTCTCGTGGGCGAGTCCGGCTGCGGCAAGTCCACGACCGGTCGGCTGATCACCCGCCTCTACGACCCGACGGGCGGGTCGATGATGTTCGACGGGCACGACATCGCGAAGCTGTCGCCCAAGGAGCTCAAGCCCCTGCGCCGCCACGTGCAGATGATCTTCCAGGACCCCTACACGTCGTTGAACCCCCGGCACACGGTGGGCTCGATCGTCGGGGCGCCGCTCGCCGTGCACAACGTGGTGCCCAGGGACAAGATCCTGCCGCGGGTCCAGGAGCTGCTCGAGGTCGTGGGTCTCAACCCCGAGCACTACAACCGCTACCCCAACGAGTTCTCCGGCGGCCAGCGGCAGCGCATCGGCATCGCCCGGGCGCTGACGCTCAACCCGCGCCTGCTCGTCGCCGACGAGCCGGTCTCGGCGCTCGACGTGTCGATCCAGGCACAGGTGATCAACCTGCTCCAGGACCTGCAGAAGGAATTCGGGATCGCGTTCCTCTTCATCGCCCACGACCTCGCGGTGGTGCGGCACTTCTGCCCCGAGGTCGCGGTGATGTACCTCGGCAAGATCGTCGAGATCGGTGACCGCGACTCGATCTACCACCACGCCCACCACCCGTACACGCAGGCCCTGCTCTCCGCGGTGCCCGACGTGCGGCAGGCGGCCATCGGCGGTCGACGCGAGCGGATCCGGCTCGAGGGCGACGTGCCGAGCCCGATCAACCCGCCGTCCGGCTGCCGGTTCCGCACGCGCTGCTCGTACGCGCAGGAGATCTGCGCGAAGGTGGAGCCGCCCCTGCTGCAGATCGCCCCCCGGCACAAGGTGGCCTGCCACTTCGCCGGTGAGCTCGGTGCCCATCCGGCGACGCCGGTCACCGCCGGCCTGCTCGCCGTCGACGACCAGGGCTCGCCCGACCCGAGCGGCACCGCGTCCGACGTGACGACCGGGCCGGGGTACGACGACCACTGGTACGACCTCCAGACGAAGTCGACGGTCTCGGCCTGACCGACGAGGGACTCTTCACAGCCCCGGCCCCGACCCCCACGCCGGGGTCGGGGTCGCTGGCTGCCAACCCCACCGCGTCGGCGCCGCTCGCCGTGCGGATGCGACCACGCACGCTCGAGGAGCTCGTCGGCCAGCCCCAGCTGCGGGCCGAGGGCTCGCCGCTGCGCCAGCTGATCGAGGGCGACCGGTCGCTCTCGCTGCTGCTCTGGGGGCCGCCGGGGACGGGCAAGACCACGATCGCCTCGATCCTGTCGCGCCAGACCGACCGTCGTTTCGTCGAGATCTCGGCGGTGGCCGCGGGGGTCAAGGAGGTCCGGGCCGCGATCGACGGCGCCCGGGCCGAGCTCGTCGGCACCGGCCGCGAGACCGTGCTGTTCGTCGACGAGGTGCACCGCTTCAGCAAGGCGCAGCAGGACGCGCTGCTGCCCGGCGTCGAGAACCGCTGGGTCACCCTGGTGGCGGCCACCACCGAGAACCCGTTCTTCTCCGTGATCTCACCGCTGCTCTCGCGCAGCCTGCTGCTGCGGCTCGACTCGCTGACCGACGACGACGTGGGCGCGGTGATCGACCAGGCGCTGGTCGACGAGCGCGGCCTCGGCGGGGAGCTCGCCCTCGACGACGACGCGCGCGACCACCTGGTCCGGCTCGCCGGCGGTGACGCACGCCGGTCGCTGACCTACCTCGAGGCGGCGGCGGGTGCGGCGCGGTCGCGCAACGCGGACCGGATCGACCTCGAGACCGCGGAGACCGCGGTCGACCAGGCCGCGGTGCGCTACGACCGCCAGGGCGACCAGCACTACGACGTCACCAGCGCCTTCATCAAGTCGGTGCGCGGCTCCGACGCCGACGCGGCGCTGCACTACCTCGCCCGGATGATGGAGGCGGGCGAGGATCCGCGCTTCATCGCGCGCCGGCTGGTCATCCTCGCCTCCGAGGACATCGGCCTCGCCGACCCCACCGCGCTGACGACCGCGGTCGCGGCCGCGCAGGCCGTGCAGCTGATCGGGATGCCCGAGGCCCGGCTCAACCTCGCCCAGGCCACCATCGCCCTCGCGGTGGCGCCGAAGTCCAACGCCGTCACGACCGCGATCTCGGCGGCGACCGCGGACGTGCAGGCGGGGAAGATCGGGCCCGTGCCGCCGCACCTGCGCGACGCCCACTACGGGGGCTCGAAGACGATCGGCCACGGCGCCGGCTACGTCTACAGCCACGACGCGCCGTACGGCGTGGCGGAGCAGCAGTACGCGCCCGACGTCGTCGCCGACGCGGAGTACTACCGGCCGACCTCGCTCGGTGCCGAGGCGGCCATCAAGGAGCGCTGGGAGCGCGTGCGTCGCCTGATCCGGGGACGGTAGGACGCGCCCGAGGCGGCGGGATAGGGTCGGTCACCATGCAGGAGCAGCTCGTGCCCGTGTTGCTGGGCGGCGCCGTGGGCGTGCTCGCCCTCGTCACGGTCGGTCTCGCGGTCGCCCTGTGGCGCGGGCGCGTGCACACCCGCGCCGAGCTGGCGCGCGCCCGCGAGGAAGGTTCCGAGCTGCGCGCCGAGATGGCGGCGCTCGAGCAGCGGCTCGCCGACGCGGCCGCGCCGGCGGCGCCCGAGCAGCGCTCCGACTACGTGATCACCCGGTTCGGCGAGGCCGAGGACGACGCTGCGGAGGCACCGGTGGTCGAGGGCACCATCGACCGCGCGCTCTTCGCCGACCTGGTGCTGCGCGAGACCGTGGTGCGCGCCGGTGGCCTGGCCCACGGGCTGCGCCGGGCACTCTCGCCCGAGGTCCGCAACCGGATCCGTTTCGAGGTCCGTCGTGAGGTCAAGCGCTCGCGCAAGCAGCGCCGGTCAGACCTGCGCGAGGCGCGCCGTGCCTGGGAGGCCCACCAGCGGTCCGGCATCCGCCTCGACGACGGGGACGCCGCGTAGTGCGCCGGGGCGTGTGGTTCGCGGCGGGCGCCGGCGCGGGCATCTGGGCGATGGTGCGCGGCCGCCGGGCGGCCGAGGCGTTCACCGCCGACGGCCTGCGCGACCGGCTCTCGGGCCTCGGGGCGGGGGCTCGGGTCTTCCGCGACGAGGTCGCGGCAGGTCGGGTGGAGAAGGAAACAGAGTTGCGCGAACGCCTCGGGTTGCTGCCTCATGGCAGACCCGAGCTCGAGGCCGGGGGCCGACACCGACGAGAGGAAGCTGGGACCTGATGGACACCGCGGAGATCCGACGTCGCTTCGTCGCGCACTTCGAGCGCCACGGGCACCGGGCGGTTCCCTCGGCCTCGCTGCTGCTCGACGACCCGAACCTGCTGTTCGTCAACGCCGGCATGGTGCCGTTCAAGCCCTACTTCCTGGGCCAGGAGACCCCGCCCTTCGACCGTGCGGTGAGCGTGCAGAAGTGCGTGCGCACCCCCGACATCGAGGACGTCGGCAAGACCACCCGCCACGGCACGTTCTTCGAGATGTGCGGCAACTTCTCCTTCGGGGACTACTTCAAGGAGGGGGCGATCGAGCTCGGCTGGGACCTGGTCACCCGCTCGCAGGCCGACGGCGGGTTCGGCCTCCCGGAGGACCGGCTCTACCCCTCGATCCTCGACGGCGACGACGAGGCGCTGGAGCTGTGGCGCAAGGTCACCGGGCTGCCCGACGAGCGGATCCTGCGCCTGGGCCGCAAGGAGAACTACTGGTCGATGGGCGTCCCCGGGCCCGGAGGACCGTGCTCGGAGATCCTCTTCGACCGTGGGCCCGAGCACGGCCCCGACTTCGACCCGGTGCACCTCGGCCCCGACATGCCCTTCGACCTCGAGGACCGACTGCTCGAGATCTGGAACCTCGTCTTCATGCAGGACGAGCTGAGCGCGGTGCGGTCCAAGGAGGACTTCGACATCGCCGGCTCGCTGCCGAAGAAGAACATCGACACCGGCATGGGCCTCGAACGGGTGGCCTTCCTGCTGCAGGGCGTCGACAACATGTACGAGATCGACGTGATGTACCCGGTGATCGAGCGCGCCGAGGAGCTCACCGGCCGCCGCTACGGCGCCGACCACGGCGACGACGTCCGCTTCCGGGTGGTGGCCGACCACGTCCGCTCCTCGATGATGCTGATCGGCGACGGCGTCACGCCCGGCAACGACGGTCGCGGCTACGTGCTGCGCCGGCTGCTGCGCCGTGCGGTGCGCTCGGTGCGGCTGCTCGGCTACGAGGACCGCGCGCTGCCGGAGCTGATGCCGGTCTCGCGCGACCGGATGGCCGAGACCTACGGCGAGCTGCACCGCGACTGGGAGCGGATCTCCCAGGTCGCGTACGCCGAGGAGGACGCCTTCCGGCAGACGTTGCGCGCGGGCACCGCGATCTTCGACCTCGCGACCAGCGAGCTCGCCGCGACCGGTGGTCGTGAGCTGTCGGGCGACCGCGCGTTCGCGCTGCACGACACCTACGGCTTCCCGATCGACCTGACCCTGGAGATGGCCGCCGAGCAGGGGCTGAGCGTCGACGAGGCGGGCTTCCGCCGGCTGATGGAGGAGCAGCGGCAGCGCGCGAAGGCCGACGCCGCGGCGAAGAAGGGCGCGCACCTCGACGCGCGCGCCTACCGCGAGGTCGCGGACGCGCTCGGCACCGCCGTGGAGTTCACCGGCTACGAGCAGGTCGTCAGCGAGGGCGCGGTGCGCGGCCTGGTGCGCGCCGGCGAGGCGGTCCCGACCGCGCGCGAGGGCGAGTCGGTCGAGCTGGTGCTGGACCGCACGCCGTTCTACGCCGAGGGCGGCGGCCAGCTGGCCGACCAGGGCGTGATCGAGCTCGACAACGGCGCCCGGGTCGAGGTCACCGACGTGCAGTCGCCGATCTCCGGCCTGATCGTCCACCACGCCCGGGTGCTCGAGGGCGAGGTGACGCTCGGCAGTCACGCGCAGGCGCTCGTCGACGTCGAGCGGCGCAAGGCGATCTCGCGTTCGCACACCGCGACGCACATGGTCCACAAGGCGTTCCGCGAGGCGTTGGGCGAGACCGCCACGCAGGCGGGCTCGGAGAACTCGCCGGGTCGGTTCCGGTTCGACTTCTCCGCGACCGGCTCCGTGCCCACCTCGGTCATGGAGGACGTCGAGGCGCGGGTCAACGACCTCGTCATCGCGAACCTGGCCGTGCACCGCGAGCTGATGACCCAGGAGGAGGCCGTGCGGTCGGGCGCGATGGCGCTCTTCGGCGAGAAGTACGGCGACACGGTGCGGGTGATCTCGGTGGGCGACTGGGCCCGCGAGCTGTGCGGCGGCACCCACGCCGAGCACTCGGGCCAGCTGGGCGTGGTCAAGCTGCTCGGGGAGTCCTCGATCGGCTCCGGCGTACGCCGGGTGGAGGCGCTGGTGGGCGGCGACGCCTACCGGTTCCTGGCGCGCGAGCACGTCCTCGTGGCGCAGCTCTCCGAGGCGCTCAAGGTGCGTCCCGAGGAGCTGCCTGAGCGGGTGCACGACCTCGTCGAGCGGCTGCGCACCGCGGAGAAGGAGATCGAGAAGGCCCGCGTCGGCCAGCTGCTGGCCGGCGGCGCCGCGCTCGCCGAGTCCGCCCAGGACGTCGGGGGGGTCGCGGTGGTGGCCGCGCGCGCCGACGGTGCCGCCGGTGGCGACGTGCGCACGTTGGCCCTCGACGTCCGAGGCCGGCTGCCGCAGGGCCGCCCCGGGGTGGTCGTGGTGATCGGGCAGGTCGACGGCAAGGTCTCGGTGGTGGCCGCCACCAACGAGGAGGCCCGCAGCCGGGGCCTGAGTGCCAACGCGATCGTCGGTGCGGTCGGACCCCACGTCGGCGGCCGCGGCGGCGGCAAGGACGACGTCGCACAGGGTGGCGGGAGCAACGCGGGCGGGATCGACGCAGCCCTGGCCGCCGTGCCCGCCGAGGTCGCCCGCACGCTCGGGCTGGGCTGAGCAGGGACGGTGCGTCCAGGAGTCCGTCTCGGGATCGACCCCGGGGATGCCCGGATCGGCGTCGCGCGCTGCGACCCGTCCGGCATCATCGCCACCCCCGTCGAGACCGTCCGGCGCGGCAAGGGCGACCTCGCCCGGATCGCGGCGATCGCGGCGGAGGAGGGGGCCGTGGAGGTCGTGGTCGGCCTGCCCCGCTCGCTGCAGGGCGGGGAGGGGCCGGCGGCGGCGAAGGTCCGCCAGTTCGCCGCTGCCCTGGCCCGGCGCCTGGCGCCGGTCCCGGTGCGGCTGGTCGACGAGCGGCTCACCACCGTGTCGGCGGAGGCTATGCTGCGCGACCGTGGACGCAAGGGTCGGGGCAGGCGCGCGGTGGTCGACCAGGCCGCGGCGGTGCTGATCCTGCAGACCGCACTGGACAGCGAGCGCATCTCGGGGGTTGCGCCGGGCGAGACGGTTGAGGAGACCGATGACTGACGACGCCGGCACCACCCCCACCCGACCGGGGAGGAGACGGGCCAAACGCCGGACCGTGCCGGGCTGCTTGGCGGTGCTCGTCGCGCTGGCTGTGGTGGTCGGCGGCGGGTACTTCGCGGTCACGCGGGGTCTCGAGGCGATCTCCGACCGCTTCGCCGCCCCCGAGGACTACCCGGGGCCCGGCCACGGGCAGGTCGTGTTCGAGGTGCAGGAGGGCGACTCCGTCTCCGCGATCGGGCGCAACCTCAAGACCCAGGGCGTGGTGGCCTCGGTGGAGGCCTTCACCGACGCCGCGGCCGGCAACCCCGAGTCGACCGGGATCCAGGTCGGTTTCTACCAGCTGAAGAAGGAGATGGCCGCCGCCGACGCGCTCGACGTGCTGGTCGACCCCTCCAACCTCGTCCAGGACACGGTGACGGTCCCGGAGGGCCTGCGGGTGGTCGACATCGTCGACATCCTCGCCAAGGAGACCGACTACAGCGCCGAGGACTTCGAGAAGGTCCTCGCGAAGCCCGACTCGATCGGGCTGCCCGACTACGCCGAGGGCAACCCGGAGGGCTACCTGTTCCCGTCCACCTACGGCTTCGGGCCCAACGAGACGCCCCAGGACATGCTCACCGACATGGTCGACCGCTGGCGCCAGGCGGCTGACGAGGCCGACCTCGAGGCACGGGCCGAGGCGCTGGGCTACACGCCGGCGGAGCTGATGACCGTGGCCAGCCTGGTGGAGTCGGAGGCCGGGAGCGACGCGGACCGCGGCAAGGTCGCGCGGGTCATCTACAACCGGCTCGAGAACCCCGGCACCGCCGGCACCACCGGCAAGCTGGAGATCGACGCGACGGTCAACTACGCGGCCGACAACGAGCTGGGCGCGGTGCCGACGACCGAGGACCTCGAGCTCGACTCGCCGTACAACACCTACGTGCACACCGGCCTTCCTCCGGGGCCGATCGAGGCGCCCGGTGACGCGTCGATCGCGGCTGCGGCCCACCCGGCCGACGGCGACTGGTACTACTACGTCACCGTCAACCTCAAGACCGGCGAGACCAAGTTCGCGACGAGCTACGACGAGTTCCTCGCCTACAAGGACGAGCTCCGGCAGTACTGCGAGACCGAGTCCGCCGGGGCCTGCTGACGTGACGCTGCGGTGCGCCGTCGTGGGGGACCCGGTCGCCCACTCGCTGTCGCCGGTGCTGCACCGTGCGGCGTACGACGCGCTGGGTCTCGCCGACTGGACCTACGACGCGCACCGGGTGCCCGCCGGGGGGCTGGCGCGGTTCGTGGAGGGCCTCGGCGACCCCGACCACGGGTGGCGCGGCCTGTCGGTCACGGCGCCCCTCAAGCGGGAGGCACTGGCCCTGGCCGGTGCTGCCACGCCCACCGCCCTCCTGGCCGGCGCGGCGAACACGCTGGTGCGTGAGAACGGCGGCTGGCGCGCCGACAACACCGACGTGCCCGGTGCGGTGGCGGCGGTCCGTGAGCGCTGGGACGGGCCGGTGACCGCGGCGACGGTGCTCGGGGGCGGGGCGACCGCGGCGTCGGTGTCGCTCGCGATGGCCGAGCTCGGCGCCCGCACGGTCCGGCTGCTCGTGCGCGACCCGGCCCGGGCGGCCGAGACGGTCGCCGCCGTCCGGCGCCACCCGCACGCACCCGAGGTCGTGGTCGGGTCGCTGTCCGACGACCCGGTCACGGGCGAGGTCGTGGTGTCCACCGTGCCGGCCGAGGCGCAGGTGCCCGACCTGGTGGAGCGCTGCCGGGCGGTGCCGGTCGTCTTCGAGGTGCGCTACGCCCCGTGGCCGACGCCGCTGGCGGCGTCCGCGGTCGACCGGGTGCTCGTGGGTGGACTGGACCTGCTCGTGCACCAGGCGGCGCTCCAGCTGCGGCAGTTCACCGGTCGCGACGCGCCGCTGACGCGGATGCGCGAAGCGGGCGAACACGCGCTCGGTTCCCGGTAGGTTCCGGGCATGTCGCTGCTCGCAGCCGTCGCAGCCGGGGCTGCCGCCGGGGCGCTCGGCGGGGTGCTGACCCCGGTCGTGGTGCGCAGGCTCCCGGAGCCCGAGCCGAGCCCGTCGGTTCCGGAGGACGAGGGGCCCAAGGAGCTCTACGCCGACGTCGCGGCCCACGCCCACCTCGCCCCGCTGGCCGCCCTCGGCGGCGCCCTCGGCGGGGTGGCGGTCGCGCTGGGCACGGGCTGGACCTGGTCGCTGGTCGTCTGGCTCCCGGCGCTCCTCGTGGCGCCCGCGCTCACCTGGGTCGACTGGCGCACCCGCCTGCTGCCGTCGCTGCTCGTGCTGCCCGCCACGGCCGCGGCGGTGGTGCTCGGTCTCGTCGGCTGGGGCGTGAGCGGGAGCTACGACGACCTGGTCCGCGCGGCGATCGCGCTGGTGATGGCCCGGTCGGTGTTCTGGGCGCTGTGGTGGATCCGCTCGGCCGGCATGGGCTTCGGCGACGTGCGGCTCTCGGCCCTGCTCGGCTTCGCCCTGGGCCACCAGGGGTGGGGCGAGCTGCTCGTCGGCCTCTACACAGGGTTCCTGGTCTTCGGGCTCCCCGGCCTCGCCCTCGCACTGTGGCGCCGTGACCGCACGCTCCTCAAGGCGGCCTTCCCGTTCGGCCCGGCGATGCTGGTCGGCGCGGCGCTGGGGGCCTGGTTCGGCGGCCCACTGGCCGCCGGTCTCGCGGGCGGCTGACCGCCACCGGCGGCTGACGGGGGGATGCGAGACTGGGCCGCATGCTGCGCTGGCTCACCGCGGGGGAGTCCCACGGACCCTCCCTCGTCGCGATCCTCGAAGGCCTGCCCGCCCACGTGGTGGTCACGACCGACGACGTCCGCGACGCCCTCGCCCGCCGGCGCCTCGGCCACGGCCGCGGCGCCCGGATGAAGTTCGAGCAGGACGACGTGACCTTCCTCGGCGGCGTCCGGCACGGCGAGACCCAGGGCGGACCCGTCGCGATCCAGGTCGGCAACACCGAGTGGCCCAAGTGGGAGAAGGTGATGTCGGCCGACCCGGTCGACCCCGTCGAGCTCGAGGCGCTGGCGCGCAACGCCGCGCTCACCCGGCCCCGGCCGGGCCACGCCGACCTCGTCGGCATGCAGAAGTACGGCTTCGACGAGGCCCGACCCGTGCTCGAGCGCGCCTCCGCGCGCGAGACCGCGGCACGGGTGGCGCTGGGCCGGGTGGCCTCGAACTTCCTCGAGCAGGCCACCGGTGCGCGGATCGTCTCCCACGTCGCCGAGCTGGGCGGCGTCCCCGCCCCGGCGGGCTCGGTGCCGGGACCCGACGACGTCGCGCGACTCGACGCCGACCCGGTCCGGTGCCTCGACCCGGAGGCGAGCGCGGCGATGGTCGCGGCCATCGACCAGGCGCACAAGGACGGCGACACCCTCGGCGGTGTGGTCGAGGTCGTGGTGCACGGACTGCCGCCCGGCCTCGGCTCGCACGTGCACTGGGACCGACGCCTCGACGCCCGGCTGGCGGGCGCGCTGATGGGCATCCAGGCGATCAAGGGGGTCGAGGTCGGGGACGGCTTCGCCCTCGCCGCCACCCCCGGGTCGCAGGCCCACGACGAGATCGTGCCGACCGAGTCCGGCCTGCGCCGGACGTCGGGCCGCTCCGGCGGCACCGAGGGCGGCATGTCCACCGGCGAGGTGCTCCGGGTCCGCGCCGCGATGAAGCCCATCGCCACCGTGCCCCGGGCGCTGCGCACCGTCGACGTGGCCACCGGCGAGGAGGCCGTCGCCCACCACCAGCGCTCCGACGTGTGCGCGGTGCCGGCGGCCGGGATCGTGGCCGAGGCCATGGTCGCGCTGGTGCTGGCCGACGCCGTGCTGGAGAAGTTCGGCGGCGACGCCGTCGCGGAGACCCGTCGCAACGTCGAGTCCTACCTCGACACCCTCCGGTACCGGTGAGGGCCCGCTGATGGCGCCGCGGGTCGTCCTCGTCGGTCCCATGGGCGCCGGCAAGACCACCGTGGCCGGCCTGCTCGGCGCGGCCTGGGGGCTGCCGGTGCGCGACACCGACGCCGACGTGGAGGCCGTCGCCGGCCGGTCGGTGGCCGACATCTTCGTGGAGTCCGGCGAGCAGGCCTTCCGCGACCTCGAGCGGACGGCGGTGGCCGCCGCGCTCCGCGAGCACGACGGCGTGCTGGCGCTCGGCGGCGGGGCGGTGCTCGACCCCACGACCCGCGACCTGCTGCGTGACCACCGGGTGGTGTTCCTGCGGGTGGGGCTCTCCGACGCCGTGTCGCGGGTCGGGCTCGGGGTCGGCCGGCCGCTGCTGCTCGGCAACGTGCGGGGCCGGATCAAGGCGCTGCTCGACGAGCGCACGCCGATCTACGAGGAGGTCGCCGGGCTCACCGTCGACACCGACGGCCGCACGCCCGAGGACGTCGCCCGCGAGATCGAGGAGGCACTGGCATGAGCACCCCCGGAGCCGACCCCACGGTGATCGCGGTGACCGGCGCCTCGCCGTACGACGTGGTGGTGGGGCACGGCGTCGCCGACCGGGTCCCGGCCCTCGTCGGCGACGGCGCCGAGCGCGTGGCCGTGCTCCACCCGGCGCACCTCGAGGACCTCGCACGGCCCGTGCTCGACGCCCTCGCCGAGCGCCACGAGGTGCTGACGCTGCCGCTGCCCGACGGCGAACGCGCCAAGACGGCCGCGACTGCCGAGGAGTGCTGGGAGGCGCTGGGGGAGGCCCGCTTCACCCGCTCCGACGCCGTGGTCACCTTCGGCGGCGGCGCGACGTCCGACCTGGGCGGCTTCGTCGCGGCGACGTGGCTCCGCGGCGTCCGCGTGGTGCACGTGCCGACCACGCTGCTCGGGATGGTCGACGCGGCCGTCGGCGGCAAGACCGGCATCAACACCGCGGCCGGCAAGAACCTCGTCGGCTCCTTCCACGAGCCCGCGGGGGTGGTCTGCGACCTCGACCTGCTGGCGACACTGCCCCACGACGACCTCGTGGCCGGGCTCGGCGAGGTCGTGAAGTGCGGCCTCGTCGCCGACCCGGTCATCCTCGAGCTCGTCGAGGGCACCGACCCGGCCTCGCTCGACGCCGCCTCGCCGGTGCTGCGCGAGCTCGTGGAGCGCGCCGTGCGGGTCAAGGTCGACGTGGTGGTCGCCGACCTGCGCGAGACCGGCGGGGCCGACGGGCACCCGGGCCGCGAGGTCCTCAACTACGGGCACACCCTCGCCCACGCGATCGAGCGCGCCGAGGACTACCGCATCCGGCACGGCGAGGCGGTCGCGATCGGCTGCGTGTACGCCGCCGAGCTCGCCGGCCTCGCCGCAGGGCTCGACGCGGGCGTCGTCGCCCGTCATCGCAGCGTTCTGGCCCGCGCGGGGCTCCCCACCACCTACGATCGGACGGACTTCGACACCTTGCTGGCCGCGATGCGGGTCGACAAGAAGGCCCGGGGCTCTCAGCTGCGGTTCGTCGTCCTCACCGAACTCGCCCGGCCACGGATCCTGGCCGGGCCCAGCGAAGCCGACCTGCGGGCGGCGTACGAGCGGATCGGAGGTGGCACGGGATGAGAGTCCTGGTGCTGAACGGCCCCAACCTGGGGCGGCTGGGTCGTCGGCAGCCCGAGCTGTACGGCACCACCACGCACGTGAAGCTGGGGGAGCTGTGCCGGGGCTGGGGCCGCGAGCTCGGCCTCGACGTCGAGGTCCGGCAGACCAACCACGAGGGGCAGATGCTCGACTGGCTCGGCGAGGCCGCCGACCACCAGTGGCCGGTCGTGCTCAACGCCGCCGCCTGGACCCACTACTCCTACGCCATCGCCGACGCGTGCGCGATGCTCGAGGCGCCGCTCGTCGAGGTGCACATCACCGACCCGAAGCAACGACCCGAGGCGTTCCGGCACACCTCGGTGGTCACGCCGTACGCCGTCGCCGTGGTCGCCGGCCAGGGCATCGAGGGCTACCGGATCGCGCTGGAGACGCTGCGCCGCACCACGCCCGAGCCGGCGCCGATGGAGCCGGTGCTGCTGCACGCCGAGCCACCCGCCCCGCCCGAGCCCGAGCCGGAGCCGGAACCTCAGGACCAGGCCGAGGGGCAGGCCGAAGGGCTGGCCGGGCCCGAGCTGCAGCCCGAGGTCGGGCACGAGCAGCTCCTCGACGAGGCGGCGCCGGTGCGTGGCGGGCGGCACTCCCACCGCGCCGACCCCGGCGAGATCCGCTAGGTCCCGCCCGCGACCTCCACCCGTGGCACGTCGGCGAAGGCCGACAGCCGGAACCACGAGGGCAGCGCCCGGCGCACCTGCTCGGGGCCGGTGATCTCCAGCGACCCGTCGCGCAGCGCCTCGGTCCAGGTGCGGTCGCCGCGCCAGACCCGGGTCAGCGCGGCCACGCTCGTGGTCACCGAGGCGTCGACCTCGTGCCCGGGGTCGTCGTCGCAGACGTCCGCCTCCCCGTCGGTCAGCACCAGCCACCACTCCTGCTCGCCGCGGGCGGCGTCCGGGAACGAGAAGTGCACGACGGTGCGGCGGTCGGGGACGGCCGCGCTGTCGACGTTGCGGTGCATGTCCCACAGCAGGAGCTTCGGGTCGAGGTCGGGCTCGCCGAGCTCGCCGATCCACCGGATGCCCCACGTGCCGAGCGCGTCCACGACGGGCCGCAGCTCGCGTCCGGCCTCGGTGAGCACGTAGCGCACGTCGGTGCCGTCCTCGAGCCGGTCCACCACCCCGGCCCGGGTCAGCTGCTGGAGGCGCCGGGACAGCAACGCGGGCGACATGCGGGGCACCCCGCGACGCAGCTCGTTGAAGCGCTCCGAGCCCATCAGCAGCTCGCGCACGACGAGCAGCGTCCAGCGCTCGTCGAGGAGCTCCATGGCCTTGGAGACCGGGCAGAACTGGTGGTACGGCGCACCCATCGCTCAAGGCTAGGCCTCGTCGGCGGCGCGGTACAGATCCTGTACTGGAGGTGACCCCCTCGAGGTTGGGACCGTCGGTGCACCGACCGGCGACCGCCGGTCGCACACCGAGGAAGGAACCACCCATGACTGCACAGGTCGAGAACGGTGCCGCCGCCGACCCGGCCGCCGATCGCGCACTGAAGGAGAAGCACCGGGCGATGTGGGCGTCCGGGGACTACCCGGCCGTGGCCCGGGAGGTGATCCCGCAGCTGGGCAGGGTGCTGGTCGACGCGACCGGCATCGGCCCGGGCCAGCGGGTGCTCGACGTGGCCGCGGGGTCCGGGAACGCGGCGGTGCCCGCCGCCCGGGCCGGCGCCGACGTCGTCGCGAGCGACCTCGCCCCCGAGCTCTTCGAGGAGGGCCGCCGCTGGGCCGCCGAGGTCGGGGTCGACCTCGCGTGGCACGAGGGCGACGCCGAGGCGCTGCCCTACGACGACGCGTCGTTCGACGCCGTCATCTCCTGCGTGGGCGTGATGTTCGCACCGCGCCACCAGGCCAGCGCCGACGAGATCGCCCGGGTGACCCGCCCGGGTGGCTCCGTCGGTCTGCTCAGCTGGACGCCCGAGGGCTTCATCGGGCAGATGTTCGCCACCATGCGGCCCTACGCTCCGCCGCCGCCCCCGGGCGCCAGCCCGCCCCCGCTGTGGGGCGACGAGGAGCACGTGCGCGGGCTCTTCGGCGACCGCGTCAGCGACGTGCGCGCCGAGCGGCGTCGCCTGCCGGTCGAGCTCTTCGACAGCCCGGAGCACTTCCGCGACTACTTCAAGTCGCACTACGGGCCGACGATCGCGGTGTACCGGTCGCTCGCCGACGACCCCGACCGCACCGCCGCGCTCGACCGCGACCTGCTCGAGCTGGCCCGCCGCTTCGACAACGGCGTGGCGGGAACGCGGATGGACTGGGAGTACCTGCTGTTCACGGCCCGCCGGGCGTGAGCGGTGCGAGCGGGGCGGCGCCGATCCCGAGGGACGGCGCCTCCCGCTCGATCTCGTCCCAGGCCCGCCGCAGCCTGCTCAGGCCCCGGTGGTGCGCGACCCGCACCGCCGCGCGGCTGATCCCGAGGGCGGCGGCGGTGGTCGCCACGTCGAGCCCGGTCACGTCGATGCAGGCCAGCACGTCCGCCTCGCGCGGGGGGAGCCGGGACAGCGTCCGGCGGATCCAGTCGGCGCCGGCCACGTCGGGCTCGGGGGAGCCGTCCCCGGCCGTCTCCGGCACGTCGCCGGGGGTGGTCGCCCGCCGCGTGGTGCGGCGGCGGGCGTTGGCCGCCTGTCGCCGGGCGATCCCGAACAGCCATCCCGCGAAGTCGGACTCGTCGCCGCGGAAGTCCGCGATCCGCTCGGCGGCCACCAGCCAGGTCTCCATGACCAGGTCGTCGGGGTCGGCCGCGACGTCACCGCTCGGCCGCGCGCGCAGCCACGTCAGCAACCGTCCGCTCAGGGACAGGTAGAGCTCGCGCCACGCAGCCGGGTCACCGGCGCGGGCGCGCTCGACGAGATCGGGCTCCTCGACCACCCGGTGACCTCAGCCGCTGCCCTGGTCAGCGCCGTCGGCGCCGTCGGAGCCACCGGAGGTGTCGGAGCCACTCGAGTCGCCCGAGCCGTCGGATCCGCCCGAGTCGCCGTCCGAGTCGCCCGAGTCGCCGGAGTCGCCGCCCGGGTCGCCGGAGCCGTCGTCCGGGTCGGTGCCCCCGCCGTCCCCGTCGTGGTCGCCGTCGCCGTCGGTCTGGCCGCTCCCACCGTCTCCGTCTCCGTCTCCGTCGCCCTGGGACTGCTCCGAGTCGCCCTGCTGGTCGGTGTCGTGCCCGCTGCTCCCGTGACCGGCGGACGTGCCGCCCGGCCCGGGCGCCTGCTGCTGGTGCTCGTCGGCGACGACGGGGTCGCCGTCGGCACGGTCGTCTCCGGCGCCGGTCGGGCCGCCGCCGTCCGGGGTCGCGCCGCGGCCGGCCTCGCCACCGTCGGAGGCCGGCGACGGGGTGGGGTCGACGGGGTGCTGCGTGGGCGGCCGGTCGTCGGCCCGGTCGCGCACGGCCGTGGCGCCGTACGCCGCACCCGCCGCGACGGCCACCGCAGCGACCGCGACCGCGGCGACCCGGGCCGCCGACCGGCCGGTGGCCGGGGTCGGCCGCGAGGCCACGGCGAGTGCGGCGAGGCGCTCGACGAACGCGTCGCCGGGCTCGGCGGCGGGCTCGACGCCGGGCGGGCTCGCCCGGAGCCGGTCGGCCACCGCGTGCCTGCTGGTCATGGTCACCTCGTCGGGGGAGGAGCTCCGGCGGTGGCCAACGGGGGTGGTGGCCACCGCCGGAGCGGCATGGCGGGGTCAGGCCCGGTGCACGACGTCCTGGCCGTCGTCGCCCTGGTCGTCGCCCGGGTCCTGGTCGCCCCCGTCGGACTGGTCGTCCGACTCGTCGTCCTGCTGGTCGTCGCCCTGGTCGCCCTGGTCGTCGGTCTCGTCGTCGGCGTGGTCCCCGCCGTCGCTGTCGGACTGGTCGTCGGTCTCGTCGTCCCCGGGCTCGTCCTGGTCGTCGCCCTGGTCGTCGGCGTGGTCGCCGGGCTCGTCCTGGTCGTCGTCACCGGGCGCGGGGGCCGTCGCGGGGGGCGTCGAGGGCTGACCCTGGTCGTCGCCCTGGTCGTCGGCGTCCTCGCCCTGCTGGTCGTCGTCGCCCTGCTCGCCCTGGTGGTCGGAGGTCTCCCCGTCCTGGTCGTCGGCGTCCCCGGGGTCCTCCGTGGAGTCCTCCGTGGGCTCGGTGGTCTCGTCGCCGTCGTCGGGCGTGCCCTCGTCGTCGACCTGCGAGGTCGGGTCCTGGGGGTCGGGGTCGTCGGTGGACACCGAGCCGGCGGCGTAGGCTCCGCCGAGGCTGATCACGGCCAGGACCGTCGCACCGGCAACGACCTTGGCTGCTCCGTACTTGCGCATGACTTCTCCTGCTCGTCGGTGGGGCTGCTCCGGCCAGCTGCCTCCATGCTCCCTCCATGTCACGTCGGGTGTCCTGCGTTACACGAGACCCGGACGAGCTGGTCGTGGTCTGGACCGCTCGCCGGTTCGGAGACCGGCAGGTCGCGGCGATAGACTCGGCCGCCGGCGCCGGCAGTGCCCTGCGCCGCCACCTCCGCACCCTCATCGCAAAGGCTGAACTGCGCGCATGGCATCGACCAACGACCTGAAGAACGGCATGGTGCTCAACCTCGACGGCCAGCTGTGGTCCGTCGTGGACTTCCAGCACGTCAAGCCCGGCAAGGGCCCCGCGTTCGTGCGGACCAAGCTCCGCAACGTGGAGTCGGGCAAGAACGTCGACAAGACGTTCAACGCCGGCACCAAGGTCGAGACCGCCACGGTCGACCGCCGCACGATGCAGTACCTCTACAACGACGGCACCTCCTACGTCTTCATGGACACGGGCACCTTCGAGCAGACCGAGGTCTCACCGGAGGTCCTCGGCGATGGTGCGCACTTCCTGCTCGAGAACCAGGAGGCGGTCGTGGCCACCAACGCCGGCCGCGTGCTCTTCGTCGAGCTGCCGGCCTCGGTCGAGCTCACGATCACGTTCACCGAGCCCGGCCTCGCCGGTGACAGCGCCACCGGGCGCACCAAGCCGGCCACCCTCGAGACGGGCCACGAGATCCAGGTCCCGCTGTTCGTCAACCAGGGCGAGAAGGTCAAGGTCGACACCCGCGACTCGTCGTACCTCGGCCGCGTGAAGTCCTGAGCGCCTGATGGCAGCGAGGTCGAAGGCGCGCAAGCGCGCGCTCGACATCCTCTACGCGAGCGACATGCGCTCCGAGGACGCCGTCGTGGCGCTCGACCGGGCGATCGCGGACGGCGAGGGCCCCACCAACGACTACACCGCCGAGATCGTGCGGGGCGTCGTCGAGCACCTCGAGCGGATCGACGGCCTGCTCGCGTCGTACGCCGAGGGGTGGTCGCTCGCGCGGATGCCCGCCGTCGACCGCAACGTGCTTCGGCTCGGGGTCTGGGAGATGCTCTACAGCGACACGCCCGACGCGGTGGCGGTGACCGAGGCGACCGCGCTCGTGCGCGAGCTGTCGACCGACGAGTCCCCGTCGTTCGTCAACGGCGTCCTGGGCGCGATCCAGCGCCACGAGGCCGCCGGCTGACCCGAGGTCGTCCAGACCGGAGATTGTCGGCCCTCTCGCGGGGGTACGAGGTACGCATGTCCGTGACCAGGGAGCAGATCGGACGCCGTGTCGAGCAGAGTGACTGGATGGACCACGCCGTGCGCGTGGGCCTCATCTCGTACGGCGTCGTCCACCTACTGATCGGCTGGATCGCTCTCCAGCTGGCACTCGGCGACCACGAGGGGTCGGCCAACACGACGGGTGCCATGCGTCAGCTCGCGCAGCAGCCCCTGGGTGAGTTCCTCATCTGGATGGTCGCCATCGGCATGTTCCTGCTGGTGCTCTGGCGCCTGCTCGAGCTGGTCAAGGGCCACCGCGACAAGGATGGCGGCGACCTGTGGAAGGCGCGCGCCGGGGACGTGCTCAAGGCCGTGCTCTACGGCGCGGTCGGCTTCAGCGCCGTGTCCGTGGCCACGCACAGCAGCGGTGGCTCCGGCCCGTCGTTCCCCGAGAAGGTCTCGCAGGAACTGATGAAGCTCCCGGCGGGCCCGTTCCTCGTCGGCGCCGTCGGCCTGGCCGTCATCGCCTACGGCGGCAACCTGGTGTGGAAGGGCTTCAGCGACAAGCACGCCAAGCACCTCGCCACCGAGGGCAAGAGCGGCGAGGCCGGCAAGGCCTACCTGATGTTCGGCAAGGTCGGCTACATCAGCAAGGGCATCGCGATCGGCCTGATCGGCGTGCTCTTCGTGTACGCGGCCGTCACCCACGACGCCGCCAAGTCCGGCGGCCTCGACGCCGCCCTGAGCAAGCTGCTGCAGCAGCCGTTCGGCCCGATCATGCTCGGCGCGATCGCGCTCGGCATCATCTGCTACGGCCTGTTCTGCTTCGCCCGGGCGCGCCACCTGTCGCGCTCCTGACCGCACCTCCCGTCGACCTGCGCTCGACCGCGGCACTTGACCCCTCCGGCAGGGTGGTGCCATGAGCGCGCGCGAGAGCCAGGTCGACGTGGTGGTGGTGGGGCTCGGCCCCGGCGGTGAGTACGCCGCCCAGAAGCTCGCGGAGGCCGGGCTCGACGTCGTCGGCGTCGAGCGCGGCCTCGTCGGCGGGGAGTGCCCCTTCTACGGGTGCATCCCCTCCAAGATCATCATCCGGGCCGCGAACACGCTGGCCGAGGCGCGGCGGGCCGAGACGCTCGGCGGGCAGGTCGACGTGCGTCCCGACTGGCGCCTGGTCGCCGATCGGATCGACCGCCAGGCCACCAACCACTGGGACGACGCCTCGCACGCCGAGCGGCTCGCGGCTGCCGGCGTGCGCATCGTGCGCGGCGACGGCCGGCTCGACGGGCCCGGCGTCGTGGTCGTGGGGGAGGAGCGGTTCGTCGCCCGTCGGGGCGTCGTGCTCAATGCGGGCACCAGCCCGGCCACGCTGCCGGTCGACGGCCTCGCGGGCACGCCGTACTGGACCAACCGCGAGATCGTGAAGGTCAGTGACCTGCCGGCGAGCCTGGCCGTCATCGGCGGTGGGCCCATCGGCGCGGAGCTCGCGCAGGCCTTCGCCCGGTTCGGCACCCGGGTGACCGTGCTCGAGGTCGCCGACCGGATCCTGGGACCCGAGGAGCCGGAGGCCTCCGCCCTCGTCACCGAGGTGTTCGAGCGCGAGGGCATCGACGTGCGGACAGGGGTGCAGATCGAGCGCGTGAGCCACGACGGGGGTTTCCGCGCGCACCTCGGGGACGGGTCGACGGTCGAGAGCGAGCAGCTGCTCGTGGCCGCCGGTCGCCGCACCAACCTCGCCGGCCTCGGACTCGAGACGGTCGGCCTCGACCCCGAGGCGCGGGCCGTCGACACCGACGAGCGGATGCGCGCGGGGGAGCGGCTCTGGGCGATCGGCGACATCACGGGCAAGGGGCCGTTCACGCACGTGTCGATGTACCAGGGGGCCGTCGCCGTGCGCGACCTGCTCGGCGAGGACGGGCCGTGGGCCGACTACCGCGCGGTCAGCCACGTCACCTTCACCGACCCCGAGGTCGGGTCGGTCGGCATGACCGAGCGGGCCGCCCGCGACGCCGGGATCGAGGTGGGCATCGGCACGGCCGACCTGCCGGAGAGCAGCCGCGGGTGGATCCACCAGGCCGGCAACGACGGGCTGATCAAGCTGGTCGCCGACAGTGAGCGCGGCGTCCTGGTCGGCGGTACGACCGTGGGCCCCTCGGGCGGGGAGGTGCTGGGTCTGGTGGCGGGCGCGGTGCACGCCCAGGTGCCGGTGGCGACGCTGCGCACCATGCACTTCGCCTACCCGACCTTCCACCGCGCACTCGAGGTGGCGCTCGACCAGATCGAGGCGTAGCGCGAGGTTTGCGGTGCTCCCCGGGTGGTCAGGATGGGGCCACGGTGCGTCCGCGGGGGAGGCACGCCGATCCACGGAGGAACGATGACGCAGGAGCACCCGCACCCGCACTCCGACGAGGACACCAGCGAGCGGCTCTACGCGCCGGACGACCTCGCGTCCTACACCGACACCCGGCTGCGACCGGCCCCGCCGCACGGTGACCCGCTCACGGACGCGCTCGGGGAGCGCGCGCCCGACCACCGCCGTGCCCCCACCCACGTGCGCGGGGAGCCGTCAGCGACCGCTGCACCCGCCCCGGAACCCACCGAGGACCCCGCCGCCCCCGGGCCCAGCCGCGCCGGCGAGCCCGCGGTGCCGCGCTTCATGAGCGCCACCGACTTCCTCGACCGGCGCGCCGAGCAGGTCGAGGACGGCCCGGCCACCTGGGGTTGGCGGGGCCGCGTGCGGCGCTGGTCCGGCGGGCTCGTCACGCCGCGGATGGGCGCCGCCGAGCGCGCGCACGAGCAGGCCCGTCGCGCCATCCAGCGCGACTTCGAGGGCCCGCGGACGATCGCCTTCCTCAACCCCAAGGGCGGCGCGGCCAAGACGACCGGGGTACTGGCGGCCGGCTTCACCTTCGGCACCGTCCGTGGTGGTGGCGTGGTCGCCTGGGACAACAACGAGACGCGGGGGACCCTCGGCATCCGGGGCACCCGCAGCACCCACCGCAACACCACCCGCGAGCTGCTCGAGGACCTCGCGCGGTTCAGCGACGTCTACCAGGCCCGGATCGGCGATCTCGGCGCGTTCGTCCGCTCGCAGGGCGATGCGCACTTCGACGTCCTGGCCTCCGACGAGCGCCCCGACGTGACCGGCACGATCCGCGCGCAGGACTTCACGGCGGTGCACCAGCTGCTCCAGCGCTTCTACCGCGTGATCCTGGTGGACACCGGCAACAACATGCGCGCCGAGAACTGGCTGGCCGCGGCCGACGCGGCCGACCTGCTGGTGGTGACCAGCACGGTCCGCGAGGACACCGGGTACAGCGGGCTGTGGATGCTCGATGCGCTGCAGGACGCCGGGTACGCCGACCTCAAGCACAAGACCGTCACGGTGCTCTCCGACCCCTCCAGCCACGTCGACGTCCAGCTCGCGCACGACCTGACCCAGGTCTACGAGCAGCGCACCAAGGCGGTCTACCGGGTGCCGTACGACCCGGTGCTCGTCCCGGGCTCCGTCGTGCCCTACGCGCAGCTGTCGTCCGAGACCCGGGCCGCCTGGCTGCAGGCGTGTGCCGGGATGTCGGTGCTCCTCTAGACCGAGGGGCCCGCGGTGAGGGCGAGGCGGTACCAGCGCGGCTTGTGACGTGCGACCGGCCCGGTCATGCAGCTGGTGTCGGCGTCCCGGACGTCGAGCAGCTCCCACTCCGGGAACGCGGCGGAGATGTCGTCGGCGTCGGCGCCGTTGGCGCCGAAGAGGCGGCGCCCGCGCGGGAAGCACATCATCAGGAGCACGGCGCCCGGTGACGCGAGCTCGGTGACCCCGCGGCCCATGGCCGTGCGGTCGGCCGGGCGGCGCCCGTGGAAGCACCCCACGTCGAGGAAGAGGTCGAACCCCTTGCCGACGCCGCAGCCGGGCAGGTGGGCGACGTCGCCGATCACGTAGCGGCTGCTCTCACCGCCCCGGTCGATGGCCGTGTCGACGGCATGACGTGACGAGTCCACGCCCATCACCTCCCAGCCACGCGTCTGCAGGAGCCGGGTGTGGTGTCCCGTGCCGCAGCCGAGGTCGAGCGCGCGACCGAAGGGGCGCTCGCGTCCGACCTCCTCGCGGTCGAGCAGCCGCTCGAACGGCGGGTCGGGAACCGAGTTCCGGTGCTCCCACGGTGTGATGCCGCTGCGGTAGGCCAGGCTGTAGCCGACGCTCATCGCTTCTCCAGACGTCGGCCCCGGTGATACCGGAACGAATACTTCGACAGTCCTCTCCGGCAGAGGGGAAGTCAACTCGGCGAGTGCAGGCTCCCCGGACGACCGCACCGGCGTCGGGCTAACGTCGGGCACATGCGTGCCGTCGTCTACCGCGAGACAGGTCCGTCGTCCGTCCTCGAGGTGGTGGACCGGCCGGTGCCCGAGCCCGGTCCCGGCGAGGTCCGCGTGCGTGTGGTCCGCTCGGGCGTGAACCCGACCGACTGGAAGTTCCGCGCCGGCCCGGCGCGCGGCTGGGACGAGGTGTCCCCGGGCCAGGACGGTGCAGGCGTGGTCGACGCGGTCGGGGACGGGGTCACCGGCCTCGAGGTCGGTGACCGGGTCTGGCTGCTGCTGGCGCAGCACGAGCGCGCCTACGGCACCGCGGTCGAGCAGACGGTGCAGCCCGCCGCGCGGGTGACGCGCCTGCCCGACGGCGCCGGCTTCGACGTCGGCGCGAGCCTGGGCGTTCCCGCGGTCACGGCGCACCGGGCGCTCACCTCCGGGGACGTGGGCCGGCTGGGCCCGACGAGGCTGGCCGGCCGGACGGTGCTCGTCGCGGGAGGAGCGGGTGCGGTCGGCAACGCCGCGATCCAGCTGGCGCGCTGGTCGGGCGCGACCGTGGTCAGCACGGTGAGCAGCAAGGAGAAGGCGGGGCTCGCACGGGCTGCGGGCGCCGACCACGTCGTCGACTACCGCAGCGAGGACGTCGCTGCCCGGGTGCGCGAGATCGCGCCGGACGGGGTCGACCTGGTGGTCGAGGTGGCGCCCGCGGTGAACAACGACCTCGACCGCGAGGTCACCCGGAACGGCGGAACGATCGCGATCTACGCCAACAACGGCGGCGAGGAGCTGACGCTGCCGATCCGCCCGACGTTCTCGAAGAACCTGCGTTACCAGTTCGTGCTGCTCTACCTCGTCGCCCCCGAGCTGCTCGCCGCCGCGCAGGAGGACGTCACCGCCGCCGTCGCCGCCGGCGCGCTGCGCGTCGGCGCGGACGCCGGGCTGCCGGTCCACCACTTCCCCCTCGAGCAGGCCGCGGCCGCGCACGACGCCGTCGAGGCCGGCACGGTGGGCAAGGTGCTGCTCGACGTGGCTGCGGGCTGACGCCTCGCCGTCTGGCTATCCTCGCCCGGTGGCCACGGACTCGGGGGACGGCACGACCGGGAAGCACGTCGCCGGCGACGCCCGGAAGCGCAGGCCGCTGTGGCAGGAGACGATCCTGCTGCTCGTCGTGGCGCTCGCGCTCGCCGTGGTGCTCAAGGCGTTCTTCGTGCAGGCGTTCTACATCCCCTCGGCGTCGATGGAGCCGGGGCTGATCAAGAACGACCGGATCCTGGTCGAGCGGGTGTCCACCTGGGGCGGCGGTAGGCCGCAGCGCGGTGACGTCGTGGTCTTCGACGACCCGGGCGGCTGGCTCCCTCCTTCGTCGGCCGGGCCGGCCAACCCGCTCGCCCGCGCGATGGCCGACATCGGGATCTACCCCGAGGGCGGGCACCTGGTGAAGCGCGTGATCGGCGTCGAGGGGGACGTCATCCACTGCTGCGACGACCAGGGGCGGATCGAGGTCAACGGGCAGGCGCTCGACGAGGACAGCTACGTGAAGGACGCCGACGTGGTCGAGTGCCGCGGCCCGCAGGGGCCCGGCGACTGCGAGTGGACCGCCGGCCCGGTGCCCGAGGGTCACCTCTTCGTGATGGGCGACAACCGCACCAACTCGGAGGACTCCTCCGCGCACATGTGCAACGCCGACGCCGACTGCAACCAGAGCCCCTACGTCCCGGTCGACCTCGTCGTCGGCAAGGTCTTCGTGCTGATCTGGCCCGCCGACCGCTTCGGGCTCCTGCACCGCCCCGCGACGTTCGAGGACGTCCCGGACCCGTCCTGAGACCGGTCACTCCCGTCGGGCGCACCCGGGACGTTCGGCCCATGGTGGTGCGCGGGGAGGCTCCCTACGGTGGTCGGGTCCACCACCCACGCAGCCACGCCCCCGCGAAAGGCCCGCGAATGAGCACCCTCCACAGTGACGTGCGCACCCTCAGCCGGGAGGCCTACACGTTCCTCTACCCGCTGGTCACGATGGAGATGACCCGACGGCGGATGACGAACCACCCCCGTGTCGAGGGGCAGGCCTACGGGCCGGCCAACCGCTTCCACCACGCCCGGACCTTCCCGCCGGCCGACTTCCGCGCCGTGGTGCGGCCGAACTTCGACACGCTCTACTCGTCGGGCTGGCTCGACCTGACCCGCGGGCCGGTGGTGATCGAGGTGCCGGACAGCGACGACCGCTACTTCATGGTGCCCATGCTCGACATGTGGACCGACGTGTTCGCCAGTCCGGGCAAGCGGACCACGGGGACCGGTCCGCAGCGCTACGTGGTCACGGCACCCGGCTTCGAGGGCCCGCTGCCGCAGGACGCCACCCACGTGGCCGCGCCCACGCCGTACGTCTGGGTGATCGGGCGGACCCAGACCGACGGTCCGGCGGACTACGAGGCGGTCGGCCGCTTCCAGGACGGGTGGTCGGTGACCGAGCTCGGCGAGCCGGTCGGGGACGCCGTCGATCCCGGGGTCGACACCGAGACCGAGCCGCTGCGGCTGGTCAACGGCTTGAGCGCCGTGGACTACTTCTCGCTCGCGGCGCAGCTGCTGCGGGTCGTCCCGACGCACCACAGCGACCACGACCAGCTCAGCCGGATGGCGCTGCTGGGCCTGGTGCCGGGGGAGGACTTCGACGCCTCCCGCTTCGAGGGCGCCGACCTCGCCGAGCTCGAGGCGGGGGCCGTCGACGCGCGGCAGACCCTGCAGTCCTCGCTGGGGGCGATCGGCCGCGCGGTGAACGGCTGGGTCGTGCCCGCGGACACGATGGGCGTGTACGGCAACTACTACCTCAAGCGCGCGCTGGTCACCCTCGTGGGTCTCGGCGCGAACCCCGCCGAGGACGCCGTCTACCCCGTCCTGCTCGCCGACGCCGACGGGCAGCCGGTCACGGGCGACGCGGCGTACGTGATCCACTTCGAGGCCGACCAGCTGCCGCCCGTGGCCGCCTTCTGGTCGATCACGATGTACGACGCGGAGGGCTTCCAGGCCGCGAACGAGCTCGACCGCTTCGCCATCGGCGATCGCGACGCGCTGACCTTCAACGCCGACGGGTCCCTGGACATCTACGTGCAGCACGCCCACCCGGGGCCGGACAGGGCGGCCAACTGGCTGCCCGCCCCCACCGGCCCGCTCGGCATCACGATGCGGCTCTACGCGCCGGCCGCCGAGGTGCTGACGGGCGCCTGGAACCCGCCTCCGGCGCGCCGCATCGGCTTGGGAGACACGCCGTAGGGCTCACCAGCCCAGCTCGCGCAGCCGGGCGTCGCCGATGCCGAAGTGGTGACCGACCTCGTGCACCACCGTGCGGCGTACCTGGTCGACGACATCGGCCTCGCTGGCGCAGATCGCACAGATCGAGCGACGGTAGATCGTGATCCGGTCGGGGAGGGCGCCGCTGTAGGAGGCGTTGCGACGGGTGAGCGGGACGCCCTGGTAGAGGCCCAGCAGCCCCGCCGGCCCGCGATCGTGCTGGACGGTCACCGCGACGTTGCTCATGATCCGGCCCAGCTCCTCGGGCAACGAGTCGAGCGCCTCGACCACCATCTCCTCGAAGCGCTCCGGCTCCACCTCGATCATGGCCCCAGTCTCCCTCGCGCCCCCTGACCCTCCGGCCATGGGCCGACCTCGTGCCGCCCGACGTGTCGGGGGCTGCGCCGGGCACACTGAGGCGATGGCAGCGGAACTCGACCTCACCCGCCTCCGCCGCGCGATCGCGGTGTCGCAGGCCGCCCGCGACCACGGCAACCATCCCTTCGGGGCCGTCCTGACGGGTCCGGACGGGGAGGTCGTGCTCGAGGCGGAGAACACCGTCACCACCGACGACGACCTGACCTGTCACGCGGAGACCAACCTCGTCCGGCTGGCGACGCGGGCGATCTCGCACGCCGACCTGGCGCGGCACACGCTCTACACCTCGTGCGAGCCGTGCGCGATGTGCGCGGGCGCCATCTACTGGGCCGGCATCGGCCGGGTGGTCTACGGGCTCTCGGAGGCCGGGCTCCTCGAGGTCGCCGGCGAGGACCCGGAGCACCCGATGCTGATGCACCCGTGCCGCGCGGTCTTCGAGGACGGCGGGCGCGAGACCACCGTCACCGGACCGCTGATCGAGGACGAGGCAGCGGCTCCGCACCGGGACTTCTGGAGCTAGGTGCTCTCGGCCATCCAGCCGGTGACAGTTGGCTGGGCGCGGGAGCTCCCCCGAGTGCGCTGTGGGATGGACAAGGGCTGGCGTGCTCGCGCGAGGGCGCCGGGCGCGGGTGCGATGCGCATGAAGCCGTGAGAGGCGTCGTCGTCGACGGTCCGGAGCCGGAACGCGGCGCAGGCGTTGCAGTTCTCGCCGGGCGCGATCTTGGAGTTGGCCAGCCGCGAATGGTCAACGACGAGGGCCGCACGAAGTCGTAGCCCGATCCCATGACCGGGCAACTCCTCGCCGCGGCCGTGGGCGCGCGCCATCCACGTCGTGGCCGGACGCAGCCGGCCGGGACGCGTCCCCCGGACATGCCTCTGGCCCCGCCCGTGGGCGGGGTGTGGGGCGGGGTGGTCAGGTGTGGCCGGATGTGGGGAGCAGGGTGGTGCCGGTGTGGTCGCGGCGCAGGTGCAGGCCGTGGGGTGTGCGCCAGAGGTAGCTGCCGGGACTGAGGGCGGTCAGCTTCCAGCGGCCGTGCGCCTTGGCGCGGTGGTGTCGGCGACACAGGGGCGCGGTGTTGTCGGTCGACGTCTCTCCACCGGACTCGAAGGGGTGGACGTGGTCGGTGTCGCAGCTCTGGGCGGGTCGGGTGCACCAGGGGAAGACGCAGGTGTGGTCGCGCAGGGTGAGGTGTTCCTTGATGCGGTCGGGGACCTCGTAGGCGTCGACGTGGATGTGGTCGTGGAGGTCGATGACGGGCTTGATGACGAGGTGGTCGGCGGTGCCGCACCAGGTGCGGATGGTGTCGGCGGTGACGGGGGTGTGGGTGGTGCCGACCCGGCCCAGCGGCTCGGCGCGGGGTCCCGAGGTCCGTCGGGTGGCTCCCGGGCCGTGGACCCCTCGCCGACCGACTCGGTGTTGCCCAACGACGCGAGGTCCGAAGCTCCCTGGGCGAGGGCTTCGTCGAGGGCGAGGGCGTCGGGGAGGTCGAGCTCGCCGTGCAGGGGCACGGTCCCGGCCAGGCTGGTGCGGGTGGTGTCGAGGTGGACCCCGCGGCGGTCGGTGGCCGCCTCGGTGCGGCGGGCGAGCTCGTCGGGGTCGTGGCGGGTGGCGGCTTCCTCGACGAGCCGGTCGAGGGCGGTGGGGCGGATCTGGTGGGCGACGGGGGCGAGGTGCCGGTCCACGTGGGCGGCAGCGGCGGGGGAGAGCCACAGGGTGGCCTCGGCGATCCGGCGGGCGCGCCAGGCCTGCAGGTCCCCGGCCATGACCCGGGCCCAGACCCTGGGGAGGCGGTAGCGCAGCCCGATCGCGGCACCGAGGTAGGCGGCACCCCAGTCCGATGACATGCCGAGGGCGGCGGCGAACTCCAGGACGGAGAACTCCAGGATCCCGGGTGCACCGGGTCCGGCGAGGGCCTTCACGGTGTCACCCCAGGTGGACTCGGCGGGGTCCAGGGCCGCTTCGGAGTGCATGGCCGCCCACTGCGCCGCGGCCCGCAGGATGTCGGCCTCGGCGGCGTCCGCGGCGGCACGGCGCTCGCGCAGGAATCCCAGGACCTCGACCGGGGAGTCGGTCGCCAACGTGGACCCGCTGCCACGGTCACGTCCGTGGTCGAGAGTGGTGTCCCGAGAGAGGTCCGGCATGGGTCCACTCAAGCAGCGACCACCGACAGGAACCCCGGCAAACAAGAGGGTTCACACAGTCCCTCACCTCAAGATTCGATCAGATTCTCGGGGCGTCTTTCGGGCGGTGACCACGAGGGTCGGCGAGCGACAGCGTGAATCGATCCCGCGAGAGCCGGCGACGGCGCCGGCCCCGACACGCCCGCCCGACGACGCGGAGGCCCCGCCTACCCCGCAGGCGTGATCACACGGATGACCGAGTTGAAGGTGTCGGCGATGATCAGGCGGCCGTTCGCGTCCACGGTCAGGCCGCGCGGGTTGTTGAAGTGGGCCGCCGAGGCCGGGCCGCCGTCACCGCTGAAGCCGAGCGTCGAGCCTGCGATCGTCCGGATCGTGCCGGTCACCAGGTCGACGCTCCGGATGCGGTGGTTGCCGGAGTCCGCGACGTAGAGGATGCCGTCGCCGTCGAGGGCCACGCCCCGGGGCTTCCTGAGCTGGGCGGAGGTCGCCGGCCCGCCGTCACCGCGGAAGCCCCCCACGCCCGTCCCTGCGACGGTCGTGATGATCCCGGAGGAGGCGTCGACGCGTCGTACGACGTTGTTGCCGGCGTCGGCGATGTAGATGTTGCCGACCGAGTCGATCGCGAGACGTTGCGGTGAGTTCAGCTGCGCCGCCAGCGCGGGGCCTCCGTCCCCGGAGTAGCCGGTCGTGCCCGTCCCGGCCACGGTCGTGACGATGCCCGTGGTCAGGTCGACGCGGCGTACGCGGTCGCTGAGGTCGGCGACGTAGAGGTTCCCGCCGAACAGTGCGACCGACTTGGGGTTCTTCGCCTGGCTGCGGGTTCCGAGGATGCCGTCGGCCCCGATGCCGGAGACGCCCGTGCCGAGGACGGTGGTGATGATGCCGGTGGCGGGGTCGATGCGCCGGACCCGGTGGTGGTTCGAGTCCGCGATGAAGACGGTTCCGTCGTCGCCGACGGTCACGTCGTGGGGCCACTTGAGGGTCGCCCGGACGGCGAGCTGGTTGTCGCCGTTGAAGCTCGCGCCTCCGGTGCCGGCCACCGTGGTGATGACGCCGGTCACCGGGTCGATGCGGCGGATGCGCTGGTTGTACGTGTCGGCGACGTAGACGGACCCGTCCGGGCCGATCGCCGTGTCGCGGGGGAGGTTCAGTGCCGCGGCGAGGGCGGGGCCTCCGTCGCCGGACATCGTGGCGCTGCCGGTCCCGGCCAGTCGGGAGATGACGTCGGTCGGCTCCACCGCGTTCGCGGCGACCGACGGCACCAGGGCCACGACGAGGAGCGCTGCGAGAGACACGAGCAGGCGAGGGGTCCGGGATCGGCCGGGGTCGGAAGGCTGTCTGGTGCCCAGCATCGGCGCTCTCCCTGCGCAGGACGCCCCGCTTCGGACCCGAAGGGGCGCGGTGCCCGGAACGTACTGCCGTGGACGGCGCTCCGGAAGGGACAGCGGCGGACTTACCGCGTCTGGGTGTAGTCCCCGCGGGCAACCACGTCAGCGCCCGCGCGTCGCGCCCCAGCCGTGCCAGCGGTCGACGACGAGCCAGCCGTTGATGCGGGGCGACTCGCGGTTGCGGTAGGCGTCGCCGGTGTAGTGACGGGCCAGGCGGTCGATGCCGGCGAGGTCGGGGTCGTCGGAGAGGTCGACGACGCGGCCGACGAGGGAGACGTGGGTGTACCAGCCCGCCTCGTCGAGCACCGTGAGCGAGGCGCGGGGGTCGCGACGCAGGTGCTTCACCCGGGCCCGGGTGTGGTCCATGTTGAGCAGCACCCGGTCGTCGTCCTCGAGGAGGTACCAGGTCGCGACCGAGACCGGCGAGCCGTCGGAGCGCAGGGTGCTGACCACCGCCGGGTTGGGCTTGAGCAGCAGCTCGCGGACGTGGTCGGGGAACGGGAGGCGGGCCATGCGGCCAACCTAGTCATCGGCCGGCAACGACACCGGGGTGCCGGTTGGCCGACAGCGTCGACGGGGAGGTACTGTGCTCGCGATCGACATCCTTTAACGAGCCGTCCCGTGAGGCGGAGAAGGAGGTCCGGCACGCTGATGCCTGCCACCGCCGACAGCACCACCGCAGGACGCACCGTCCTCGACGCCCGTGACATCGACCGGGCACTCACCCGCATCGCCCACGAGATCCTCGAGCGCAACAAGGGCGCCCGCGACCTCGTCCTCCTCGGCATCCCGAGCCGCGGCGTGCCGCTGGCCCAGCGGATCGCCGCCAAGATCACCGAGGTCGAGGGGTACGACGTGCCGGTCGGCTCGCTCGACGTCACGATGTACCGCGACGACCTGCGCCGCGGCCCGGCCCGCGCGCTGCTGCACACGGAGGTCCCGGAGGAGGGCATCGAGGACCGCACCGTCGTGCTGGTCGACGACGTCCTCTTCTCCGGCCGCACCATCCGCGCGGCGCTCGACGCGCTCAACGACATCGGACGGCCCACCGCCGTCCGGCTCGCCGTGCTGGTCGACCGCGGCCACCGCGAGCTCCCGATCCGCGCCGACTCCGTCGGCAAGAACCTGCCCACCTCGCTGGTGGAGCGGGTCCGCGTCAGCCTGGCCGAGACCGACGGCGTGGATGCCGTGGTCATCGAGGGAACCACCGAGGGGAGTGCGTCGTGAAGCGCCACCTGCTGTCCGCCGCCGACCTGAGCCGCGACGACGCCGAGCTGGTGCTGCGCACCGCCGAGGAGCTGCGCAGCCTGGCCGACCGCCCGATCAAGAAGCTGCCCGCCCTGCGCGGCCGCACCGTGGTCAACCTCTTCTTCGAGGACTCCACCCGCACCCGGATCTCCTTCGAGGCCGCCGCCAAGCGGCTCAGCGCCGACGTCATCAACTTCTCGGCCAAGGGCTCCTCGCTGTCCAAGGGCGAGAGCCTCAAGGACACCGCGCTGACGCTCGAGGCCATGGGCGCCGACGCCGTGGTGATCCGCCACGGCGCGTCCGGCGCCCCGCACCGGCTGGCCCACTCCGGGTGGGTCCGCTCGAGCGTGGTCAACGCCGGCGACGGCACCCACGAGCACCCCACGCAGGCGCTGCTCGACGCCTTCACGATGTGGCGCCACCTCGGCGGTCCGACGGGCGGCCTCGACGGCCGCCGGGTCGCCATCGTCGGGGACGTGCTGCACAGCCGGGTGGCCCGCTCCAACGCCCTGCTCCTGCGCACCCTCGGCGCCGAGGTCACCCTGGTGGCGCCGCCGACGCTGCTGCCGGTCGGGATCGACTCCTGGCCGGTCGAGACGTCGTACGACATCGACGCGGTGCTGCCCAAGGCCGACGTCGTGATGATGCTGCGCGTCCAGCGCGAGCGGATGAACGGCGGGTTCTTCCCGACCGCGCGCGAGTACTCCCGCCGCTACGGCCTCGACGGCCGCCGGATGGGCATGCTCCAGGACCACACGATCGTCATGCACCCCGGCCCGATGGTCCGCGGCATGGAGATCACCGCCGACGTCGCCGACTCCGACCGCTCGGTGATCGTCGAGCAGGTCACCAACGGCGTCGCCGTGCGGATGGCCGTCCTGTACCTGCTGCTGGGCGGCCACGAGCCGGCCGGCTCCGAGCCCGAGGAGGCGTGATGACCACGACGTACCTGATCAAGGACGCCGCCCTGCTCGGCGGCGACCCGGTCGACCTGCTGCTCGCCGACGGCGTGGTCAGCGAGATCGGCGCCGGCCTCACCGCACCCGAGGGCGCCGAGGTCGTCGACGCGACCGGCCTGGTCGCGCTCCCCGGTCTCGTCGACCTGCACACCCACCTGCGCGAGCCCGGCCGCGAGGACGCCGAGACCGTCGAGTCCGGGACCCGCGCCGCGGCCCGGGGCGGCTTCACCGCCGTGCACGCGATGGCCAACACCGAGCCGGTCGCCGACACCGCCGGCGTCGTCGAGCAGGTCTGGCGGCTGGGCCGCGAGGCCGGCTACTGCGACGTGCACCCGGTCGGGGCGGTCACCGTCGGCCTCCAGGGCCAGCAGCTCGCCGAGCTCGGCGCGATGGCCGACTCCGCCGCCCGCGTGCGGGTCTTCTCCGACGACGGCAAGTGCGTCAGCGACGCCGTGCTGATGCGGCGGGCGCTGGAGTACGTCAAGGCCTTCGACGGCGTCGTCGCCCAGCACGCCCAGGAGCCGCGGCTCACCGAGGGCGCCCAGATGAACGAGGGCGAGCTCTCGGGTCGCCTCGGGCTCGCCGGCTGGCCGGCGGTCGCCGAGGAGGCGGTCATCGCCCGCGACTGCCTGCTCGCCGCGCACGTCGGCTCGCGCCTCCACGTCTGCCACGTCTCGACCGCCGGGTCGGTCGAGATCGTGCGCCAGGCCAAGGAGAAGGGCTGGAACGTCACCGCCGAGGCCTGCCCGCACCACCTGCTGCTCACCGACGAGCTCGCCGCGACCTACGACCCGATCTACAAGGTCAACCCCCCGCTGCGCACCCAGGCGGACGTCGAGGCGCTGCGCGCCGGACTGGCCGACGGCACGATCGACATCGTCGCCACCGACCACGCCCCGCACCCGCACGAGGACAAGGACTGCGAGTGGGCGGCGGCCGCCTTCGGCATGCTCGGCCTCGAGACCGCGCTCTCCGTGGTGCAGGCGACGATGGTCGACACCGGCCTGCTCGACTGGGCCGGCGTCGCGGAGCGGATGTCCCACGCGCCGGCGCGGATCGGCCGCCTCTCCGACCAGGGCCTGCCGCTCGAGGTCGGAGCCCCGGCCAACGTGGTGCTCTACGACCCGTCGCACCGCGGCACCGTGGACCCCTCGGAGTCGGCCTCGCTCTCGCGCAACTCGCCGTACGTCGGCATGGAGCTGCCCGGCCGCGTGGTCGCGACGTTCCTCCGTGGCCGTCCCACCGTCCTGGACGGCAAGCTGCAGTAGCCGTGACGACCCTCGCCGCGACCATGGACCGGGTGGCCACCGCCACCGGGTTCTCGGGCGTGGTCCGGGTCGACGTCGCGGGGGAGACGGTGCTCGAGCGCGCCTGGGGCCTCGCCGACCGGGCGTACGGCGTCTCGATGACGCCGGCGACCCGGATCGGTGTGGCCAGCGGCGCCAAGCCCCTGACCGCGCTGGCGGTGATGCGGCTGGTCGAGGACGGCGTGCTGTCGCTCGGCACCCGCGCCCGCGAGGTCCTCGGCGCCGACCTGCCTCTCGTCGACGACGCCGTGACCGTCGAGCACCTGCTGTCCCACCGGTCCGGCATCGGTGACTACCTCGACGAGGACGACCAGGACGACATGCTGGCGTACGTGATGCCGGTCCCGGTGCACCGGCTCGACGCGGCCGAGTCCTACCTGCCGGCGCTCGACGGCCACCCGCAGGTCTTCGCGCCCGGCACCGGCTTCGCCTACTGCAACGGCGGCTTCTGCGTGCTGGCGCTGATCGCCGAGCGGGTGTCGGGCGTGCGCTTCCAGGAGCTCGTGCGGCAGCAGGTGATCGAGCCGAGCGGGCTGACCGCCACGGCCTACCTGCGCTCGGACCAGCTGCCCGGCGACGCCGCCCGCGGCTACCTCGACGACGGGCCGCGCACCAACGTGCTGCACCTGCCGGTCGTCGGAGGTGGCGACGGAGGTGTCTACACCACTGCCGCCGACGTCCACGCCTTCTGGACGGCGCTCGACGGGGGGCGGCCGGTGACCCCCGGGACCCGCGACGAGATGTGGCGGTCGCGGGGGTTCCTCGACCGCACCGACCGCCTCGACGGCTACGGCCTCGGCTTCTGGCGGTGGGGCGATGCCGTGGTGCTGGAGGGGTACGACGCCGGCGCGTCGTTCCGTTCGGCCCACCTGCCGGGTCGTGCCAGCTGGTCGGTGCTGTCCAACACGACCGAGGGCGCGTGGCCCGTTGCGGCGGCGCTCGACGCCGTGCTGACCGACGGATCAGGCAGACCGGGCAGGGACGCGCCGTTGGACGTCCGGTGACGCCGGGAGTGATCCGTGGCATATTGCCCGCAACCTGACTACACCCCGGGAGGGCGTCCCCCATGCGCATCCGTCATCTCACAGCCGTCGGTCTCGTGGCACCGCTGTTCCTGCTCGCGGCCTGTGGTGGAGGTGACGACGGCAGCGCCAGCGAGGACACCACCAGCGACAGCACGGCGGCGGCCTCGGGCGACACGGTCTGCGCCCAGGGCGACGCGACCGACCTGCTCAAGCAGGTCTGCGACAGCGGCACGCTGACGGTCTCGACCGACCCGGCGTACCCGCCGCAGTCCTCGCTCAACGAGCAGACCGGGGAGTACGAGGGCTTCGACATCGACGTCGCGACCGAGATCGCGAACCGCCTCGGCGTCGACGTCGCCTGGGAGACCCCCGCCTGGGACGTGATCACGGCCGGCAACTGGAACGGCCGCTGGGACACCACCGTGGGCTCGATGACGCCCACCAACGACCGGCAGAAGGTCCTCTACTTCACCCAGCCCTACAACTACACGCCCGCCGTGGTGGTCGTGGCCGCCGACGACGAGTCGGTCACCGATCTGACCACCGACCTCGACGGCAAGTCGATCGGCGTCTGCAGCGGCTGCACCTACGACCAGTTCCTCACCAAGACGCTGGCCATCGACGGCTACGAGTTCGACTTCATCATCGACGACGCCGACGTCTCCGGCTACGACACCGACACCACCGCGCTGCAGGACCTCGCCAACGGCCGGCTCGACGCGGTGATCACCTCGGTGACGACGGCGCAGGGCTACATCGACGCCGGCAACCCGGTGAAGATCGTGGGTGACCCGGTCTTCTACGAGCCGCTGTCGGTGGGCTTCGACAAGAGCTCCGACCCGTCGTCCGAGAGCCTCTACGAGGCCGTCGACACGATCGTCGGACAGATGCACGAGGACGGTACGCTCACCCAGCTGTCGGAGAAGTGGTACGACGGCCAGGACCTGACGACCCAGCAGTGAGCGGCACCTGGGAGAAGGTCCAGCTCACCTCGGCGCGGGTCCCGTTCCGCCTGAAGGTCGCGGCCGTCTGGGTCGCGCTGTTCGCCGTGCTCGCCTTCTTCGGGAACGCGGCCGGCTTCGACACGCAGTGGATCCGCGACAACGTCCGCTACATCGCCGGCGGGCTGCGCTACACGATGTTCATGGCGGTGGGCGGCATCGTGCTGGCGATCGTGATGGCGCTGCTGGGGGCCCTCTCGCGGCTGTCGCGCAACCCGGTCGCGTACGGCATCGCCGGCTTCTACGTCTCCTTCTTCCGGGGCACGCCGCTGATCGTGCAGATGTTCCTGCTCTACCTCGCGCTGCCGCCGGTGGGGAAGAACCTCGCGGCGGAGTACGCCTGGCTGCCCGAGGGGTTCGACCAGACGCTGATCCTCGAGGCCACGACCGCCGGCGTCATCGCGCTCGGCCTCAACTACGGCGCCTACATGACCGAGATCTTCCGGGCCGGCATCCAGTCGGTGGCCGGCGGCCAGGGCGAGGCCGCCGACGCGCTCGGCCTGACCTACGGCCAGAAGATGCGCAAGGTCGTGCTGCCGCAGGCGTTCCGGGTGATCATCCCACCCACGGGCAACGAGTTCATCGCGATGATGAAGGACACCGCGCTGGTCTCCTTCCTCGGGGTGACGGCGGCGAGCGCCGAGATCTTCCGCCGCAGCCAGCTGGTCGGCAAGGCGGACTTCAAGAACCTCGAGGCCTACGTCGCGGTGGCGCTCATGTACTGGGGGCTCACGGTCATCTTCACGTTCTTCCAGGGCCGGCTCGAGGCGCGGATCGGTCGCGGGTACGACCGGACCCACGTCGCCAAGGCCATGCAGGCCGCAGCCGAGCAGGGCCAGCCGCACGCGGGGGGTGTCGCGTGAGCGACGACGTCGTGGTCCGCATCGAGGGCCTGCACAAGAGCTTCGGGCACCTCGAGGTCGTCCGGGGCGTCGACATGGAGGTGCGCCGCGGCGAGGTCGTGGTGATCTTCGGCCGCTCGGGCTCGGGCAAGTCGACGGTGCTGCGCTGCGTGAACTTCATCGAGGACCCGACCGCCGGCTCGATCGAGGTGTCCGGCATGCGGCTCGAGGGCGGCTACCGCACGCGCCGCAAGCGCGAGCAGGTGCGCCAGCTGCGCCTGCACGTCGGGATGGTCTTCCAGCAGTTCAACCTCTTCCCCAACATGACGGTGCTCGACAACGTCACCTGTGCACCGCGGTGCGCGGGCAAGGGCAGCAACGACGAGATCAAGAAGCGCGGCCTGGAGCTGCTCGAGCGGGTCGGCCTCGCGGACAAGTCGGCGGAGCACCCGATCCGGCTGTCGGGCGGCCAGCAGCAGCGCGTGGCGATCGCGCGCGCGCTGGCCATGGAGCCCGACGTGATGCTCTTCGACGAGCCGACGTCCGCGCTCGACCCGGAGCTCACCGGCGAGGTGCTGTCGGTCATGAAGACGCTCTCCACCGACCTGCACATGACGATGATGGTGGTGACCCACGAGATGGGCTTCGCCCGCGAGGTCGCCGACCGGATGGCGTTCTTCCACCACGGCAAGATCCTCGAGGAGGGTGTGCCCAGCGAGCTCATCGCGGCCCCGCAGCACCGCGAGACCAGCGCGTTCCTCGACGCCGTCCTGTGACCGGCCCGACCGGGCCGTGGATCCTCCGCAGCCCTGCCCGGGGGCGCTGATAGGGTCGGCTCCGGTCGAACATCCTTTAACGAGCCGTCCTGTGAGGCGGAGAAGGAGGTCGGCGTGCTGCAGCATGCCAACGATGCAAGCCCCGAGCCCCCCGGAGCGATCCTCGTCCTCGAGGACGGTCGCACCTTCCGCGGTGAGGCGTTCGGCGCCGAGGGCGAGACCTTCGGCGAGGCGGTCTTCTCCACCGGCATGACCGGCTACCAGGAGACGCTCACCGACCCGTCGTACCACCGGCAGGTGGTGGTGATGACGGCTCCCCACGTCGGCAACACGGGCGTCAACGACGAGGACCCGGAGTCCCGACGGATCTGGGTCGCCGGGTACGTCGTGCGCGACCCCGCCCGCCGCGTCTCGAGCTGGCGGGCCACCCGCAGCCTCGACGACGAGCTGCGCGACCAGGGCGTCGTCGGCATCTCGGGGATCGACACCCGCGCCCTGACCCGCCACCTGCGCGAGCGCGGGGCGATGCGGGTCGGCATCTCCACCACGGAGTCCGACCCGGCGGCGCTGCTCGAGCGCGTCCGCGGCTCCGCGGTGATGGCGGGCGCCGAGCTGGCCAGCGAGGTCTCCACGCCCGAGGCGTACGTCGTGCCGGCGGTGGGGGAGCGGCGGTTCACCGTCGCGGCCCTCGACCTCGGCATCAAGGCCATGACGCCGGCGCTGATGGCGCAGCGCGGCATCGAGGTGCACGTCCTGCCGGCCACGGCCTCGCTCGACGACGTGCTCGCGGTGCAGCCCGACGGCCTCTTCTTCTCCAACGGACCCGGCGACCCGGCGGCCACCGTCGGCCAGGTCGGGCTGCTGCAGCAGGCGCTGGAGCGCGGCCTGCCCTACTTCGGGATCTGCTTCGGCAACCAGCTCTTCGGCCGGGCCCTGGGCCTCGGCACCTACAAGCTCAAGTACGGACACCGCGGGATCAACCAGCCGGTGATGGACCGCACGACCGGCAAGGTCGAGGTCACCGCCCACAACCACGGGTTCGCGGTCGACGCGCCGCTCGACGGCGCCACCTCCACGCCCTGGGGCGAGGTGACGGTGAGCCACGTCTGCCTCAACGACGACGTCGTCGAGGGCCTCGAGCTCCGCGACGACGCGGGCCGGCTGACGGCCTTCTCGGTCCAGTACCACCCCGAGGCGGCGGCCGGGCCGCACGACGCGGCGTACCTCTTCGACCGGTTCTGCGACGTGATGGGTGGGGATCTCTGATGCCGAAGCGCACCGACATCCAGTCCGTGATGGTCATCGGCTCGGGGCCGATCATCATCGGCCAGGCGTGCGAGTTCGACTACTCCGGCACCCAGGCCTGCCGCGTGCTCCGGGCCGAGGGCCTGCGCGTGATCCTGGTGAACTCCAACCCCGCCACGATCATGACCGACCCGGAGTTCGCCGACGCGACCTACGTCGAGCCGATCACCCCGGGGTTCGTCGAGAAGGTCATCGAGAAGGAGCGCCCGGACGCGCTGCTCGCCACGCTGGGCGGGCAGACCGCGCTCAACACCGCGATGGCGCTGGCCGAGCAGGGCGTCCTCGAGAAGTACGGCGTGGAGCTGATCGGCGCCTCGATCGAGGCGATCGACCGCGGCGAGAACCGCCAGCAGTTCAAGAAGATCGTCGAGGACCTCGGCGGCGAGTGCGCGCGCAGCGCGATCTGCCACTCGATGGACGACTGCCTGGCAGCGGTGGAGGACCTCGGCTACCCGGTCGTCGTGCGCCCGAGCTTCACCATGGGCGGCACCGGCTCCGGCATGGCCCACGACGAGGCGGGGCTGCGCCGCATCGCCGGCGCCGGCCTCGCGGCCAGCCCGACCACCGAGGTGCTCCTCGAGGAGTCGATCCTCGGCTGGAAGGAGTACGAGCTCGAGGTCATGCGCGACACCGCCGACAACGTGGTGATCGTCTGCTCGATCGAGAACCTCGACCCGATGGGCGTGCACACCGGGGACTCGATCACCGTCGCTCCCGCGATGACCCTCACCGACCGCGAGTACCAGGCCATGCGCGACCTCGCGATCGGCATCATCCGATCGGTCGGCGTCGACACCGGCGGCTGCAACATCCAGTACGCCGTGAACCCGCGCGACGGCCGGCTGGTCGTGATCGAGATGAACCCGCGCGTCTCCCGCTCCAGCGCGCTGGCGTCGAAGGCGACCGGCTTCCCGATCGCCAAGATCGCCGCCAAGGTGGCGATCGGCTACACGCTCGACGAGATCCCCAACGACATCACGCGCGAGACGCCGGCGAGCTTCGAGCCCACGCTCGACTACGTGGTGGTCAAGGTGCCGCGGTTCGCGTTCGAGAAGTTCCCCGGCGCCGACCCCGAGCTGACCACGCACATGAAGTCGGTCGGCGAGGCGATGGCGATCGGCCGCAACTTCACCGAGGCGCTGCAGAAGGCGCTCCGGAGCCTCGAGAGCAAGGACGCCGTCTTCGACTGGCACCAGGAGTGGGTCGAGCTCGACAAGGAGCAGCTGCTCGAGGAGATCCGCACGCCGCACGACGGCCGGTTGCGCAAGGTGATGGACGCGCTGCGCGCCGGCGCGACGCCCGACGAGGTCTTCGAGGCCACCGCCATCGACCCGTGGTTCGTCGACCAGCTCGCGCTGATCAACGACATCGCGGGCCGCGTGACCGCCGCTCCGGAGCTCACCCCCGACCTGCTGCGCCTGGCCAAGCGGCACGGCTTCTCCGACGCCCAGATCGGCAAGATCCGGGGCATGACGCCCGACGTCGTGCGCGGCGTGCGGCACGCGCTCGGCATCCGCCCGGTCTACAAGACCGTCGACACCTGCGCGGCCGAGTTCGCGGCGGCCACGCCGTACCACTACTCGACCTACGACGAGGAGACGGAGGTCGAGCCGCGCGAGCGGCCGGCGGTGATCATCCTCGGGTCGGGCCCCAACCGGATCGGGCAGGGCATCGAGTTCGACTACTCGTGCGTGCACGCCTCGCTGGCGCTGTCGGCGTCGAAGGGCGGCGGCGACATCCCCGGGCAGGGCTACGACACCATCATGGTCAACTGCAACCCCGAGACCGTCTCCACCGACTACGACACCTCCGACCGGCTCTACTTCGAGCCGCTCACGCTCGAGGACGTCCTCGAGGTCGTGCACGCGGAGCAGCGGGTCGGCCCGGTCGCGGGCGTGATCTGCCAGCTCGGCGGGCAGACCCCGCTCGGCCTGGCCCAGGGCCTCGAGGACGCCGGCGTCCCGATCGTCGGCACCACCCCCGAGGCGATCCACCTCGCCGAGGAGCGCGGCGCCTTCGGGCGGGTGCTGCACGAGGCGGGGCTGCCGGCGCCCAAGCACGGGCTCGCCTCCTCGGCCGCCGAGGCGCGAGAGATCGCGGCCGAGATCGGATACCCGGTGCTGGTCCGCCCGTCGTACGTCCTGGGCGGGCGCGGCATGGAGATCGTGTACGACGACGCCGCGCTCGACGCCTACATCGAGCGCGCCACGCAGGCCAGCCCCGAGCACCCGGTGCTGGTGGACAGGTTCATCGACGACGCGGTCGAGATCGACGTGGACGCGATCTACGACGGCACCGACCTCTATCTCGGCGGTGTGATGGAGCACATCGAGGAGGCCGGCATCCACTCCGGTGACTCCTCCTGCGCCCTGCCGCCGATCACGCTCGGGGCGAGCGAGATCCGCCGGATCCGCGAGGCCACCGAGGCCATCGCCAAGGGGGTGGGGGTGCTCGGGCTGATCAACATCCAGTTCGCGCTCGGCGCCGACGTGCTCTACGTCCTCGAGGCCAACCCGCGCGCCTCGCGCACGGTGCCGTTCGTCTCCAAGGCCACGGCGGTGCCGCTGGCCAAGGCGGCAGCCCGCGTGATGATGGGGGAGTCGATCGCGGCGCTGCGCGAGGCCGGCGTGCTGCCGGCCACGGGCGACGGGGGCGACCTGCCCGGGGACGCGCCGATCGCGGTCAAGGAGGCCGTGATGCCCTTCAACCGGTTCCGTACGCCCGACGGCAGGTCCGTCGACACCGTGCTGGGGCCGGAGATGCGGTCGACGGGAGAGGTGATGGGCTTCGACGCCTACTTCGGCACCGCGTTCGCCAAGTCCCAGGCCGCGGCGTACGGCCCGCTGCCCACGTCGGGCCGGGTCTTCGTGAGCATGGCCAACCGCGACAAGCGGACCATGATCTTCCCGGTCAAGCGGCTGGCCGACCTCGGCTTCGAGATCCTCGCGACGGCCGGCACGGCCGAGGTGCTCCGCCGCAACGGCATCGACGCCCGGGTGGTGCGCAAGCACTTCCAGGGCACCGGGCCCGACGGCGAGCCCACCACCGTGCAGCTGATCACCAGCGGCGAGATCGATCTCGTGGTCAACACCCCGCACGGCTCGGCCAGCGGTGGCTCGCCGCGCGTCGACGGCTACGAGATCCGCACGGCCGCGGTGGGTGCGAACATCCCGTGCATCACCACCGTCCAGGGCCTCGGGGCCGCCGTGCAGGGGATCGAGGCGATGCGCGCGGGCGACATCGGTGTGCGCTCGCTGCAGGACTGGGCGCGCCGGTGACGCTGTACCGCTTCGCCTTCGACCACCTCGCGACCCGCACCGACCCGGAGCGGGCACACCACGTGGGCTTCGGCGCGATCCGCGGGGCCCGGCTGCCGCTGCGCGCCCTCGACGGTCTCGACCGGCACCGCCGGTCGCCCGCACCGGTCAGCGCGCTCGGGCTGACCTTCCCGCACCCGCTGGGGCTCGCCGCCGGCTTCGACAAGAACGCCGTGGGCATCGATGCACTGGCCGCCCTGGGCTTCGGCCACGTGGAGATCGGTACCGTCACCGGCGAGCCCCAGCCGGGCAACCCCCGGCCCCGCCTGTTCCGCCTGCCCGCGGACCGCGCGATCGTCAACCGGATGGGCTTCAACAACGAGGGCGCCGAGGTCGTCGCCCGGCGCCTGGCCGCCCGCGCCCGCGGACGGACCCCGGGGACCGGGCCGGTGCTCGGTGTGAACATCGGCAAGTCCAAGGTGGTCCCCGAGGCCGAGGCCTCGCGCGACTACGACAAGAGCGCGCGGCTGCTCGCGCCGTACGCCGACTACCTCGTCGTCAACGTCAGCTCCCCGAACACCCCCGGGCTGCGCGACCTCCAGGCCGTCGAGAAGCTCGAGCCGCTGCTACGCACCGTGCGAACCGCCGCCGACGAGGCGACCTCCGGGCGCACCTCGCCGGTGCCGCTGCTGGTCAAGATCGCCCCCGACCTCTCCGACGACGACGTGGAGGCGGTCGCCGACCTCGCCCTGGCGCTCGGCCTCGACGGCGTGATCGCGACCAACACCACGATCCGCCGCGACGGCCTGCGCAGCGACCCCGCGCTGGTCGAGCAGGCCGGAGCCGGCGGGCTCTCCGGGCCGCCCGTGCGCGATCGTGCGCTGGAGGTGCTGTGCCTGCTCCACGACCGGGCCGGCGACCGGCTGACGCTGGTCGCTGTCGGCGGCATCACCACGCCGGAGGACGCCCGCGCCCGCCTCGACGCCGGTGCCACCCTGCTGCAGGCCTACACCGCCTTCGTGTACGAAGGACCCCTCTGGCCGCGCCGCCTGGTGCGCGACCTCGCACGGACCCCGGGAGGCGTGCCGGCGTGACCTCGTCTGCTCACGCGCCCGTCCACGTCACGGCCGAGCTGCTGGTGACGCGGCGGATCGGTGCCCACCAGCACCTCACGGTGGTGGCGCCGGGGATCGCCGAGCGGTTCCGCCCCGGCACCTTCGTCGCAGTCTCCACCGGCCCCGGACGGCTGGCGCGCCGCGCCCTGTGGATCCACCGGGTGCGGCCCACGGCGGGCTACGGCGCGACGCTCGAGCTCGTGGTGCTGCCGTCGGGTCCCGGTACCCGCTGGCTCGCAGAGCTACCGGTGCGCAGCAGGTTCGAGGTGACCGGACCCCTCGGCCGGCCCTTCGCCCTGCCCACCGAGCCCGTCGCCTGCGTGCTGGTCGGGGAGGGGTACGCCGCGGCGCCGCTCTTCCCCCTCGCCGAGCGGCTGCGCGAGCGCGGCTGCGCGGTGACCATGGTCGTCGCGGGCCGCGACGAGGCGCACCTGCTCTCGGCGCTCGAGGCGCGGCGTACCGCCCGGGCGGTCACCGTGGTCACCGCCGACGGCTCCGTCGGGCAGCGGGGCCGGGCCGCCGACGTCGTCGCCGAGGTGCTGGCTGCGGCCGACGCCGAGGTCGTCTACGCGGGTGGGTCGGCCGAGACCCTGCACGCGGTCGCGGCGGCCGCCGAGGAGCACGGCGCCTGGAGCCAGACCGCACTCGAGCGCCCGGTCACCTGCGGCACCGGGCTCTGCCAGGGGTGCGCGGTGCCGGTGGTCGGAGAGGACGGAGCGCCGCGCACCGTCCGCGCCTGCGTCGACGGCCCGGTCTTCCGCGGCGACCGGGTGCGCTGGGCGCACCTCGACGCCGACCCCGCCGAGGAAGGGTCGCCGGCATGAGCGCCGTGGCAGCGATCGACGTCGGCGGCCTGGCGCTCCCCAACCCGGTGATGGTGGCCTCCGGCTGCGGCGGCACCGGCCGCGAGCTGCACGTCTTCGGGCCGGTGGGTGACCTCGGCGCCTTCGTGACCCGCTCGATCAGCGTGGCCGCACGGGCCGGCGGCCCCTCGCCCCGCATCGTCGAGACCCCCTCGGGCCTGGTCAACGCGATCGGCCTGCAGAACCCCGGCCTCGACCACTTCCTCGCCACCGAGCTGCCGTGGCTGGTGCAGCAGGGCGCGCGGGTGGTGGTCTCGGTCGTCGGTCGCTCGCTGGGGGAGTACGCCGAGCTGGCCCGCCGCCTCGGCCGCTCGCCGGGGGTGGCCGGCATCGAGGTGAACCTGTCGGTGCCCGACGCCGTCGGCTTCGGGGTGCTCGACGTGCGCGAGCCCTTCCACGCCGCGAGCGTCGTCGCCGCCGTACGCCGTGACGTGCCGCGCGACCTGCCGGTGCTGGCCAAGGTGCGCCCCGACCTCGCCCGCGCCGCGGAGAGCGCCCGGACCGCCCTCGACGCCGGCGCGAGCGCCGTGGTCGTCGGCAACGCGCTGCCCGCGGCGATGCCCGACGGCCGCCCCGGCGGCCTCAGCGGCCCCGCGATCCGGCCGCTCGCGCTGCGCTGCGTCGCCGAGGTGGCCGCCGCGCTGCCCGACGCCCCGCTGATCGGCGCTGGCGGCATCGCCGACGCCGACGACGTCCGCTCCTTCCTCGCCGCCGGGGCCGTCGCCGTGCAGGTCGGCACGGCCCTGCTGCACGACCCGACCACGGCCGCCCGCCTGGTCGCCGACCTCGCCTCGACCGCCACCACCCAGGAGCAGCCATGACCTTCGGGGACCGCCTCCACGCCGCCGTCGCGGACCGCGGCCCGCTCTGCGCGGGCATCGACCCCCACGCCGCCCTGCTCGGGGCCTGGGGGCTGGGCGACGACGTGGCCGGCCTGGAGTCCTTCGCGCTCGGCGCGACCGAGGCGATCGCCCCGCACGTCGCGGTGGTCAAGCCGCAGTCGGCGTTCTTCGAGCGCTTCGGCAGCCGGGGCGTGGCGGTGCTGGAGAGGGTGGTGGCCACCGCCCGGGAGGCCGGGGCGCTGGTCCTGCTCGACGTCAAGCGCGGCGACATCGGCTCGACCTCGCAGGCCTACGCCGACGCCTACCTCGACCCCGCGTCGCCGCTGGCCGCCGACGCGATCACCGCGAGCCCCTACCTCGGCTTCGGGTCGCTCACGCCGATGGTGGAGACCGCGCGCCGCCACGGCGCGGGCCTCTTCGTCCTGGCGCTCACCTCCAACCCCGAGGGCCCGGAGGTCCAGCACGCCACCGCGCCGTCCGGCCGCACGGTCGCCGGCACGGTGCTCGACCACCTGGGTGCGCTCAACGAGGGCGCCACCACGCTGGGCTCGTACGGCGCGGTCGTCGGTGCGACGGTGGGTGAGACGGGCGAGTCGTTCGACATCGGCGGGCCGCTGCTCGCACCCGGGTACGGCGCGCAGGGCGGCACCGTCGACGACCTGCGGAGGGTCTTCGGCGGCGCGGTGGGCCGCGTGCTGCCCAGCACCTCGCGCGACCTGCTCCGTCTCGGCCCCGACCCCGTGGCACTGCGCGACGGCGCGCTCCGGATCGCCGACGACCTCGCCGGGCTGGCCGGGTGAGCCGCACCCACCTCGCCGCGCTGCTCGCCGCCGCCCTGATGCCGCTGACGGCGTGCTCGAGTGACCAGGAGCAGTACTGCGACGCTGTCGAGGAGCACCAGACCGAGCTCAGCGACGTCGCCGCGCAGGGCGGACCCGGCGCCCTGCTCGAGGCGCTGCCGGTCTACCGCGACCTGCGTGACCGGGCGCCCGACGACATCCGCGACGAGTGGGACCAGGTGATCTCCAGCCTCGAGGCGCTCCAGCAGGCCCTCGACGACGCCGGCGTGCAGCCCGACGACTACGACCCGAAGGACACCTCCGTTCCGCGCGACGACCGCGACGCGATCGCCGCGGCCGCCGACGAGGTCGGTTCGGCCGAGACCGCCCGCGCCCTCGCCGGCGTCGAGCAGCAGGCCCGCGACGTCTGCCACACCCCGCTCTCGCTCTGAGGTCGGGTGTCGGTGAGATTCACCGCCTGGGCGGTGATTCTCGCGGTCCCGTCGCGAAGGTTCGCACCGGAACCGTGACCTTCACCGCCTGGGCGGTGAATCTCACCGCGCCCCCGCCGCCCGCCCGCGTTGCCCGTGCTCGGCCCCTATGACTAGGGTGCTCACGTCCCAGCGGGCAGCGTCCGACCGCCCGCTTGCAACGTCGAAGGGCCTGAACGTGGCACTGCCTCCGCTCACCCCCGAACAGCGCCAGGCGGCCCTCGAGAAGGCCGCCGCCTCCCGTCGTGAGCGGGCCGAGGTCAAGAACCGCCTCAAGCACTCCGGAGCCTCGATCACCGACGTGCTGCGCGAGGGCGGGACCAACGACGTCATCGGCAAGATGCGCGTCGTCGACCTGCTCCAGGCGATGCCGGGGCTGGGCAAGGTGCGTGCCCGTCAGGTGATGGAGCGGCTCGGCATCGCGGAGAGCCGCCGGGTCCGGGGCCTCGGGGCCAAGCAGGTGGCGGCGCTCGAGCGCGAGTTCGCCGACCGTCCCGACGCCCCTCGTGGCTGAGGTCGACCCGACCCCGCCGACGACCGGGCGCACGTCCGGCCCCTCCCGGCTCGTCGTCCTCGCCGGGCCGACCGCGGTCGGCAAGGGCACCGTCGCCGCCGCCGTCCGCGAGCTCCACCCCGAGGTCTGGATCTCCGTCTCCGCCACCACGCGTGCCCCGCGCCCCGGCGAGGTCGACGGGGTGCACTACCGCTTCGTGTCCGAGGCGGAGTTCGACCGCATGGTGGCCGCCGACGAGCTGCTGGAGTGGGCCGTCGTCCACGGACGCCACCGCTACGGAACGCCGCGCGGCCCGGTCGACGCCGCCCTGGCCGCCGGCCGACCCGCGATGCTCGAGATCGACCTCCAGGGCGCTCGCCAGGTCCGGCGGACCATGCCCGAGGCCCTGTTCGTCTTCCTGGCCCCCCCGTCGTGGGAGGAGCTGGTGCGCCGCCTGGTCGGCCGGGGCACCGAGGGGGAGGAGGAACGCGAGCGCCGCCTGGCCACCGCGCGGGAGGAGCTGGCGGCCGAGGCGGAGTTCGACGAGACCATCGTCAACCGCGAAGTTCACGCTGCGGCCGAGCAGTTGGTAGCCTTGATGACGCTTCGAAGCGATTCCCCCACCCACCATCTGTGAGGCTCACGCGTGTCTGCACCCCACATCGCCGCCGAGGGTGTCACCAACCCCTCGATCGACGACCTGCTCACCAAGACCGACAGCAAGTACAAGCTGGTGCTCTACAGCGCCAAGCGCGCGCGCCAGATCAATGCGTACTACTCCCAGCTCGGTGAGGGCCTCCTCGAGTACGTCGGCCCGCTGGTCGACACCCACGTCCAGGAGAAGCCGCTCTCGATCGCGCTGCGCGAGATCAACGACGACCTCCTGACCTGCGAGGACGTCGACCCGGCCGAGCTGGCCGCCGAGGAGGAGGCCGCCCGCGCCGCCGCCGCCGAGGCGTACCAGTCCGGTGAGTGACGTCGGCGTCTGATCGAGGTCCGATGAACGATCGTCGCGAGGCCGCGCCCCCGTCCGGGGCGCGGCCTCGCGTCGTCCTCGGGGTCAGCGGCGGGATCGCGGCGTACAAGGCCTGCGAGCTGCTCCGCCGCTTCACCGAGTCGGGTCACGACGTGACCGTGGTGCCCACCGAGGCCGCGCTGCAGTTCGTCGGCGCGCCCACGTGGGCGGCCCTGTCCGGCAAGCCCGTCTCCACGGACGTGTGGACCGACGTGCACGAGGTGCCGCACGTGCGCCTCGGGCAGTCCGCCGACCTCGTCGTCGTCGCGCCCGCCACCGCGAACCTGCTGGCCAGGGCCGCGCACGGAGTCGCGGACGACCTGCTCACGACCACCCTGCTCACCGCCCGCTGCCCGGTGGTGCTGGCGCCGGCCATGCACACCGAGATGTGGGAGCACGCCGCCACCCGCGCCAACGTCGCCACCCTTCGTGAGCGCGGCGTCCTGGTCATCGAGCCCGCCGAGGGCCGGCTGACCGGCGCCGACACCGGCAAGGGCCGCCTGCCCGAGCCGGGCGAGATCTTCGAGATCTGCACCCAGGTGCTCGCCCGCGGCGGTGCGGCCGGTGACCTCGACCTCGCCGGACGCCACGTCGTCGTCTCCGCCGGCGGGACCCGCGAGTACCTCGACCCGGTGCGGTTCCTCGGCAACCGCTCCTCGGGGCTCCAGGGCTACGCGCTCGCGCGGGCCGCCGTCGCGCGGGGCGCGGAGGTCACGCTGGTCAGTGCGAACGTCGCCCTCCCCGACCCCGCCGGTGCGAAGGTGGTGCGTGTCGAGACCACCGGCCAGCTGCGCGACGCGGTCGTGGGCGCCGCGGCCGGCGCGGACGCCGTGGTGATGGCGGCGGCCCCGGCCGACTTCCGGCCCACCGACGTCAGCACCAGCAAGATCAAGAAGGCGGGTGACGGCTCCGCGCCGAGCATCGGCCTGCAGCAGAACCCCGACATCCTCCACGAGATCTCGACCGAGCGGGCCCGCCCCGGCACGGTCGTGGTCGGCTTCGCGGCCGAGACCGGCGACGACACCGGATCGGTCCTCGACCTCGCCCGCGAGAAGCTGGCCCGCAAGGGCTGCGACCTGCTCGTCGTCAACGACGTGAGCGGGGGAGCGGTCTTCGGCAGCCCCGACAACCAGGCCGTGCTGCTCGGTGCCGACGGCTCGGCGACCGAGGTGCCGCGGGGTTCGAAGACCGCGCTGGCCCACGTGATCTGGGACGCCGTCGTCCGCCGACTGCCCGCTGGTTAGGGTGTCGCCATGACCGGACGTCTCTTCACCTCGGAGTCCGTGACCGAGGGCCACCCCGACAAGATCGCCGACCAGATCAGCGACGCCGTGCTCGACGCGATGCTGAGCCTGGACAAGTACAGCCGGGTCGCCGTGGAGACCCTGCTGACCACCGGGCTGGTGGTCGTCGCGGGCGAGGTGAGCACGACCGGGTACGTCGACATCAAGCAGGTCGTCCGCAAGAAGATCCTCGACATCGGCTACGACCACTCGACGAAGGGATTCGACGGACACACCTGCGGCGTGATGGTCGCCATCGGCGGCCAGTCCGGCGACATCGCCCAGGGCGTGGACTCCGGCCACGAGAGCCGCTCCGGCTCCGTGGACGCGATGGACAAGCAGGGCGCCGGCGACCAGGGCCTGATGTTCGGCTACGCCTGCGACGACACCCCCGAGCTGATGCCCCTGCCGATCAAGATCGCGCAGACCCTCGCCGAGCGGCTCAGCGCCGTACGCAAGGACGGCACGCTTCCCTACCTGCGCCCCGACGGCAAGACCCAGGTCACCATCGAGTACGACGCTGACAACCGCCCGGTGCGCATCGACACCGTCGTGCTCTCCACCCAGCACTCCGACGAGACCGAGCTCGAGACGCTCGAGGGCGACGTGAAGAAGCACGTCGTCGACCCGGTCCTCGAGACCTTCGACCTGCCCTCGGAGGGATACCGGCTGCTGGTCAACCCGACCGGCCGCTTCGTGGTCGGCGGCCCGATGGGCGACGCCGGCCTGACCGGCCGCAAGATCATCGTCGACACCTACGGCGGCATGGCCCGCCACGGCGGCGGCGCCTTCTCGGGCAAGGACCCGTCGAAGGTCGACCGCTCCGCTGCGTACGCCATGCGCTGGGTGGCCAAGAACGTCGTCGCCGCCGGCCTGGCCCGGCGCTGCGAGGCGCAGGTCGCCTACGCGATCGGCAAGGCCCAGCCGGTCGGCGTCTTCATCGAGACCTTCGGCACCGGCACCGTGTCCGACGAGGAGATCCAGCGCGCCGTGCTCGAGGTCTTCGACCTGCGCCCCGCAGCGATCATCGAGGAGCTCGACCTGCTGCGCCCGATCTACGGGCTCACCGCGGCCTACGGCCACTTCGGCCGCGAGCTGCCGGAGTTCACGTGGGAGCGCACCGACAAGGTCGAGCAGCTCAAGGCCGCGGTCGGCGCCTGAGCCCTCCGCGCGAGGCGGGTCCCGACCCCTGCGCGGGCGGTCGGCGGGCGCTGGTAGACAGGCGCCCGTGACCCAGCGACCCCCGGAGCCCGACCTGCTCCCGGGCATGCGCAGGACGGTGCGCGACTCCCGGGCCAAGGCGGCGGCGACGCGCGCCCGCAAGGCGACCGAGGTCGAGCCCGCGGCCACCGACCCGGTGGCGCGGGTGCTGGTCGAGGTGCCGCTGGCCCACCTCGACCGTCCCTTCGACTACCTCGTGCCCACCGCGATGGCCGACACCGCGGTCCCCGGCTGCCGGGTCAGGGTCCGCTTCGCAGGCCAGGACGTCGACGGCTTCGTGGTCGAGCGGGTGGCCACCAGCGAGCACGGCGGCCGGCTCAGCCCGCTCCGTCGCGTGGTCAGCGCCGAGCCGGTGCTGACCCCTGCCGTCGCGGCCCTGACCGCGGCCGTGGCCGACCGCTACGCAGGCACCCGCTCCGACGTGCTCCGGCTGGCCGTGCCGCCGCGGCACGCGACCGCGGAGAAGCAGGAGTCCCCGCCGGCGCCGGCGCCGGTCGTCGACCTCGACGCGGCGCGATCCGCCTGGGCCGGGCACGAGCCCGGGGCGGCGTTCCTCGACCACCTGGCCGCGGGCGGATCGCCGCGCGCGGTGTGGTCCGCCGCCCCCGCCACCGACTGGCCGCTGTTGATCGCCCACACCTGCGCCGCGACGTACGCCGCGGGGCGCGGTGCGCTGGTCTGCGTGCCCGACCATCGCGACGTCGACCGGGTGGCTGCCGCGCTCGTGGCGGTGCTGGGGGAGGGACACCACGTCGCGCTCACCGCCGACCTCGGGCCGAGTGCCCGCTACCGCGAGTTCCTCGCCGTCTCCCGGGGTGCGCGGCGCGTCGTGGTCGGCACCCGCGCGGCGGCGTTCGCCCCCGTACGCGACCTCGGGCTGGTCGTGGTGTGGGACGACGGCGACGACCTGCACGCCGAGCCGCGGGCTCCGTACCCCCACACACGCGAGGTGCTGCTCACCCGCGCCGGGCTCGAGGGCGCCGGTGTCCTGGTCGGCGGCTTCGCGCGCACCGTGGAGGCCGCCTACCTGCTGCGCTCCGGGTGGGCCCACGAGCTGGCCGCCCCGCGCGACCTGGTGCGCCAGCGCGTGCACGTGGCCGTCGCCGGGGCCTCCGACGCCGAGCTGCGCCGCGACCCCCTCGCCCGGGCCGCGAGGGTCCCCGCACAGGCGCACGACACCATCGAGGAGGGGTTGCGGCACGGCCCGGTGCTGGTGCAGACGCCACGCACCGGCTACGTGCCGAGCCTGGCGTGCGAGCGCTGCCGCACGCCGGCGCGCTGCACCGCGTGCGCCGGCCCGCTGGCCCTGCGTGGGCCGACCGACCCGCCCCGCTGCCGCTGGTGCGGCACCGACGACCCCGCCTGGGCCTGCCCGACCTGCGGCCACCGTGGGCTGCGCGCACCCGTGCTCGGCGACCACCGCACCGCTGAGGAGCTCGGCCGCTCCTTCGCCCGCACCCCGATCCGTTCCTCGAGCGACGACCGGGTCCGCGCCACGGTGGCCGCCCGCCCCGAGATCGTGGTCGCCACACCCGGCGCCGAGCCGGTGGCCGAGGGCGGGTACGCCGCAGTCGTCCTGCTCGACACCTGGCTCCCGCTGGCGCGCGCCGACCTGCGCACCGAGGAGGAGGCGCTGCGTCGCTGGGTCAACGCCGCCGCCCTCGTCGCGCCGGGCGGCCGCGTGCTGGCCGTCGGCGACCCGGCCCACCCCGCGCTGCAGGCGCTGGTGCGGTGGGACGTCGCGGGCTTCGCCGAGCGCGAGACCACCCAGCGGGTCGAGGCCCACCTGCCGCCGGCCTCGCGGATGGCCACGATCACGGGCGAGCCGGGCGCGGTCGACGACGCGATCACCCTGCTCGCGGCGCCGGAGGCGGCCGAGGTGCTCGGGCCCGTGGACCTCCCCGACGGCGAGTGCCGCGTCGTGGTCCGCGTGCCCCGCGCCCAGGGCCCGGCCCTCTCCGCCGCGCTGCACGAGCTGCAGCGGGTGCGTTCGGCGCGCAAGCTCGACGCCGTCCGCGTCCAGGTCGACCCGGCCACTCTCTAGACTCGACCCGCCCACCCAGCCGCTGAGAGGAAGCCCGTGGCCGTCCGCCCCATCCGCCTGTTCGGAGACCCGGTGCTGCGCCGCCGGGCGGAGGAGGTCGTCGACTTCGACGCCGAGCTCCGCCGGCTGGTGGCCGACCTGACCGACACCATGCTCGACGCCCCCGGTGCCGGCCTCGCCGCGCCGCAGCTCGGCGTCGGGCTGCGGGTCTTCACCTGGCAGGTCGAGGGCGAGGTCGGACACCTCGTCAACCCGGTCCTCGACCTCTCCGAGGAGGTCCAGGACGGTCCGGAGGGCTGCCTGTCGATCCCCGGCCTGGTCTACGACTGCCGCCGTGCGCTGCGGGCGGTCGCGCGCGGGTTCGACATGCACGGCGAGCCGCTCGTGATCGAGGGCACCGACTACCTCGCCCGCGCACTCCAGCACGAGACCGACCACCTCGACGGCATCCTCTTCATCGACCAGCTCGACCCGGAGGCCCGGAAGGCCGCGATGCGCGACATCCGCCAGGCCGACTGGTTCGGCCTCGAGCAGCCCACGGTGCGCGTGAGCCCCCACGCCACCGGCGGGCTGGGGTTCTGACCCGGTGCGCGTCGTCCTCGCCGGCACTCCGGAAGTCGCGCTCCCCGCGCTGGAGGCGGTCGCGTCGTCGCACCACGAGCTCGTCGGCGTGGTCACCCGGCCCGACGCCCCCGCGGGCCGCGGCCGCCACCTCGTCGCCAGCCCCGTCGGCCTGCGGGCCGAGGAGCTCGGCGTCACCGTGCTCAAGCCCGAGCACCCGCGCGACCCGGACTTCCAGGCGGCGCTGCGCGACCTCGCCCCCGACTGCTGCCCCGTCGTGGCGTACGGCGCACTGGTGCCGCAGGCCGCCCTCGACATCCCGCCCCACGGGTGGGTCAACCTCCACTTCTCGGTGCTGCCCTCCTGGCGCGGCGCGGCGCCCGTGCAGCACGCGATCTGGGCCGGCGACGAGGTCACCGGCGCCACGACCTTCCGGCTGGTGCCCGAGCTCGACGCCGGGCCGACCTACGGCGTGATGACCGAGACGATCCGGCCCCGCGACACGGCCGGCGACCTGCTCGCGCGGCTCGCCGAGGGCGGCGCCGGCCTCCTGGTCGCCACGCTCGACGGCATCGAGGACGGCACCCTCGAGGCGCGGCCCCAGCAGGCCGAGGGCGTGAGCCTGGCACCCAAGATCACCGTGGACGACGCCCGCGTGGTCTGGAGCGAGCCCGCGGTCGCCGTCGACCGCCGGGTGCGGGCGTGCACCCCGGCCCCGGGCGCCTGGACGACGTTCGGCGGCGAGCGGGTCAAGCTCGGCCCGGTCGAGCCGGTGGCCACGCAGCCGGAGGCCGGCCCCCTGGCGCCCGGAGACCTGCGCGTGGGCAAGCGCGACGTGCTGGTCGGCACCGGCACCGGCCCGGTCCGGCTGGGCGCGGTCAAGGGCTTCGGCAAGCGCGAGATGCCCGCGGCCGACTGGGCCCGTGGCCTGCGGCTCGAGCCCGGCGCGCGGTTCGGGGGAGAGGCGTGAGCCGCCCCGCCACCCCCGACGACGTCGCCGAGATCTGCGCCGCGCTGCCCGAGACCGAGCTCGGCATCTCGTGGGGCGACCGGCCGACCTGGAAGGTGCCGCGCGGCGGCAAGGGCAGGGGGTTCCTGCTGTACCGCGCCCCGGGCCCCACCGCGATCGACCCCGACACCGGGGAGCCCTACGACGACCTGCTCGTGATCACCACGCCCGGCCTCGCCGAGAAGGAGGCGCTGGTCGCCGACCCGGCCACGCCGTTCTTCACCATCGACCACTTTCGCGGCTACCCCGCCGTGCTGGTGCAGGAGTCGCGGCTCGCCGAGATCGACCGCGACGAGCTGGTCGAGGTGATCACCGAGGCCTGGGCGGCGAAGGCGCCGAAGCGGCTGGTGCGCGAGCACCTGGCCGGCAGGCCCGACGATGCCTGACCGCGCCCGGCTCGCGGCGTACGACGTGCTGACCGCGGTGCGCGTCGACGACGCCTACACCAACCTGGTGCTGCCCGCGGTGCTCCAGCGGCACCGGCTCTCGGGGCGCGATGCGGCCTTCGCCACCGAGCTCGCCGCCGGCACCCTGCGGCGCCGCGGCACCTACGACGCGGTGCTCGCCACCTGCGTCGACCGCCCGCTCACCCGGGTCGACCCGGGCGTCCTCGACGCCCTGCGGCTCGGCGCCCACCAGCTGCTGGCGATGCGGGTGCCCGACCATGCCGCGATCAGCACCTCGGTCGACCTCGTGCGCACCCGGGTCGGCCACCGCCCGGCCGGCTTCACCAACGCGGTGCTGCGGAAGGTCTCCCGCCACGACCTCGACGCGTGGGTCCGCCGGGTCGCACCCGACCCGGCCGCCGACCCCCACGGCTTCGAGTCCGTCGCGCACGCACACCCGCGCTGGGTGGTCGACGCGCTCGGCGAGGCGTTGGCGGCGACCGACGCGCACGGCGAGCTCGACGCCCTGCTGGCCGCCGACAACGTCTCGCCCGACGTGGTGCTGGTGGCACGCCCCGGGCGCGCGACCCGCGAGGAGCTCGGCGGCACCCCGACCCGCTGGTCGCCGTACGGCGCGGTGCTCGACGGCGGCGACCCGGGCGAGGTGCCGGCCGTGGCCGCGGGGCGCGCCGGCGTGCAGGACGAGGGCTCGCAGCTGGTCGCGATCGCCCTGGGCCGGGCAGCCGTCGAGGGCGACGACCGCACCTGGCTCGACCTCTGCGCCGGCCCGGGCGGCAAGGCGGCGCTGCTGGCCGGCCTCGCCGACGAGGCGGGGGCCCGCCTGCTGGCGGCCGAACGGGCGCCGCACCGGGCTGCGCTGGTGGCCCGGTCCCTCGCCGGCTCCGGAGGCGTGCTCGGGGTGGTGGCGGCCGACGGCACGCATCCAGCCTGGCCGCCCGCGACCTTCGACCGCGTGCTGGTCGACGCTCCCTGTACGGGGCTGGGGGCGCTGCGGCGCCGTCCCGAGGCGCGCTGGCGGCGGCGCCCCGAGGACCTCGACGAGCTGGTGGTGCTCCAGCGGGCCCTGCTGGGGTCGGCCCTCGACGCCGCCCGCCCCGGTGGCGCCGTGCTCTACGCCACCTGCTCGCCGGTGCTCGCCGAGACCGTGGGCGTCATCGACGCGGTGCTGGCCGAGCGCGACGACGCGTACGCCGACGACGCGGCTGCGCTGCTGCCCGAGGTGCCCGACGCCGGAGGGCCGCGCCCCGGCACGCTGCAGCTCTGGCCGCACCGGCACGGCACCGACGCGATGTTCCTCGCGCTGCTGCGCCGGCGCTGAGGACGTCCACCGGGGGGTCGCCGCGCGGTCACCCACCGGTCGGCTGGTCGAGACCGGAAGATGACCTGATCGTCACCAGTTCTGGGCTTTACCTTGCCGCTGGCGTGGGATGGAATGGGTGGGAGGTCCCGTCAGGGATCCGCAGCCGGGGGGAGGGACGATGCGCAGGTCGGCGGTGCTCGCGACCGTGGTGTCGTGCGGCCTCGCACTGGGCTCCGCCCTCGCCGCCTCGCCCGCCGCTGCCGACGAGACCGTCGTGGTGTCGGGACTGTCGTTCCCGCCGGGGGACACCTACGTCACGACGTTCGGCTGCGCCGACCTCTACCACGGCGCGGGCGCCGCGCCGCTGGTGCGGCTCGGCAACCTCGACACCTCGCCCGCCGGGCGCCGCAGCGCCGGCGTGCTCCCGCTCGCCGACGGGTCCGCGACCGGCCCCGTCACCCGCGTCGACTCCGTGGCCGCCACCTCGGTCGAGGGCTTCACCGCCCGCGCCGACCGGGGCGGGGTCGGTGTGGCCTGGGTCTGGTACGTCGCCCCCGGGGTCGACGTCGGCCAGGTCTGGGTCGGCCGTGCCCCGCTGCAGGCGTCCCCCGGCTGGGGCTACGTCGACGCCGCGGGGGCGGCGTACGAGTGGCAGAAGGTCGACGCGCTGACCGGCCGCGTGGTCGAGGCCGCCGGCACCGCCACCACCACGGCCTTCACCCGCGCCCACGGCGACGGCCCCGGCTACCTGCTGGCCGGCCTCGGGTGCGACGGGACGGCGTTCTCGTTCGACGCCCTGCAGGTCGGCAGCCCCGGCGCGGTGACGACCTACGACGTCGAGGGGCTGGTGCTCAGCACCACCATCTCAGCGTCGGGCGACCGGGTCCCCCCGGGCGGCCCGGTCACCCTGACGGGCGCCACCCTCGACTCCGCCGGCGAGCCCGCCGGCACCGCCCTGCAGCTCGAGGCCCTCGCTGCCGGCGAGTCCGCGTGGCAGGCGGTCGGCGACCCGGTGGAGGCCGACCGCGACGGCTACGTGCGCACGACCGTGGAGCCCACCGTGCGCACGCAGTACCGCTGGTCGGCGCCCGACACCGGCTACGCCGACGCGAGCGTCTCCGGCGCCGTGACCGTCCGTCCCCGCTGAGCTCCCGGGGCGGACGCTCCTCTGGTTCGTCAAGCCGCGGTGGGGTGCTCGAGGAGTCGGTAGAGGTCTCGGAAGATGCAGCGCTCGAGGCAGCGTCTGATCTCGCCGGGGAGGTCCTCGCGCGCCGCGACGCGCACGACGGGCGGCTGGTCGACGTCCACGCGGGCAGGCTACGGCGCTGCGGTGACACTCCGCGCTAGCGTCGGGTCCGTGCCGTCGTCGAAGCCGCCCGCCGTCGAGATCGAGGTCGACGACCGCGTCGTGCGCGTGAGCAACCCCGACCGCGTCTACTTCCCGGAGTCGGGCGCCACCAAGCTCGACCTGGTCGAGTACTACCTCGCGGTGGGGCCCGGCATCGTCAACGCGCTCTTCGAGCGGCCGTGCATGCTCCACCGGTTCCCCAGGGGACTGGCCGGCGACAAGGTGCACCAGAAGCGGCTCCCGGCCGGCGCGCCGCCCTGGGTGGAGACCGTCCGGCTCCACTTCCCGCGCTGGAACCGCACCGCCGACGAGCTGTGCGTGACCGAACTCGGCAGCGTGATCTGGGCGGTGCAGATGTCGACGGTCGAGTTCCACCCGTGGAACAGCCGCCGCGACGACACCGAGAAGCCCGACGAGTGGCGGATCGACCTCGACCCCGGCCCGCTCTGCGACTACGCCGCCGTGCGGCGGGTCGCGCACGTCGTGCACGAGGTGCTCGACGAGCTCGGGGCGGTCGGCTTCCCCAAGACCAGCGGCAGCAAGGGGATGCACGTCTACGTCCGCATCCCGCCCGACCACGGCTTCCAGGACGTACGCCGTGCGGCCTTCGCGTTCGCCCGCGAGGTCGAGCGCCGCAGCCCCGACGTGACCACCACCTGGTGGACCAAGGACCGCGACCCCCACCAGCTGTTCGTCGACTACAACCAGAACGCCCGTGACCACACCATCGCCGCGGCGTACTCGGTGCGCGGCTTGCCCGACGCGCGCGTCTCCACGCCGATCCGGTGGGACGAGGTCGACGACGCCGACCCCCGCGACTTCACGATCTTCAGCGTCCCGGCGCGGTTCGCCGAGCTCGGCGACCTGCACGCCGACATCGACGACCACGTCTTCGACATCGCGCCGCTGCTGGCGTGGGCCGAGCGCGACGAGCGGGAGGGCAAGGAGGTCCCCGACCCGGCCGGAGAGGGAGCGCCGGCCCGGACGCGGGGTCCGGGGAGCCCCACGCCCTAGACTCACCGCCCGTGGGCATCCAGATCACGCCGAGCATCCTCAACGCCGACTTCGGCGCCCTCGCGGCCGAGGTGGCCCGGATCCCGAGCGCCGACTGGGTGCACGTGGACGTGATGGACAACCACTTCGTGCCCAACCTGACCTTCGGGCCGACCATGGTCGAGGCGCTCGCCCGCGCCACTGACGTCCCCCTCGACGCGCACCTGATGATCGAGGACGCCGACCGCAACGCGCTGGCCTACGTCGAGGCCGGCTGCGGCTCGGTCACCTTCCACGTCGAGGCGGCCCGGGCCCCGGTGCGGCTGGCCCGCGAGATCCGCTCCCACGGCGCGCGCGCCGCGATGGCCCTCAAGCCGGCCACCCCGATCGAGCCCTACGCCGACCTCCTGCCCGAGCTCGACATGGTGCTGGTGATGACGGTCGAGCCCGGCTTCGGCGGGCAGAAGTTCCTCGACCTCTGCCTGCCCAAGATCCGGCGTACCCGTGAGCTCCTCGCCCGGCACGGCGTCGAGACCTGGCTCCAGGTCGACGGCGGGGTCTCGCTGGAGACCATCGAGCGCTGCGCCGAGGCGGGCGCCGACGTCTTCGTCGCGGGCTCGGCGGTCTACTCCGCCGACGACCCCGACGCGATGGTCACGCGGTTGCGCGAGGCGGCGGAGGCCGCGGCACCGTGACCGCGAGCCGCGCCGGCTGACGACGCGCTCAGTGCATGTAGGACTCCGGGGTGGTCCCACGCCCGCGGTGCTCCTTGAGGACCTGGTCGCTGGCCTCGGTCACGTGGCGGACGTCGGCACCCGAGCGCTCCTCCGCGATGCGCTCGGCGCGCTCGACCGCACGGTTCCACGTCTCGATCTCCCGGGCCACGTCCTCGAGACAGGTCTCGTCGAGCAGGATGGACTGCTGCTCGACGGTGGCGTCGCTCAGCAGCGCCTCGAGCGCCTCGGTCTCGTGCGGCGCGAGTCGCCGCGAGAGCCGCAGGCGGACGGGGTAGGTGGTGCGGCCGACGTGCGCGGGGTCGACGGCGAGCTCGGTGATGCTCAGCCCGGGATGTCGGTGGGTCAGGGGCATGTCCGGTTCCTTCCCTCGGACCGGACGCCCCGCCGACCTGATGCGGAGCCCGGCCTCACGCGTGGTGGTGCTTCCACCCTCCTCGGGCTTCGGGGCCGGCGCAAGCGAGCAGACATCGGCATGGACGGAAGCACCGGCGTGACCGGCTTCATGCCGCGCGCGCTCCCGCGGCCGTGCCCCGGTGTGGCACGCTGGTCCCCAGCAAGAGCCAGCAACGAGCTCGCGTGCTCTGGGGGCGGTGAAATTCCGCACCGGCGGTGATAGTCCGCGACCCGGTCACAGCCAGTGACCGGTTGACCAGGTGGAACTCCTGGACCGACGGTCAAAGTCCGGATGGGAAGCGCACGCGTGGGCGGTGCCGTCGTCGACGGCGCCGGTCCGCAACCCCCGGGTCCGCGACTCCGTCGCCGACGAGACCCGGGAGAGGTTCGATGACGTTCACCGACGCAGAGCGTGCGGCGATGCGGCGCGCGCTCGCGCTCGCGGCGACGCCCGGCGTCCCGCTCGGTCCCAACCCGCGCGTCGGCTGCGTGCTGCTCGCCCCTGACGGCGAGGAGGTGGCCGAGGGCTTCCACCGTGGCGCCGGGTCGCCGCACGCCGAGGTCGACGCCCTCCGCGAGGCGGGCGAGGCCGCCCGCGGGACCACCGCCGTCGTCACGCTCGAGCCCTGCAACCACACCGGACGCACCGGTCCGTGCGCCGAGGCCCTGCTCGCCGCCGGCGTACGACGGGTCGTGTTCGCGCAGCCCGACACCAACCCCGCGGCGGCCGGGGGAGCCGAGACCCTCCGCGCCGCGGGCGTCGAGGTCGAGGGCGGGCTGCTCGCCGACGAGGCCCGCGCCCTCAACCGGTCGTGGACGTTCGCGGTCGAGCACGGACGGCCGTTCGTGACCTGGAAGTTCGCGACCACCCTGGACGGCCGCAGCGCCGCCGCCGACGGCACCAGCCGCTGGGTCTCCGGCCGGGCGGCACGACTCGACACCCACCGCCTGCGCGGGCTGTGCGACACCATGCTGGTCGGCACCGGCACCGTCGAGGTCGACGACCCCGCGCTGACGGTGCGCGACGAGACCGACCAGCCGCTGCCACGGCAGCCGCTCCGGGCGGTGATGGGCCTGCGCGACCTCGACCCCGGGCGCCGGGTCCTCGACGGCAGCGCCGAGACCGTGCTGCTGCGCACGCGTGACCCCCACGAGGCGCTCGCCACGCTCTTCGCCCGCGACCGCCAGCACGTCTTCCTCGAGGGCGGACCGACCCTGGCCGCCTCGTTCCTGGCAGCCGGCCTGGTCGACGAGGTCGTGGCGTACGTCGCGCCGATGCTGCTCGGCGCCGGGCGCAGCGCCGTGGGCGACCTCGGCATCACCACCATCGCCGACGCCCGCCACCTGCACCTCGTGTCCGCGGCCGTCGTCGGCTCCGGCGCCGACGCCAACGTCCGCCTCACGCTCAGACCGTCGGTGGAGCCCGACGCGACCACGACCCCGGAGGAGTCCTGATGTTCACCGGCATCGTCGAGGAGCTCGGCACCGTCGAGCACGTCGAGGACCAGGGGGACGCCGTCCGCCTGACCATCGGCGCCTCGCTCGTGCTCACCGACGCCCACCCGGGCGACTCCATCGCCGTCAACGGCTGCTGCCTCACCGTCGTCGAGCACGACGACCGGCAGTGGACCGCCGACGTCATGCAGGAGACGCTCGACAAGACCTCCCTGCGGGGGGTGCGGCCCGGCGACCCGGTCAACCTCGAGCGTGCGGTCACCGCCGACAAGCGGCTGGGCGGGCACATCGTCCAGGGCCACGTCGACGGCGTCGGCACGATCGTGTCCCGCACGCCCAGCGAGCACTGGGAGGTGGTCGAGGTCTCGCTGCCCGCGGGGCTCGACCGCTACCTGGTCGACAAGGGCTCGGTCACGGTGGACGGCGTCAGCCTGACGGTGGTGGAGGCCGGGCGCGACCGCTTCACCGTGAGCCTGATCCCCGAGACCCTGGCCCGCACCACGCTGGGCCGCAAGCAGGCTGGCGACAGCGTCAACCTCGAGGTCGACGTCCTCGCCAAGCACGTGGAGCGGCTGCTCGAGAGCCGCCTGCAGAAGGAGCAGCAGCATGACGCATGAGATCAGGCTCGACCCCGTCGAGCGCGCCATCGCCGACATCGCCGCCGGACGCGCCGTGATCGTCGTCGACGACGAGGAGCGCGAGAACGAGGGCGACATCATCTTCGCGGCGTCCAAGGCGACTCCGGAGCTGATGGCGTTCACGATCCGCCACTCCAGCGGGGTGATCTGCGTGCCGATGCCGGCCGCGATGCTCGACCGGCTCGAGATCCCGCTGATGACCCCGCACAACAAGGACCGGCTGCGCACGGCCTACACGATCTCCGTGGACGCCCGTGACGGCGTCACGACGGGCATCTCCGCGGCCGACCGCGCCCACACGGTCCGGGTGCTCGCGGACTCGGCCACGGAGCCGTGGGAGGTCACCCGCCCCGGGCACGTGTTCCCGCTGCGCTACCGCGAGGGCGGCGTGCTGGTGCGTCGCGGCCACACCGAGGCCGCGGTCGACCTGGCCCGCCTCGCCGGTCTGACCCCGGCCGGCGTCCTGGTCGAGGTGGTCAACGACGACGGCACCATGAAGCGCGGGCCCGAGCTGCGCGCGTTCGCCGACGAGCACGGTCTGGCGATGATCTCGATCGACGACCTGGTCCGCTACCGCCGGCGCACCGAGACGCTCGTCGAGCGGGTCGCGCAGACCCGGCTGCCCACCCGCCACGGCGACTTCACGGCGTACGGCTACCGGATCACCGTCGACGGCTCCGAGCACATCGCCCTCGTCCACGGCGACGTCACCGGGCCGGAGCCGGTGCTGACGCGTGTGCACTCCGAGTGCCTGACCGGCGACGTGTTCGGCAGCCACCGCTGCGACTGCGGCCCCCAGCTCGACGAGGCGCTCGCGCGCATCGTCGCCGAGGGGCGCGGCGTCGTGGTCTACCTCCGTGGCCACGAGGGCCGGGGGATCGGCCTGGTCGCCAAGCTGCAGGCCTACCAGCTCCAGGACGGCGGCCGCGACACCGTCGACGCCAACCTCGACCTCGGCCTGCCCGCCGACGCCCGCCACTACGGGACGGCGACGCAGGTGCTGCGCGACCTCGGGGTCGGGTCGGTGCGGCTGCTGACCAACAACCCCGACAAGGTGAGGAACCTCGAGGACTTCGGCGTCCCCGTCGCCGAGCGGGTCCCGCTGACCCCCCACCCCAACGACCACAACCTCGCCTACCTGCTGACCAAGCGCGACCGGATGGGGCACGACCTGCCCCACCTCGGGGTCGCCTCGAACGGAGACGTGTGATGAGCGGAGACGGAGCCCCCGACCAGCGCCCGGTCGACTGCCACGACCTGCGGGTCGCGATCGTGGCCGCGTCGTGGCACACCCGGGTCATGGACGGCCTGGTGGCGGGCGCGCAGCGCGCCTGCAAGGACTACAAGGTCGAGGCGCCCGTGCTGGTGCGGGTGCCGGGTGCCTTCGAGCTGCCCGTTGTCGCTGCCGCCCTCGCCGCGCAGTACGACGCGGTGGTCGCGCTCGGAGTGGTGATCCGCGGCGGCACCCCCCACTTCGACTACGTCTGCAACGCCGCCACCGACGGCCTGACCCGCGTCGCGCTCGACGCCCAGGTGCCCGTCGGCTTCGGCCTGCTCACCTGCGACGACGAGCAGCAGGCCCTTGATCGCGCCGGCCTCGACAGCTCGCGCGAGGACAAGGGCTACGAGGCCGCGTCGGCCGCCCTGGTCACGGCACAGACGCTGCGCGGGGTCCGCCGCGGCTACCCGTAGGCTGGATCTCCGTGAAGACGTTCGAGGGGCTCTGGGCGGAGCTGAGCGAGAAGGCCCGCACCCGGCCCGAGGGGTCCGGCACCGTCGCGCAGCTCGACGCCGGCGTGCACGCCATCGGCAAGAAGCTCGTCGAGGAGGCCGCCGAGTCGTGGATGGCCGCCGAGCACGAGGGCCGCGAGCGCGCCGCCGAGGAGATCAGCCAGCTGATCTACCACGCCCAGGTGCTGATGCTCGCCACCGGACTCGACCTCGACGACGTCTACGCCCACCTCTGACACCCCGCCGCCAGGAAGCACCCGATGACCACCTCCCCGGACGACCGCCCGCTGCGGATCGCCGTCCCCAACAAGGGCTCGCTGTCGCAGGCGGCCGCCGAGATGCTCCGCGAGTCCGGCTACCGCCAGCGTCAGGACTCCAAGGAGCTCGCGCTCGTCGACGCCGAGAACGGCGTGGAGTTCTTCTACCTCCGCCCGCGCGACATAGCGCTGTACGTCGGGGAGGGGACGCTCGACGTCGGCGTCACCGGCCGCGACCTGCTGCTCGACTCCGGCGCCAAGGCCGACGAGGTGCTGGCGCTCGGCTTCGGCCGCAGCCGCTTCCACTTCGCCGGCCCGCGCGGCCGCTACGACGCCCTCGGCGACCTGGCCGGCCTCCGCATCGCCACGTCGTACGTCGGGGTGGTGCGGCGGTTCCTGGAGGAGCACGGCATCGAGGCCCAGGTCGTCCGGCTCGACGGCGCGGTGGAGACGAGCATCCAGCTCGGCGTGGCCGACGTGATCGCCGACGTCGTGGAGACCGGCAGCACGCTGCGGGCCGCCGGCCTCGAAGTGTTCGGCGAGGTGATCCTCGAGTCCGAGGCCGTGCTGATCACCCGGGGCGGCGAGCGGCCGCGCGGGCTCGAGGTCTTCCAGCGCCGGCTCGAGGGCGTCCTCGTGGCCCGCAGCTACGTGATGATGGACTACGACATCGCCGAGGAGCAGGTGGCCGCTGCCGTTTCCCTGACGCCCGGCATCGAGGGCCCGACGATCGCGCCGCTGCGGCGCGACGGCTGGGTCGCCGTCCGCGCGATGGTGCCGCGAGCCGGCTCGCAGCGCTTGATGGACGACCTCTACGACCTCGGTGCCCGGGGCATCCTGGTGACCGACATCCATGCCTGCCGCCTCTGACCCGCCCGCCGTGGACCTCCCGCACACCTGGCGCCCGCTCGGCGTCCGGCTGGCCGGAGCGGTCTTCGGCGCCGCCCTGTTCGCCGTGTGCGCGTTCGCCTGGTTCGGCTTCGACGCCGACGTCAGGGCACGGTTCAACCCCCTCGAGCTGATCACGATCGTCGGGCTGGGCGCGATGTTCTACGCCGCCGGCTTCGCCCTGGCCCGCTCCCGCGTGGTCGCCACGGCCGAGCGGCTGGTCGTGGTCAACGGCTACCGGCGCCGTGAGTACGAGTGGGCCGAGGTCGTCGCGATCAGCCTCCCCCCGGGTGCCCCGTGGGCGGTGCTCGACCTCGCCGACGGCACCAGCGCCTCGGCGATGGGCATCCAGGGCTCCGACGGCACCCGCGCCCGCACCCAGGTGCGCGAGCTCCGGGCGGTCCTCGCCCGGGCTACGTCTGGTCCGGCGAACTCCGGCTAGCTCCCGCGCGGTGGCAGCGCCCGCACGCCCCACTGCACCGTGAACGTCGCGCCGGGATCGATGACGACCAGGTCGTCACCGGTGCGCAGGGCGTCGCCCGGCGCCGTCATCGGCTCGACGGCCACGTGGTGCCGTGCCCGCTCGCCGTGGTCGTCGGCGGTGAAGACCTGCAGCCACCGGTGGTGCTCGTCGACCCAGAGCGCCACACCCGCCCCCGTCGAGGGGTCGCGCAGCTCGGCCGTCGCCCGGCCGTGCCCGTCGCGGACGAGGTCGGTGAAGGCGTCGTCGAGCGCCAGGTCACCGATCACCCGCCCCGCGGTCAGGTCGTACGCCGTGCCCGCGACCGGCTCGCGCCCCACCGGGATCATCCGGTCGTCGAGCAGTGCGCGGGTACGGGCCGGCAGGCGCAGCGACAGCCGGTCGACCAGGCCGTCGCCGACGCGGAAGTAGGGGTGCGCCCCCGCGGCGTACGGCGCGGGGGCGGCCGACCGGTTGGTCGCCGCCAGGGTCGTGGTGAGGCCATCGGTGCCCAGCGCGTAGGTGACCGCCAGGTCGAGCATCCACGGGTAGCCGCGCTGGGCGGGCAGCCGGTGGTGCAGCGTGACCGACGCCGGGCCGCGGGCGCCGGGCCACCACGAGCCCCAGCGGACCAGCCCGTGCATGGCGTTGGCCCGGTCGGGCTCGCTCAGCGCGAGCTGGTGGTCGCGGCCGCCGAACGACCAGCGGCCGTCGCGCACCCGGTTGGGCCACGGCACCAGCAGCTGTCCGCGCGCCTTGCCGGGCAGCTCGTCCTCGCCGAACCCGTCGACCAGCGGCTGGCCTTCGTGGGTCAGGGAGCGCAGGGTGGCGCCGGTCTCGGTGACCACGGCGGCGTATGCGCCGTGGGCGATGCGGTGCTGGGCCCCGGTCGGCGGCAGGGGAGCGGGGGCCGCGCCGTCGAGGCGGAGGTCGGCCCGCTCGCGGGTGCCCTCGGCGCCGAAGTGGGCCTCCTCGGCCGCGGCCCAGGCCTCCCAGTGCGGTGCGAAGGCCTCGCCGTCGCGCTCGAGCCCGCGCCGCATCCGCGCCTCGTGCGGCGCGTCCACCCACACCAGCACGGTCGCCAGGTCGGCGACCGACCCGCTGCCGGCGCCGACGCCCTCGAGGACCAGCAGGTCCGTCGGTGCCACCTCGACGGTCTCGGCGAAGCGGCCGGCGTGCCAGTCCCACCGGCGGTAGCTGCCCGGCCGTCCCGCCGCCAGGGGACGCAGCAGACCGTCGAGCTGGTCGGCCACGCCCGGCAGGCCGTCCCAACCGGCGTAGAGGTCGTCCATGTGGACCACGACCGCGCGGGGGTCGAGCAGCGCGAGCGCGGAGGCGAGCGTGGTCTTGCCCGAGCCCGCCGGGCCGTCCACGCAGACCAGACGCCCGCGCCCGAGCGTCGGGGGACGGGCGTGGGCCAGCTCCAGCACCTGCGCAGCGACGTCCGGTCCGGTCATCAGAACGACCGGCCGCAGCCGCGGTAGGTGGGCACGGTGGCGGTCACGGCCTCGCCGGAGACGAGGTGGACCTCGGTGCCGTGCTCGAACAGCTCGCCCGACTTCGCGTGGCGGAACCACACGGTGTCGCCGATGCGCAGCCGGGCGGCGCCGGGGCCGGTGAGCGGCGTCTGCACCTCGCCGGCGCCCTCGAGCCCGGTCAGGTGCAGCCCGGAGGGCGCCCACGGGCTCGGCAGCCGGTCCTTGCCCGCGGCACCCGAGGCCACGAAGCCGCCGCCGTGCACGGTCGCCACCTGCGGCGAGGGACGTCGGACGACACGCAGGCCGAAGAAGGCTGCGGGCCGGGGACGGAACGACTGGTAGTGGTCGAACAGTGTCGGCACCAGCAGCCCGGAGCCGGCCGCGACCTCCGTCACGGCCGGGTCGAGCGTGGTGGTCTCGACCGAGCCGCTGCCGCCGGCGTTCCAGAACTCGAGGTCGACGAGCCCGCCGATCGCCGCGGCGATCTCGGCCCGCCGCGTCTCCAGCTGGGTGATGGAGGCCGACTTGAGCCGCCGCACCAGCATGGACCGGGCGCGCCGGCTCGGGACCTCGTCGGGCACTCCCGCGATCTGGCCCTCGTAGGTCATGATCCCGACCAGCCGGAAGCCCGGACGACGGAGCACCTCGCGGGCCAGGTCGACGACGGCCCCGGGGTCGTAGAGCGGCGAGCGCTTGGGCCCGACGTGCTGCCCGCCGACCCGCAGCCCCGCGTCGACGTCGATCGCGACCCGGAACGGCGCAGCGGGGGACGGGCACGCGGCCGCGACGAGGTCGAGGTGCGCGACGTCGTCGACCATCAGCGTGACGGCGCCGGCCGCGGCCGCGGACGAGCCGAGCGCGGCGACCGCCGGGCGGTCCACGGTCGGGTAGGCGACGACCAGGTCGTCGCTCACGCCCTCCTCGTGCAGCCACAGGGCCTCGCGGAGCGTGAAGGCGAGGATGCCGGAGAAGCCGTCGTGCTCCAGCGCACGGCGGAGCAGCGCCGGAACGCGGACGGACTTCGACGCGAGCCGGAGCGGCTTGCCCGCCGCCCGTCGTACGAGGTCGTCGGCGTTGGTGTCGAAGGCGTCGAGGTCGACGACGAGCACGGGCGTCGGCGGCGGTTCGGGGAGGGTGGCGACGGCCGCGTCGAGCCGGGCCCCCAGCGCGTCGCGGGGGAGGTCCGCCGGCGGCATCAGGAGATGCCCCGCTTGCGCAGGAGCGCCTCGATCTCGGCCATCTCGGGGTCGACCGCCGGCTCCGCGCGTGCGTCACGGCCGCGGCCGACGGCCGGCGTGCTGCCGGCGCCGCCCACCTGCTGCGTCCCGGAGGCGGCGGCGAGCTGGCGGTCACGCACGATCCCGCCGACCACGAGCAGCACGATGCCGAGCCCGCCGAGACCGAGGCCGAGCCACACCGCCGGGCTGAGCACGAGGTGCGTGGCCCAGTCGGTGACGGCACTGCCGATGTCGGTGACGAGCTCGAGCGTGCCGGTCAGCCACAGGGAGACCGGCAGCAGGGTGAGCCCCGCGCCGCGCAGACCGGCCCCGAGGCCACGGCGGCGGTAGGCGAACCAGGTCCAGATGCCGCCCAGCAGGGTCAGCGTCCAGGCCAGGGCCGCCCAGGTGACGTCGTCCACACCCCCAGCGTCGCACACCGTCAGCAGGGGCCGGTGCTCCGGCGGACTGGTGTCCGGGGCGAGAATCGAGCCGTGGAACCACGCCAGCCCGCCCCCGACCCGCGCTTCGAGGGGTCGCGGATCCCCGACCCGGGCTTCCCGGGCGACACCGGCGCTGCGGACCCCGCCCTGGCCGCGGTGCTCGCCGCCTGGGAGCGCGGGGAGGCGTCGTACGCCGACGCGCTGGCGGCGCTGCGCGACGCCCGCCTGCTCGTCCCCGTCGTCGCCGTGGCCGACGAGGTCGAGGTCGACGAGGCGGGGCTCGCGCACGACAAGTCCAGTGACATGGCCACCGTGCTCCTCACGGGCCGCGACGGGCGCACCGCGCTGCTGGGGTTCACCGGCACCGGGCCGCTGCAGGCGTGGCAGGCCGACGCCCGGCCGGTGCCGGTGACCGCCCCGACGGCCGCCCTGGCCGCCGTCCAGGACGGCGCCGACGCCCTCGTGGTGGACCTCGCCGGTCCGGTGCGGTTCGTGGTCGAGGGCGACGACCTGACTGCGCTCGCGGCCGGCTGGCAGCCGGCCCGGGTGGGCGATCGCGCCGTCTGGATTCGACCGGCGGGGGAATGAGCGGCTAGCATCGCTCGTTGACCGATCAGTCCGGCCGTTCGCGACCGGGCAGATCCACAAGCGGAGGTCAGCAGCACACGCCTCCCACCCGCACCGGCCGCAGCAGGTCGTCGGGTCCGGTCCCGGACCACGGTCCGCCCCCGGGCGTCCCGCGGCACCGGTGGCACGTCCCCCCGGGGGAGACGTGTCGCGACTGGCTTCCGCTTGAGCACCAGCGGGAGCCGTTCTCCATTTCGGGGGCAGTCTCCCGGCCCACGAACACACTGGAGGACACATCAGCACCGAGCTGCGCATCAACGAGCGGATCCGGGTTCCCGAGGTCCGTCTCGTCGGTCCCAACGGCGAGACCGTCGGCATCGTGCCGACCGACCAGGCACTCAAGCTCGCCCAGGAGGCGGACCTCGACCTCGTCGAGGTGGCGCCGACCGCACGACCCCCCGTCTGCAAGCTCATGGACTACGGGAAGTTCAAGTACGAGAACGCCCAGAAGGCCCGTGAGGCGCGGCGGAACCAGACCAACGTGATCATCAAGGAGATGAAGCTCCGCCCGAAGATCGACCAGCACGACTACGAGACCAAGAAGGGTCACGTCGTGCGGTTCCTCCGGGCCGGGGACAAGGTGAAGATCACGATCATGTTCCGCGGTCGCGAGCAGCACCGCCCCGAGCTCGGGTTCCGGCTGCTGCAGAAGCTGGCCGAGGACGTCCAGGAGCTCGGCTTCGTGGAGTCGGCGCCCAAGCAGGACGGCCGCAACATGATCATGGTCCTCGGCCCGCACAAGAAGAAGGCGGAGGCCAAGGTCGAGATGGCCGCCGAGAAGGAGACCCGGATGGCCGCCCGCGCGGCTGCCGAGGCCGAGGAGCGCGAGGAGCGCGTCGCCCACAACGCCGGCCACGCCGTCGCGCAGAAGAAGGAGCGGGGTCGCTCCGAGAACCTCGACCCCGAGATCGACGCCTGACCCAGACCACCCGGCCAGCCTGCCGGTCGAGCCCCGCGCGCCCCGTCGCGCCGGGCAGCAACGAAGGAGAGACACCAGACATGCCCAAGAACAAGCCCCACTCGGGTGCCGGCAAGCGCTTCCGCGTGACCGGTTCGGGCAAGATCCGCCGCCAGAAGACGGGTCTGCGCCACAAGCTCGAGAAGAAGCCCTCGAAGGTGACCCGCCGGATGTCCGGCACCACCGAGGTGGCCAAGGCCGACGTCAAGCGGGCCAAGAAGCTGCTGGGTCGCTGAGAGCGCCTCGCGCCCGGCCACCACATCCCCCGAACCCAGACTGAGCAAGGAGCACCACAGACATGGCACGCGTCAAGCGGGCAGTGAACGCCCAGAAGAAGCGCCGGGTCACCCTCGAGCGCGCCAGCGGCTACCGCGGGCAGCGCTCGCGCCTGTACCGCAAGGCCAAGGAGCAGGTCACCCACTCCCTGGTCTACAGCTACAACGACCGCCGCAAGAACAAGGGCAACTTCCGCCGCCTGTGGATCCAGCGGATCAACGCCGCGGCCCGCGCCCAGGGCATGACCTACAACCGGTTCATCCAGGGCCTGAACCTCGCCGGTGTCGAGGTCGACCGCAAGATCCTCGCCGACCTGGCCGTCAACGACATCGCGGCGTTCAACACGCTCGTCGAGACCGCCAAGGCCGCGCTCCCCGACGACGTCAACGCGCCGAAGGCCGAGGCCTCCGCCTGACCGGCACCCCCCTCGTCGCGGGCAACGCTCGCGTCAAGGACACCCGGAAGCTCAGCCGCCGCTCGGTCCGCACCGAGCGGCGGCTCTTCCTTGCCGACGGCCCGAAGGCCGTCGCCGAGGCCCTCGCGCTCCCGGGGTGCGTCGTCGAGGTTTTCGCGACGCCGCAGGCCACCGAGCAGCACGCCGGCCTGGTCGACGGTGCGCCGGTGTGGACCCTCGTCGACGACCGGGCGCTCGCCTCGCTGAGCGACAGCGTGACGCCGGCCGGGGTCGTGGCCGTGTGCCGGCACCTCGACGTACCGCTCGAGGAGGCCTTGTCGGGTACGCCGCGCCTCGTCGCGGTCTGCGCCGACGTGCGCGACCCCGGCAACGCCGGCACGGTGCTGCGCACCGCGGACGCCGCCGGTGCCGACGCCGTGGTGCTGGCGGGCAGCAGCGTCGACGCCTACAACCCCAAGACCGTGCGCGCCACGGTCGGCAGCCTGTTCCACCTCCCGGTCGCCCTCGCGCCCGACCCGGACGCGGCCGTCGCGGCGGCCCGGGGCGCGGGGCTGCAGGTCCTGGCCGCGGACGGCGACGGCGAGGTCGACCTGTTCGCCGCCGACGACCTGCTCGCCCGGCCGACCGCGTGGCTCCTCGGGAACGAGGCGCACGGCCTGCCCGCCGACCTCGCCGCGTCCGCCGACCACCGGGTGCGGATCCCGATCCGCGGCCGCGCCGAGAGCCTCAACCTCGCGACCGCCGCCGCGGTCTGCCTCTACGCCTCGGCCCGCGCCCAGCGCGTGTCCTAGAGTGCCGACGTGCCGCAGTCGCAGCCGAGCAGCCTGCAGTTCTTCGCAGACGCCTACCCCGACGGCGCCGTCGGGGCCGATGTCACCGGGAAGGTGACCGTCCTCAACGCCACCGCGGCGCGGATGCTCCAGGTCGTCGTCGACGACGCGCTGGGGCGCCCCCTGGCCGACGTGCTGCGGCTCCAGGACACCAACGGCCGCACCTGGCTGGAGGCCAACCGCCCGTTCGAGTCGATCAACATCCGCACCGGCGTCCCGGAGCAGAGCTGGCTGCTCCCCGACGGCAGCGAGGTGCTGGTGACGGCCCGCCTGGTGCGGGGCCAGCCGCTCGGGCCGCTGCTCGGTGTGGGCATCGGCCTGCGCTCGGGCCGTGGTCGCGCGCGGCTCGACCGCGAGCGCTCCGACCTCGTCGCCACGGTGGCCCACGAGCTGCGCTCGCCGCTCACCGGCGTCAAGGGCTTCGTCCAGGCGATGCTCAACCGCTGGGACCGGCTCAACGACGACCAGAAGAAGCTGATGCTCACCACGGTGCACGCCGACTCCGAGCGGCTCAGCCGGCTGATCGCGGAGCTGCTCGACGTGGCGCGTCTCGACACCGGGCGGCTGTCGCTCTACCCCCGGGCCTGCGACCTGACCCTGCTCGTGACCCGCGTGGTGGAGTCGGTGCGAGCCGGCACGGCGCGCCCGATCGTGCTCGTGGCGACGCCGGACCTGCCGGCCGTCACCGTCGACCCCGACAAGTTCACCCAGGTCGTCACCAACCTGGTCGAGAACGGTGTGCGCCACGGCGAGGGGACCGTCACGGTCACCACCGAGGCCCTGGCCGACGGCACCGGCGTGCGCGTCGTCGTCGAGGACGAGGGGTCGGGCATCGCGCCCGAGATGCGGCGCCGCGTGTTCACGAAGTTCTGGCGCAGCGGCGTGCGCGGTGGCTCCGGGCTCGGCCTCTACCTGGTCAACGGGCTGGTCAAGGCGCACGGGGGCGTGGTCACCATCGCGGACAGCGCGGACGGCGGGGCCCGCGTCGAGACCACCTGGCCCACGGAGGGCCCCCGGCCGCTGGGCCCCTGACCGGCGGGCAAACCCGGTCGCCGCCCTGCTCGGCCCGTCCCTAGACTTGCCGGGTCCCACCACCTGCGCACCACCTGTCCCACCGTCGTCACCACCAGCCGCGGAAGGCGCCATGTCGGGCCCCAACACCGATTACGACCCCGTCGAGGTCACCCCGCTCCAGGCAGAGGAGGTCGCCGCCGCCCGCGACGCCGCCCTCTCCGCGATCGCGGGAGCCCCCGACCTGGCCGCGCTCAAGGAGGTGCGGATCGCCCACGCGGGCGACCGGTCGCCCCTCGCGCTCGCCAACCGCGAGATCGGTGCCCTGCCGCCCCAGGCGCGCAAGGAGGCCGGTCAGCGCGTCGGCCAGGCGCGGGGCGCCGTCAACCAGGCGCTCGCCGAGCGGCAGGTCGTGCTCGAGGCCGAGCGCGAGGAGCGGATGCTGGTCGAGGAGACCGTCGACGTCACGCTGCCCACCGACCGCGTGCCCGCCGGGTCACGGCACCCGGTGACCACGGGCTCCGAGCTGATCGCGGACATCTTCGTGGCGATGGGCTGGGAGGTCGCCGAGGGTCCGGTGCTCGAGGCCGAGTGGCTCAACTTCGACGCGCTCAACCTCGGCCCCGACCACCCGGCGCGCACCATGCAGGACACGTTCTGGACCGAGCCGGCCGACCACGGCCTGGTGCTGCGCACGCACACCTCGCCGGTGCAGGCCCGCACCATGCTCACCCGCACGCCGCCGATCTACGTCGTGTGCCCGGGCCGGGTCTTCCGCACCGACGAGTACGACGCCACCCACAGCCCCGTGTTCCACCAGGTGGAGGGCCTCGTCGTCGACGAGGGCATCACCATGGCCCACCTCAAGGGCACGCTCGACCACTTCGCCACCGCGATGTTCGGCGAGGGCATCACCACGCGCTTCCGCCCGTCGTACTTCCCCTTCACCGAGCCCAGCGCCGAGGTCGACCTGGTCTGCTTCGTCTGCCGGGGTGTCGACTCCGAAGCCTGCCGCACCTGTCGCGGCGAGGGGTGGATCGAGTGGGGCGGCTGCGGCATCGTCAACCCGCGCGTGCTCGTCGCCTGCGGCGTCTACACGGAGCGGTTCACCGGCTTCGCCTTCGGGATGGGCATCGACCGCACCCTGATGTTCCGCCACGGCGTGGAGGACCTCCGCGCGCTCTTCGAGGGGGACGTCCGGTTCTCCAGCGCCTTCGGAACGGAGCTCTGAACCGTGCGCGCACCCGTGTCCTGGATCCGCGAGCTCGTCGACCTCCCCGACGAGGTGACGACCGAGCAGCTGGCCCACCGGCTCACCGACCTCGGCCTCAAGCTGGAGGCGATCCACCGCTCCGGCGCCGAGATCTCCGGCCCGCTGGTGGTCGGCCGCGTGCTGACGATGGAGTCCGAGCCGCAGAAGAACGGCAAGACCATCAACTGGTGCACCGTCGACGTCGGCGACGCCAACGGCTCGGGCGACCCGCAGGGCATCGTCTGCGGCGCCCACAACTTCGCGCCCGGCGACCTCGTCGTGGTCGTGCTGCCCGGCGGCGTGCTGCCCGGCGGCTTCGAGATCTCGGCGCGCAAGACCTACGGCCACGTCTCCGCCGGCATGATCTGCTCGGCCCGCGAGCTCGACCTCGGCGAGGACCACGACGGCATCATCGTGCTGCCCTCCGACGCCGGTGAGCCCGGCGACGACGCCCGCCCGGTGCTCGGCCTCGACGAGGAGGTCATCGAGTTCGAGATCAACCCCGACCGGGCCTACGCCCTGTCGCTGCGCGGCATCGCCCGCGAGGCGGCCCTGGCGTACGACGCGCCCTACCGCGACCCCGCGTGGCGGGCGACCCCCTCGGCGAACGCCGACGGCTACCCCGTGGAGGTGGAGGACCCCGCCGGGTGCCCCGTGTTCGTGGCTCGCACGGTGAGCGGCCTGGACCCGGCGGCGTCGACGCCGGACTGGATGGCCCGCAGGATCACCCAGGCCGGCATGCGCCCGATCTCGCTCGCCGTCGACGTCACCAACTACGTGATGCTCGAGCTCGGCCGGCCGATCCACGGCTACGACGCCGACAAGCTCCAGGGCACGATCCGCGTACGCCGCGCCCGTGAGGGCGAGCGGCTGACCACCCTCGACGGCGTCGACCGCGAGCTGTCGCCCGAGGACCTCGTCGTCACCGACGACTCCGGCATCATCGGGCTCGGCGGTGTGATGGGCGGCGAGACGACCGAGATGTCCGCGACCACCACCGGGGTGGTCATCGAGTCGGCGCACTGGGACGCCGTCGCGATGTTCCGCACCGGCAAGCGGCACCGGCTCACCTCGGAGGCTGGCAAGCGCAACGAGCGCGGCGTCGACCCGACGATCTGCGGGGCGGCCGCGGACCGGGTGGCCGAGCTGCTCGCCGCGCACGGCGGCGGCACCATCGAGCCGGGCGTGACCGTGGTCGGCAGGCCACCCGAGCCGGTCACGATCGACATGCCCGCCGATCTGCCGGCGCGGATCACCGGCATCGACATCGACCCCCTGACCGCCGTGGTCGACCTCGGGGAGATCGGCTGCACGGTGCACAAGGAGGGCGACGTCATCACCGCCACGGTGCCGCCGTGGCGTCCCGACCTGACCGACCCCTTCGACCTCGTCGAGGAGGTCGCCCGGATCGTCGGCTACTCCGAGGTGCCCTCGGTGCTGCCGCCGGCGCCCCCCGGGCGCGGCCTGACCCGTGAGCAGCGCCTGCGCCGCCGGGTGGGCCGCACGCTCGCCGGTGCCGGCTGTGTCGAGGTGGTGAGCTTCCCGTTCGTGGGCGACGCCGCGTTCGACGCGCTCGAGCTGCCGGGCGACGACGCCCGCCGCCACGCGGTGCGCCTGGCCAACCCGCTCTCGGCCGAGGAGCCGTCGTACACCACCACGCTGCTGCCGGGCCTGTTCCGCCAGGCCGCGCGCAACCTCGGTCGTGGGGTCGACGGGGTGTCGCTGTTCGAGACCGGGACCGTCGCCTTTCCGGTCGACCGCGGACCGGCCCCGATCTACGGCGTGGACTGGCGGCCGAGCGACGACGAGCTGGCCAAGCTGCTGGCCGCCATCCCCGAGCAGCCCCTCCACCTCGCGGTGGTGCTCGCCGGCGAGCGCGAGCGCGGTGGCTGGTGGGGCGAGGGTCGCGAGGCCGGCTGGGCCGACGCGATCGGCATCGTGCGCCGTCTCGCCGACGAGCTCGGCGTGGAGGTGCAGGTCGCGGCCACCACCCGCGCGCCGTGGCACCCCGGGCGCTGCGCGCTCGTCTCGGTCGCGGGAGCGGCGGGGGAGGAGCTCGGCCACGCGGGCGAGCTGCACCCCCGCGTCTGCCGGGCGTTCGGGCTGCCCCAGCGGGCGGCGGCGGTCGAGATCGACCTCGACGTGCTGCTGCGGCACGCCGTCGACGTCCGTCCCGGACCCGACTTCTCGACGTTCCCCGTCGCCAAGGAGGACGTCGCGCTCGTCGTCGACGCCTCCGTGACCGCGGCCGCCGTCGAGGCGGCGCTGCGCGAGGGCGCCGGCGGGCTGCTGGAGTCGATCCGGCTCTTCGACGTCTACACCGGGGAGCAGGTCGGCGCCGGCAAGAAGTCCCTCGCCTTCCGTCTGCGGTTCCGGGCTCCCGACCGCACGCTCACCGAGGCCGAGACGGGCGCGGCGCGCGACGCCGCCGTGGCCCGCGCGGCGGAGGTCACCGGCGCAGTGCAGCGGTCGTAGCCCGGTGCTGCGGCTGCTCGACCGGGTGGCCTGGGACGACACGCCGCTCCCGGGAGGGCGCAGCCACGCGCTGCTCGCCGCCCTGGTCGCGGCCGAGGGACGACCGGTCCCCGAGGAGCGCCTCGTCGACGCCGTCTGGGGTGACGAGCCACCTGCCAACCCGGCCAAGGCGCTGCAGGTCGTGGTCTCCCGGGCCCGGGCGCAGACGGCTCCCGCTGTCGTCGAGCGCGCGGGAGTCGGCTACCGCCTCGGGCTCCCTGCCGACGAGGTCGACGTCCTGCTCCTCCTCGAGGCCGTACGACGCGCTGTGCGGGCCGAGGCCGCCGGCGAGGGGGTCGGGGCCCGCGACGCCGCCCGCGAGGGCCTGGCGCTCCCTTCCCCGGCTCCTGACGGCCCACCCCCGCTCGCCGACCTGCGCGCCCGGGCCGCCGGCGCCCGCGACCGGCTGTCGCTGGTGCTGGGGCGGTCGCTGAGCACCCTCGGCGAGCACGCCGAGGCGCTGCCGCTGCTCGAGGCCGCGGACGACGCGGTGGTCGACGACGCCACCCTGGCCTGCCTGCTGCGCAGCGAGACCGCGGTCCGGGGCGCTCCGGCCGCCCTGCTGCGCTACGAGCGGCACCGCACCGTGCTCCGCGACCGGCTCGGGGTCGACCCGGGGCCGGCGCTCCAGGCGGTGCACGCCGAGCTGCTGGCGGCCGACCGCCCGGTGCGCTCGGGACTGCTGCACGACGCCTCGACCCTCGTCGGGCGTGACGCGGACCTCCGAGCGCTGCGGGCACTGGTGCGGCAGTCGCGGGTCACCTCGATCGTGGGGGCCGGCGGCCTCGGCAAGACGCGGCTGGCCCACGTGCTCGGCCACGAGGCCGAGCAGCCGGTGGTGCACTTCGTCGAGCTCGTCGGCGTCGCGGCCGGCGACGACGTGGTCGACGAGGTCGGCTCGTCGCTCGGCGTGCGCGACTCGGTCGCCGGTCGGCGGGTGCTGACGCCCGACCAGCGGCGCGACGTCCGCGCCCGGATCGCCCAGGCGCTCGACACCGCGCCGACGCTGCTGATCCTCGACAACTGCGAGCACGTCGTGGAGGCGGTGGCCGACCTGGTGGCGTTCCTCGTGGCCTCCGCGCCCCGGCTCCGGGTCGTGACCACGACCCGGGCGCCGCTGGCCATCGCCGCCGAGCGGGTCTACCTGCTCGACCAGCTCGCGGACGACGACGCGGTGCGGCTCTTCGGCGAGCGCGCCCGCGCCGCGCGCCCCGACGTACGCCTCGACGACGAGGTGGTGCGCCGGCTCGTGCAACGCCTCGACGGGCTCCCGCTGGCCATCGAGCTGGCCGCCGCCAAGGTGCGGGTGATGTCCGTCGACGACGTCCACCGCCGGCTCGACGACCGGTTCGCCCTGCTGCGCGGGGGCGACCGCAGCGCGCCCGACCGCCACCAGACCCTGCTGGCGGTCATCGACTGGTCGTGGAACCTCCTCTCGGAGCCCGAGCGCCGCGCGCTGCGGTGGTTCTCGGTCTTCCACGACGGCTTCACGCTCGCCGGCGCGGCGGCCGTGGTCGGGCACGACCCGCTCGCCGAGGTCGAGCACCTCGTCGACCAGTCGCTCCTCACGGTGGTCGACGCGTCCGTCGGGGTGCGCTACCGGATGCTCGAGACCGTCCGCGAGTTCGGCCGGATGCAGCTGGTGGGTGCCGGCGAGGACACCGCCGCGCGCGACGCCCAGGTCGCCTGGGCCACCGGGTTGGCGCGCGACCTGGGGCAGCAGCTCTGGTCGGCCGGGCAGGTTGCCGCGGTGCAGGGCCTGCTGGCGGAGGAGAACAACCTCGCCGACTGCCTGCGCGAGGCGATGGCCCGCCGCGACGGCGCGACCATCTGCGTGCTGGTGGCTGCGCTGGGCGGCTTCTGGACCGTCAAGGGTGAGAACCCCCGCGTGATCGCGCTGGCCGGCGCGGTCGAGGACGCCCTGGCCGGGTGGGAGCCCGGACCGGAGGAGGTCGACGCCGCGGTCGAGGCCGCCTCGGTGCTGGTGATGAACACCTGGGTCGGCGGGCTCGGCGAGGCGCGCGTGGCCGCGGCCCTGATGGCCGAGCACGGCCCGGCGGCCACCGACCCCCGCATCCGGGCCGCGGTCGCGGTGCTCGACAGCCAGGACCCCGGCGACGCCGCCCGCACGATCGAGCGGCTCTCCGAGATCGGTAGCGGTTCGGACCGGCTGGCGGCGGTGCAGGCGCTCATGTGGGCCTCCCACCACCGCGAGAACGTCGGCGACGCCGAGGCGGCGGTGCTCGACGCCACCCGCGCCCTCGAGCTCACCCGGCCGGAGGACGGGCCTTGGATGGGGGCCGTGCTCAACACCGAGCTGGCCGTCCTGCACGCCCAGCTCGGGCGGATCGAGGAGTCCCGGCGGCACGCACTCGCCGCGCTCCCGGTGCTCGACGCGCTCGAGGCCAACGACGACAGCATCCAGACCCGGTCGCTCCTCGCCCTGACGGCGATGACCCGCGGTGACCTCGACGTCGCCGAGCGCTACGTCGAGGAGATGGGGAGGCTGCAGGAGCAGCGGACCGCGTTCGCCGGCGCGTTCGAGCACACGATCGCCCGGGCCGAGCTGGCGCTGGCCCGCCACCGGGTGGAGGAGGGGCTGGTGCTCTACCGGCAGGCGGTGCGCGAGCTGGGCGACCTGCACTTCCCGGGCCTCGGGCTGCAGAGCGGGCTCGAGCCGTGGATCGTGTTCGCCGAGGGCTCCGGGGCCACGGCGTACGCCGTGCACGGCACCGACGACGCCGGCCGCGACCTGCAGGAGAGCCTGTCCGCCAAGCTGCCGCGCCTGCTCGACCCCGGCGTCCCGCACCTCGACTACCCGGTGGCCGGGCTCGCGCTGCACGCGCTCGGCGCCTGGGGCGTGCTGCGCGGCACCTGCCCGCCCGAGGACGCCGTGCTCCTGCTGGCGCTCGCCGAGCGGTTCGCCTACCCCCGCTACGTGCCCACGCTCGCGCCGGGGCTGACCGAGCAGGCCGCGCAGGACGCCGCGCCCGGGCTGCTCGACCGGCTCCGTGACGAGCTGTCGACGCGCCGCGCCCCGGACCTCCTGCCGGAGGCCCGGGGCGTCGCCGAGCGGCAGGCCGCCGGCTACATCTTCCGGGCGTAGGAGCGCACCGCCAGCGGCGCGAAGACCGCGACGACGAGCGCGCATCCCACCAGCGCCCAGAGCACGTGCACGGTCAGCTCGCCCTCGTTCATCAGGTCGCGCACAGCGGTGATCACGAGCGAGACGGGGTTCACCTTGACGAAGGCCCCCAGCCAGCCCGGCAGCGTCTCCACCGGCACGAACGCGTTGGAGAGGAACGTCAGCGGGAACATGATCATCATCGAGATGCCCTGCACCGCCTGGGCGCTGCGGGCGACGGTGCCGAGCCAGGTGAAGATCCAGGCCAGCGACCAGCCGGCGACGACCGTGATCGCCAGGCCGCCGAGCACCCCGGCGACGCCGCCGCCCGGGCGGTAGCCCATCGCCAGCCCGGTGAGCAGCGTGAGGGTGGCAGCGGTCGCGTAGCGCACGAGGTCCGCCAGCGCGGGCCCGGCCAGGGGTGCGATCCGGGCGATCGGCAGCGACTTGAACCGGTCGAAGACCCCCTTGTCCATGTCGTCGCGCAGCTGGATGCCGGTGGCCATGCAGGCCGTGAGGGCGGTCTGGCCGAGGATGCCGGTGATCAGGATCGGCAGGTAGGACTCCACGCTGCCCGAGATCGCGCCGCCGAAGATGTAGGCGAACATCGCCGTGAACAGCAGCGGCTGGAGCGTCACGTCGAACCACTGCTCGGGGTTGCGGCGCATCTTCTTCAGCGCCCGCCAGGCCATGGTCACGGTCTGGTCGGCGGTCTCGGCGAGCGTCGGGCGCGGCGACACCGTCGGCACGCTGCGGTCGGCAACGAGGGTGCTCATCGGGTCATCTCCAGGGTGAGGCCGGTGTCGGCGGGTGCGGGCTCGTCGTCGGTGCCGTGGCCGGTGAGCGCCAGGAAGACCTCGTCGAGCGTCGGCTTCTGCACCGAGGCCGACGAGATCGACAGCCCCGCCTGGCGCAGTGCGATCAGCACCTCGGCGGCGGCGTTCGCGTCGGTGAGGGCGACGGTGAGGCCCCCGGACTCCGGCGTCGGCACCGGCTCCTCGACCAGCACGCGCCGCACGACGTCAGCGGCGCGACGGGTGTCCGCCGGGTCGCTGAGGCGCAGGTGGAGGGTCGAGCTGCCGACCGAGGTCTTCAGCTCGTCCGGCGTGCCCTCGGCGACCTTGCGCCCGCGGTCGATCACCGCGATCCGCCCGGCGAGCTGGTCGGCCTCGTCGAGGTACTGCGTGGTCAGCAGCACCGTCGACCCGTCGCGCACCAGGTCGCGGATGGTCTCCCACATCTGGCCGCGGGTGCGCGGGTCGAGCCCGGTGGTCGGCTCGTCGAGGAAGATCAGCGGCGGCCGGGAGATCAGGCTGGACGCGAGGTCGAGCCGCCGGCGCATCCCGCCGGAGAACTGCGAGATGTGCTTGTCGGCGGCGTCCTCGAGCCCGAACCGCTCCAGCAGCTCGTACGCCGTGCGGCGGGCCTCGGGGGCACGCAGTCCCAGCAGGCGGCCGAACAGCCAGAGGTTCTCGTAGCCGGTGAGGTTCTCGTCGACCGAGGCGTACTGCCCGGTCACGCCGACGAGCCGCCGCACGGCGTGCGGCTCGGCGCGGACGTCGGTGCCGAAGATGCAGGCCTCGCCGCCGTCCATGGGCAGAAGGGTCGCCAGCATCTTGAGCATCGTGGTCTTGCCGGCGCCGTTGGGGCCGAGCACCCCGAAGACCTCGCCCCGGTGCACCTCGAGGTCGATGCCGTCGACGGCACGCTGGGTCCCGAAGGTCTTGACGAGGCCCTCGGCGGCGACGGCGAGCTCGCCGGGCCCGGTGGCGGGCGTGGAACGTGTCATGGGAGCAGCATGGACGCGGGCGGTTTCACGCCGCCTTCAGCCGGGTTTCAGTTGATCGGGTGGTTCACCGCGCTGCGGAAGGCGCCGTAGGTCGCCGGGTCGCCGCTGACCGTGACCTCGGCGTCGTCGCCGCGCCGCCAGAGCCAGGTCACCAGCGCGGCTGCCGGACCGCTGACCACCACGGCGGGGTCGGTGCCGGGGTCGGGCACGGCGTGCACGTCCACGTCGTCGTAGACCTGGCCGTCGCGCGGGTCGGTGCCGGCGAACCGTCCGAGCACCACCCAGACGGAGTCGCCCGTGTCGGTGCAGTCGATGCGCACGTGCTGGTCGCCGGGGGTGAACGAGCCCCACGACGGCTCGCCGCCGAACATCACGTCGAGGCACTCGAGCACGCCGTCCGCCGCGAGGTCGGCGGGCAGCGGGGTCACCGCGCCCGCCGCCTGCTCGGCGTCGAGCCGGTGGACCATCGCCTCGTGGGCCTGCCGGCGCAGCACGAAGGCGACCGTGTGGTCCTGCGACCAGGTCCAGCACGCGTCGCCCGGGTCGGCGCCGGCGAGCTCCTCGGCCAGGGCGGCCGACCACTCGTCGTACGCCGCGAGCAGGCCGTCGTGGGTCGCCGGACGGTCGGGGCCCTCGGCGTCCTCGTCGGCGTCGGCCGGCCGGGTGCGGACGGTGGTCCCCCAGAACCACTGCACCTCCGCGAGGTGCCACAGCAGGTCGGCGGCGTCCCACTCGGGGCACCCGGGCACGCGCGCAGCGGGGTCGCACCCTGCCAGCACGTCGCGGAAGCGGGCGGACTCACGGCGCAGGTGGTCGAGGTAGCTCGCCGGGGAGAGCAGCGGTGTCATGGGACCGAACCTAGACGCCCCTGCGGACGGCCTGCATCCGGCTTTCGGACTGGTTTCACATGTCCATGCATTGACATGTATGGTCATGCGTCATGACGACGCGGATCGCGGTGGCCGGGGCCAGCGGCTACGCCGGGGGAGAGCTGCTCCGGCTGCTGCTCGGCCACCCGCAGGTGGAGATCGGTACCCTCACCGGCCACTCGAATGCGGGCGAGCGGCTGGGGGGCCTGCAGCCGCACCTCCTGCCGCTCGCCGACCGCGTGCTCGAGCCGACGACCGCCGAGGCGCTGGCCGGGCATGACGTGGTCTTCCTGGCCCTGCCGCACGGGCAGAGCGGGGCGCTCGCCGCCGCCCTCGGCGGCGACGTCGTGGTCGTCGACTGCGGCGCGGACCACCGGTTGGAGGACCCCGCGGCGTGGGAGGCCTTCTACGGCGGTGACCACCACGGGGCCTGGCCCTACGGCCTCCCGGAGCTGCCGGGCCAGCGCGCCCGGCTGGCGGGCGCCACCCGGGTCGCCGTCCCCGGCTGCTACCCGACCGTCTCGAGCCTGGCCCTGGTGCCGGCGCTGGCCGCCGGGCTGGTCGCGCCCGACGTGGTCGTGGTCGCGGCGTCCGGCACCAGCGGTGCCGGCAAGGCCGCCAAGCCGCACCTGCTCGGGTCCGAGGTCTTGGGCAACGCCAGCGCCTACGGCGTGGGCGGCGTGCACCGGCACACCCCCGAGATCGTGCAGAACCTCACACGGGTGGCCGGGGCCCCGGTCGGTGTGAGCTTCACGCCCGTGCTGGTGCCGATGTCGCGGGGGATCCTCGCCACCTGCTCGGCCCCCCTCGCGGGTGAGGTGGGTGCGGCCGACGCCCGCGCGGCGTACCAGAAGGCCTACGACGACGAGCCCTTCGTGCACCTGCTGCCCGAGGGCCAGTGGCCCCAGACCCAGTCGGTCACCGGGTCGAACGCGGTGCACCTCCAGGTCACCGTCGACGCGGCGGCCGGCCGCCTGGTCGCGGTCGGCGCCGTCGACAACCTGGCCAAGGGCACCGCCGGTGCCGCCGTGCAGTCCATGAACCTCGCCCTCGGCCTCGACGAGACCCTGGGCCTGACCACCGTGGGAGTCGCCCCGTGAAGCTCAACCGCTACCCCGAGACCCTCGCCGTGGTCCGCCTCGGTCCCGGCAGCGAGGTGCCGTCGTGGGCCGAGTCGTCGTCGATCTTCTCGGTCACGGCGACCGCGACCGAGACCTCGGTCGTCTGTGCCGCCCGCAACGTGCCGGGCAAGGCGCGGGCGCAGAAGCCGTTCACGGCGTTCGAGGTGGAGGGTCCGCTCGACTTCGCGCTCACCGGCGTGCTCAGCACCCTGCTGGCGCCCCTCGCCGAGGCCGAGATCAGCGTCTTCACGCTCTCGACGTTCGACACCGACTGGATCCTCGTCCCCGTGGACGCCGCCGACCGGGCGGCCGAGGTCTGGCGCGAGGCAGGTCACGAGGTCGAGGCCGCCGTCCCCGCCACCCCGGGGCGCACGACGTGAGCGTCACCGCCCCCCGGGGCTTCCGGGCCGCCGGCGTCGCCGCGGGGCTGAAGTCCACCGGCGCGCGCGACGTCGCGCTCGTCGTCAACGACGGCCCGACCCACGACTCCGCCTCGGTGTTCACCAGCAACCGCTGCCAGGCCAACCCCGTGCTCTGGAGCCGTGAGGTGGTCAGGGACGGCACCGTCCGCGCGGTGGTGCTCAACTCCGGCGGCGCCAACTGCTACACCGGGCCCGAGGGCTTCCAGACCACGCACGCGACCGCCGAGCGGGTGGCCGAGCACCTCGGGATCGGCGCGATCGACGTCGTCGTGTGCAGCACCGGCCTGATCGGGCTCCAGAACGACCGCGCCGACCTCCTCGCGGGCGTCGACGCCGCCCACGCCGCGCTCGCGGCCGACGGTGGCCCCGACGCGGCCGCGGCGATCATGACCACCGACTCCGTCAGCAAGCAGGTCGTGGTCGAGGGCGCGGGCTGGAGCATCGGCGGCATGGCCAAGGGAGCGGGCATGCTCGCCCCGCAGCTCGCCACGATGCTCGTCGTCCTCACCACCGACGCCGTGGTCCCCGCCGCCGACCTCGACACCGCGCTGCGCGCGGCGACCCGGGTGAGCTTCGACCGGCTCGACTCCGACGGCTGCATGTCCACCAACGACACGGTGACCGTGCTCGCCAGCGGCGCCTCCGGCATCACCCCGCCGCTCGAGGACTTCACGGAGGCGCTGACGCAGGCCTGCACCGACCTCGCCGTGCAGCTGCTCCAGGACGCGGAGGGCGCGGACCACGAGATCGCGATCACCGTGCTCAACGCCGCGAGCGAGGACGACGCCGTCGAGGTCGGCCGCAGCATCGCGCGCAGCAACCTGTTCAAGGCCGCGGTCTTCGGCAAGGACCCCAACTGGGGCCGGGTCCTGGCCAGCATCGGCACCACGTCGGCGGCCTTCGACCCGGCCGACCTCGACGTCGCGATGAACGGCGTGTGGGTCTGCCGGCGCTCCACGCCCGACGAGGACCCCGCCGGCGTCGACCTCTCCGGACGCGAGGTCACGGTCACCGTCGACCTCAAGGCCGGCGACGAGCGGGCCACCGTCTGGACCAACGACCTGACTCACGCCTACGTCCACGAGAACAGCGCCTACTCCTCCTGAGGAGCCCCTCCCACGATGAACCGACCCGACCCCGCCAAGGCCCGCACGCTCGCCGGCGCGCTCACCTGGCTCAAGCGCTACCACGGCCGCACCGTGGTGGTGAAGTACGGCGGCAACGCGATGACCGACGACGACCTCAAGCGGGCCTTCGCCGAGGACATCGCCTTCCTCCGCTTCGCCGGCTTCCACCCGGTCGTCGTGCACGGCGGCGGGCCGCAGATCTCAGCCATGCTCGCGCGCCTCGGCATCGAGTCGGAGTTCCGCGGTGGCCTGCGTGTCACCACTCCCGAGGCGATGGACGTCGTGCGGATGGTCCTGGTGGGCCAGGTGCAGCGCGAGCTGGTCGGGCTCATCAACGAGCACGGCCCGCTGGCCGTCGGCCTGTCGGGGGAGGACGCGGGGCTCTTCACCGCGACCCCCACCAACACCGTCGTGGACGGCGAGGAGGTCGACCTCGGGCTGGTCGGGGAGGTCGCGAAGGTCCGGCCCGAGGCGGTGCTCGACCTGATCGGCGCCGGCCGGATCCCGGTCATCTCCAGCGTCGCGCCCGACGAGCAGGGTGTGGTGCACAACGTCAACGCCGACACCGCGGCCGCCGCGCTCGCGATCGCGCTGGGCGCGGAGAAGCTCCTCGTGCTCACCGACGTCGAGGGCCTCTACCGCGACTGGCCCGACAGCGACGACGTCATCCAGGAGATCAGCCCCGAGTCGCTGGCGGAGCTGCTGCCGAGCCTCGCGTCGGGGATGGTGCCCAAGATGGAGGCCTGCCTCAAGGCCGTCACCGGCGGCGTGCCCCGGGCGACCGTCGTGGACGGCCGCGAGCCGCACGCCGTCCTCCTCGAGCTGTTCACCGACGAGGGCGTCGGCACCCAGGTGCTGCCCGGCGTCGAGACCAGGCTGCGGAAGGCCTACGAGTCGTGACCACGCTGCAGGAGCGGTACGCCGTGTCGCTGATGAACACCTTCGGCCCGCCGAAGCTGGTGCTCACCCGCGGCGAGGGGGCGCACGTCTGGGACGACGCGGGCCGCGAGTACGTCGACCTCCTCGGCGGCATCGCCGTCAACGCGCTCGGCCACGCGCACCCCGCGCTGGTCGAGGCGGTGACCACGCAGCTCGGCACGCTCGGCCACATCTCCAACTTCTTCGCCTCCGGCCCGCAGGTCGAGCTCGCCGAGACCCTCCTGCGCCTCGTGCGCGACCCGTCGGTGGACCCCGTGGAGACCACCGGCAAGGTCTTCTTCACCAACTCCGGCACCGAGGCCAACGAGACGGCGTTCAAGCTCACCCGGCGTACCGGCCGCACCCACGTGGTCGCGGCCGAGGGGGGCTTCCACGGCCGCACCATGGGGGCGTTGGCGCTGACGTCCAAGGAGGCCTACCGAACGCCGTTCGAGCCACTGCCCGGCGTGGTCACCTTCGTCCCCTTCGGCGACGCCGACGCGCTCGCCGCGGCCGTGACCGACGCGACCGCGGCCGTGCTGCTCGAGCCGGTCCAGGGCGAGGCCGGCGTCGTCGTGCCGCCCCCGGGCTACCTGGCGGCCGCTCGCGACGTGGCGACCCGCCACGGGGCCCTGCTCTGGCTCGACGAGGTGCAGTCGGGCATCGGGCGCACGGGCCGCTGGTTCGCGCACCACGGCCAGGGCGTCACCCCCGACGTCGTCACCGTGGCCAAGGGGCTCGCCGGCGGCATCCCGGTCGGCGCCTGCATCGGCCTCGGCGCCGCGGGCGACCTGCTGCAGCCCGGCCACCACGGCACGACGTTCGGGGGCAACCCGGTCGCCTGCGCGGCCGCCCTCGCTGTCATCGGCACGATCGAGCGGGACGGGCTGCTCGCGCACGCGACCCGGCTGGGGGAGCGCCTGCGGTCCGGCCTGGCGGCCGACCCGCGGGTCACCGAGGTCCGCGGCGAGGGGCTCTGGCTCGGCGTGGAGCTCGCCGGCGGCGACTCCGCCGAGGTCGCGGCCGCCGCGCTGGCGCGTGGCTTCATCGTGAACAACCCGACGCCCACCGCGTTGCGGCTCGCGCCACCGCTGGTGCTCGATCAGGATGACGCCGATGCCTTCCTGGCGGCCTGGCCCGGCATCCTCGACGAGACGATCGGAGCCACCCCATGACCCGTCACTTCCTCCGCGACGACGACCTGAGCCCCGAGGAGCAGCGCCGGGTCCTCGACCTGGCCGCCACGCTCAAGGCCGCGCCGTACGACGCGAAGCCGCTGGCCGGCCCGCGCACGGTCGCGATGATCTTCGACAAGCCGACCCTGCGCACCCAGGCGTCGTTCGCCGCGGGCATCGCCGAGCTCGGAGGCCACCCGATGCTCGTCGACGGCAAGCTGGCCGGTATCGGCGTGCGCGAGTCGGTCGCCGACGTGGCCCGGGTGCTCGGGCGCCAGGCCTCGGTCGTCGTCTGGCGCACCTACGCGCAGTCGCGCATCGACGAGATGGCGACGTACGCCGGCGTCCCGGTCGTCAACGCCCTCACCGACGACTTCCACCCCTGCCAGCTGCTCGCCGACCTGCTGACCGTGCGCGAGCACAAGGGCGCGCTGGGCGGGCTGGTCGTCGCGTTCCTCGGCGACGGGGCCTGCAACATGGGCAACTCGTGGCTGCTGGCCGGCGCGACCGCCGGCATGCACGTCCGGGTGAGCGCGCCGGTCGGCTTCGAGCCCGACAGCTCGATGGTCGACGAGGCCGCCCGCATCGCCGAGGGCACCGGCGGCTCCGCGGTCCTCGAGCCCGACCCCGAGGCGGCCGTGGCCGGCGCGGACGTCGTCGTCACCGACACCTGGGTGTCGATGGGCAAGGAGGAGGAGGCGCAGGCGCGCGTCGAGCTCTTCGGTCCCTGGCAGGTCACCGCCGAGCTGATGGCGAAGGCCGACCCCGGCGCCGTGTTCCTGCACTGCCTCCCGGCGTACCGCGGCAAGGAGGTCGACGCCTCGGTCATCGACGGCCCCCAGAGCGTCGTGTGGGACGAGGCCGAGAACCGTCGCCACGCCCAGAAGGCCGTGCTGGCCTTCCTGCTGGAGGACGGCCCGTGAGCCCGCACGCACTCCGCCCGGCGACGAAGAACGCGCGGCACCAGCTGATCGTGGAGCTGGTGTCGCACCACGAGGTGCGCTCGCAGACCGAGCTGGCCGACCTGCTGGCCGACAGCGGCCTGCACGTCACCCAGGCGACGCTGTCGCGCGACCTCGTCGAGCTCGACGCGGTCAAGGTGCGGGCGTCCTCCGGCGCGCTGGTGTACGCCGTGCCGGCCGAGGGTGGCGACCGACGACCCCGGGCGCCCGGCGAGACCGCCGCGGGCTCCCAGCGCCTGGCGCGCCTGTGCGGCGAGCTGCTGGTGAGCGCCGAGGCGAGCGCCAACCTGGTGGTCCTCCGGACCCCGCCGGGCGCCGCGCAGTTCCTCGCCAGCGCCTTCGACAAGGCCGAGCTCCCCGACGTCCTCGGCACCATCGCCGGGGACGACACCGTCCTGGTCATCGGCCGGCAGCCCCGTGGCGGCGACGCCCTCGCCCGCCACTTCCTGACCCTGGCCAACGCCCACTCCGAGCAGAAGGACCGCACCCCGTGAGCAAGGTTCTGACCTCCCTCCCCGTCGGCGAGCGCGTCGGCATCGCGTTCTCGGGGGGCCTCGACACGTCCGTCGCCGTCGCCTGGATGCGCGACAAGGGCGCCGTGCCCTGCACCTACACCGCCGACCTGGGCCAGTACGACGAGCCCGACATCGCCGGCGTGCCCGGCCGGGCCATGCAGTACGGCGCCGAGCTGTCCCGCGCGGTCGACTGCCGTCGCCAGCTGGTCGAGGAGGGCTTCGCCGCGATCGCGTGCGGCGCCTTCCACATCCGCTCCGGCGGTCGCGTCTACTTCAACACCACGCCCCTGGGCCGCGCAGTCACCGGCACGCTGCTCGTCCGCGCCATGCACGAGGACGGCGTCGACATCTGGGGCGACGGCTCGACGTTCAAGGGCAACGACATCGAGCGCTTCTACCGCTACGGCCTGCTCGCCAACCCCGACCTGCGCATCTACAAGCCCTGGCTCGACGCCGCATTCGTCCACGAGCTCGGCGGCCGCCACGAGATGAGCCAGTGGCTCACCGACCACGACCTGCCCTACCGCGACAGCCAGGAGAAGGCCTACTCCACCGACGCGAACATCTGGGGCGCCACCCACGAGGCCAAGACCCTCGAGCACCTCGACGTCTCGCTGGAGACCATCGAGCCGATCATGGGCGTGAAGTTCTGGGAGCCGTCGGTCGAGATCGCCACCGAGGACGTCGTGGTCGGCTTCGAGCAGGGCCGCCCGGTGTCGATCAACGGCGTGCGGTTCGACGACCCGGTCGCCCTCGTGCACGAGGCCAACACCGTCGGCGGGCGGCACGGGCTCGGCATGTCCGACCAGATCGAGAACCGCATCATCGAGGCCAAGTCGCGCGGCGTCTACGAGGCGCCGGGGATCGCGCTGCTCTGGATCGCCTACGAGCGCCTGCTCAACGCCGTGCACAACGAGGACACGATCGAGGGCTACCACGCGCAGGGCCGACGCCTCGGCCGGCTGCTCTACGAGGGGCGCTGGCTCGACCCCCAGGCGCTGATGATCAGGGAGTCGATCCAGCGCTGGATCGCCTCGCTCGTCACCGGTGAGGTGACCCTGCGGCTGCGCCGCGGCGAGGACTACACGATCCTGCGCACCGAGGGCCGCCACTTCTCCTACCACCCCGACAAGCTCTCGATGGAGCGCACCGAGAACGCCGCGTTCGGCCCGCTCGACCGGATCGGGCAGCTCACGCTGCGCAACCTCGACATCGCCGACTCGCGCGACAAGCTCGAGGTGTACGCCGGGCAGCCGCTCGACCAGGGCACGGTGCTGGTCGAGAACGGCACGCTCTTCGGCGAGATCGAGTCGGGCGGCTACGACCGGATCGCCCGCAACCCGGAGGCCGAGGGCGACGCCGGGGACCTGGCGCTCGACCACGCCGCGATGGAGTCCGGGACCGACTGATGCAGCAGCCCGGACAGCACGGCACCAACGAGGGCAAGCTCTGGGGCGGCCGCTTCGCCGGCGGCCCGTCCCCGGAGCTCGAGGCGCTCTCGTGCTCGACCCACTTCGACTGGCGGCTCACGCCCTACGACCTGGCGGGGTCGCGCGCCCACGCGCACGCGCTCCACCGCGCCGGCCTGCTCTCCGACACCGACCTCGCCGAGCTCGAACGCGGCCTCGACGTGCTGGGGGAGCGGTACGCCGCCGGCGACCTCCACCCCGAGCCCTCCGACGAGGACGTGCACGGCGCCCTCGAGCGGCTGCTGCTGCTCGAGGTCGGCCCCGAGGTCGGCGGCCGGTTGCGTGCCGGACGCTCCCGCAACGACCAGATCGCGACGCTGTTCAAGGTGTTCCTGCGCGACCACGCCCGGGTCGTCGCCGGCTGCGTGCTCGACCTCGTCGACGCGCTGCTCGGCCAGGCGCGCGCGCACCTCGACCCCGAGCCCACGGTGATGCCCGGCCGGACCCACCTTCAGCACGCCCAGCCGGTGCTGCTGTCCCACCACCTGCTCGCCCACGTGTGGCCGCTGCTGCGCGACGTCGAGCGGCTCCGTGACTGGGACGCCCGGGTCGCCGGGGACTCGCCGTACGGCTCGGGCGCGCTGGCCGGCCAGAGCCTCAGCCTCGACCCGGAGGCGGTGGCCGCCGAGCTCGGCTTCACCGGCTCCAGTGCCAACTCGATCGACGGCACCGCGTCCCGCGACTTCGTCGCCGAGCTCGCCTACGTCGCCGCCCAGGTCGGCATCGACGTCAGCCGCCTCGCAGAGGAAGTCATCCTCTGGGCCACCCGTGAGTTCGGCTTCGTCACCCTCGACGACGCCTGGTCGACAGGGTCGAGCATCATGCCGCAGAAGAAGAACCCCGACATCGCCGAGCTCGCCCGCGGCAAGGCCGGTCGCCTGGTCGGGAACCTCAGCGGACTGCTCGCCACGCTCAAGGCGCTGCCGCTCGCCTACAACCGCGACCTCCAGGAGGACAAGGAGCCGGTCTTCGACTCCGTCGACACCCTCGAGGTCCTGCTGCCGGCGGTGACCGGGATGGTGGCCACGCTCCGCTTCGACCGTGCCCGTCTCGCCGAGCTCGCGCCGCAGGGCTACTCGCTGGCCACCGACGTGGCCGAGTGGCTGGTCCGCGAGGGGGTGCCGTTCCGCGTCGCCCACGAGGTCGCCGGCGCCTGCGTACGCCGCTGCGAGGAGCTCGGCGTCGAGCTCGACGAGCTGACCGACGAGCAGTTCGCCGAGATCTCGCCGCACCTGACGCCCGCCGTGCGCGAGGTCCTCACCGTGACCGGTTCCGTCGCCTCCCGCGACGGGCGCGGCGGCACCGCACCGCGGCGGGTCCGCGAGCAGCTCGACGAGGTCGCGGCAGTCGCGGCGGCACACCGTGAGCGGCTCGGCTGACCTGCGCGCCGTGCTGGCGGGGCCGGTCCTCGAGGTCGCGCCGCGGCTGCTCGGAGCGGTGGTGCGGCACGGCGACGTCGCTGTGCGGCTGACCGAGGTCGAGGCCTACGACGGAGCGAACGACCCCGGCTCCCACGCCTACCGGGGCGAGACCGCCCGCAACGGCGTCATGTTCGGCCCGCCCGGGCACCTCTACGTGTACTTCACCTACGGGATGCACTTCTGCGCCAACGTCGTCTGCGGCCCCGAGGGGCGCGCGTCGGCGGTGCTGCTGCGGGCCGGGGAGGTCGTCGACGGGCTCGCCCTGGCCCGGGAGCGCCGGGGGACACCGCGCGACCGCGACCTCGCCCGCGGGCCGGCGCGACTGTGCTCCGCCCTCGGCGTCGACCGCACCCACGACGGTGCCGACCTCGTGTCCGGACCGGTGACGGTGACCCTGGCCGACCAGGCCCCGGAGCGGGTCTCGACCGGCCCCCGGGTCGGGCTGCGGGGCGCCCCCGACCGGCCCTGGCGGTTCTGGGTGACGGGGGAGACCACGGTCTCCCCCTACCGCCCTGCCAAGTCTCGCCACGTCCGTACCGACCCCCGATTTGAGGAGTCCCCGGGCCAGGGGTAATGTTGTCTCTTGCCGCGGGGAGCGGCTCCCGGTGGGAGCGGCTCGGCGTGGCACGGTGAGGCCGCGCCGCCCGAGTTGACGGTGCGAGACCGACCGGGTAAGTTTCTGCAGGTTGCCCCAACGCCGGCCCGAGAGGGTCTGTGTCGGTGCGCGTCTGATGTTTGAGAACTCAACAGTGTGTCGATAGATCGACGGATTAGTTTGTATCCCGTCC
>NZ_JBHSKD010000031.1:0-1496 GCF_042657275.1 Nocardioides taihuensis
ACGGGATTCTTGGGATTGGGAAGTCTCAAGGTCTCCGAGCGGAAGGCACTCCGTAGGTGAAGCGTAGCCCTGGTCCTGCTGTTGTTCTCGATTCCGGCCGCGAGTCGCTGGTCTCGTCCTCTGGCGGGCTGCTGCTGCGACAGACGATGCGAGCCTCGGGGCTGGACCGCGCCCTGTCCGTCGGTCTGGGTCCTTGGCGTTCGGACCGGGCCGTCCATGACCCGGGCAAGGTGCTCCTCGACGTGGCGACCGCGGTCGCGCTGGGTGGTGACTGCCTGGCCGATGTCGCGGTCGTCCGCGCTCAGCCCGAGGTGTTCGGGCCGGTGGCATCGGATCCGACGGTCTCGCGGCTGATCGCCACCCTCGCCGCCGACATGGACGCGGCGGTGGCCGCGATCCGGGCCGCACGTGCGCTGGCCCGTGGCCGGGTGTGGTCACGCCGACGGCCGATCCCAGGCGAGCCGGGTGGTCAGGTGATCCTCGACCTGGACGCCACGCTGGTGACCGCGCACAGCGAGAAGGAGCACGCGGCGCCCACGTTCAAGCGGGGGTTCGGGTTCCACCCGATCCTGGCGTTCTGCGACCACGGCGAGGCCGGGTCCGGGGAGACTCTCGCCGGACTGCTCCGGCCGGGATCGGCGGGCGCGAACACCGCCGCGGACCACATCGCCGTCTTGGACCAAGCGCTGGCCCAGCTCCCCCAGGTCGAACGTGGCGGGGTGGTGGTCCGCACCGACACCGGCGGCGGGGTCAAGGACTTCCTGCACCACATCACCGACCTCGGACTGCACTACAGCGTGGGGTTCTACGGGATGCCGCCCATCGTGGAGGCGTTGGGGAAGGTCCCGGCGCAGGCGTGGCGCGCCGCGGTCGATGGCGACGGCGAACCCCGCGACGGTGCCCAGGTCGCCGAGCTCACCGCCTACCTGCCCCAGACCCTGACCGGATGGCCCAAGGGCATGCGGGTGATCGCCCGACGCGAGCGGCCCCACCCCGGTGCCCAACTGAGGCTGACCGACGAGAACGGCTGGCGGATCACCTGCTTCGCGACCAACACCAAGGGCCCGGGCTGGACGTTGGCTGCGTTGGAGGTCCGCCACCGGCAACGCGCCCGCGCCGAGGACCGCATCCGTGGGCTGAAGGACACCGGCCTGCGGAACCTGCCCTTCCACGGCTTCGCCCAGAACCAGATCTGGCTCGAGATCGTCGCACTCGCCGCCGACCTCCTCGTCTGGACCCAAACCCTGGCCTGGCACGACCACCCCGCCCGCCGATGGGAACCCAAGCGACTCCGCTTCCGACTCCTCACGGTCGCCGGACGCATCATCCACACCGGCCGACGCCGACGACTCCGGCTCCCCCGCGGCTGGCCCTGGAATCACCTCATCGACACCGGCTGGGCAGCACTCCAACCCGGCTGACCCCAGCACCCAGACCCCACGACCAGGACCATCGGAGAACCCCGGCACAGCCCGGGCGCTCTCGGCGCGCACACT
>NZ_JBHSKD010000032.1:0-946 GCF_042657275.1 Nocardioides taihuensis
GCGGCGCTCAGTGTTGTAGTGCTCCAGCCAGGGTGCAAGGGCCGCGGTTCGCTCGTCGTTGCTGGTGAAGACCTGCCGGTAGGCCCACTCGGTGGCCAGGGTGCGGTTCAGGCGCTCGACCTTGCCGTTCTGCCAGGGGCAGTGGGGCTTGATGAACTTCTGCTTGATGTCGTGCTCGACGCAGATAGCTCGTAGCGACCACCGGTAGGCCCAGGCGTTGTCGGTCATCAATCGTTCGATCCCGGTGATGCCGTGGGCAGCGAAGTAGTCGATCGCTCGGCGGAGGAACTGCGCACACGTCGGCCCCTTCTCGTCGGGCAGGATCTCTGAGTAGGCCAACCGGGAATGGTCGTCGACCAGTGAGTGGACGTAGTCGTAGCCGGGGCCGTTGACGCGGTCACGAGCAACGGTGCGGCCGTGAACACGCCAGCCCCCGCCGTCGGGGATGCGGCCGATCTTCTTGACGTCCATGTGCACCAGCTCGCCGGGTCGTTCACGCTCGTAGCGCACGGCGGTCTGTTTGGAGGATCGGATGACATCGCCGGTGATCGGATCGCACTCACGCAGATAGGGCACGTCGTGGCGGCGCAGGATCCGTGACACCGTCCGCGCGGGCACCCCGACCTTCGCGCTGAGCACCTCGGGACCCTCGCGATGCTCGGCGCGGGCCGCCAGGACCTTCTGCTCGACCTCATCGCTGGTCCTGGTCGGCATCGTGTGGGGACGCGAGGACCGCGTCACCAGCCCGGCTTCACCTTCGCTGGCGTAGCGGTCGATCCAGGTCTTCACACACTTGCGCGAGACGCCCATCGCTGCGGCGATGTGGGCTTGGGGCCAGCCGGCCTGGTGGCGCTGGACGATCAGCCGACGACCGTGAACGGTCAGCCGGGCACTACCGTGGGACACGAGAACCTCCGGGTTGGAGTGGGCCTTCGACAAGCCACAT
>NZ_JBHSKD010000033.1:0-1023 GCF_042657275.1 Nocardioides taihuensis
CCCAACAAGGTCAGCAACCCAAGCAACCAGCCGGCTAGGGCGCCAAGCACCACAGCGCCTCGCCAGTAGCGGACTCTGCGAGAACCGCACGCCGCGCCACCGACCGCGAGCGGGGCACTCATCCAGAGCACGAACTCGGTTCCGCTCACAGGCGCCGTTGCGGACTGGATGTCGAGCATTCCCAGCACCAGCGCGCCGCCGAAGATCCACGACAGCACGAGGCCGATGACGGCGCCAGCTGCGGAGCGATCGGGGTCCCGCCGCCAGTCGAGGAACTCCGGGCTTTGATCGATGGCAGGGGGCACCGCGCCAGTATCCCCATGAACGACAGGGCTGACACGCTCGACCATCGGCAGGACAGCGCGCAACAAGCGGCATGACCGGTCACTGTCAGAGTGGTGTTTCATGACGTCATGTCTCGGGAGACAACACGGTGTCTGTGCCTGGCCCGCCATGCGGAGCCTGAGGATGACGGGGCCGGCCTGACAGCGATCGGCTCCCTGCAGGCCAGGCACTTGGGTCGTCGTCTGGCACCGTTGGCGATTGGACGCATCCTTCACGGGCCTTTGCTGCGTGCTGCCGAGACGGCGAGGATTGTGGCGGAGCAGTTCGAGCGGAGTCCCTCGCTGTCCGAGCATGCCGCCGCAGGTGACTTCGTTCCTCGTCTCCCGAGGCGAGAGGAGCTTCCGGACGCCTGGGCCGACACTGTCATGTCGTTCTTGGAGGATGTATCGGACGACGAAGCGTCCGAGGGCGCGGCTCTCGCGGCAGAGGCGATCGACCTGCTGGCGGGCCCCGCCCTGGATGGACGAGAGCCTGTGGATGTGGTCATCACCCACGCCTTCACCATCGGGCTGCTTGTGGCGCACGCCTTGGGCGCCCCAGCCTGGCGGTGGTTTCCACCGACTCAGTGCCACGCCGGGCTGACGGTCATCAGATACGAGGCCGGTGCCCCACCGTCAGTCGTTGTCGCCAACGACGTGGCGCACCTACCTGCCGACCTTCGGTGGACCGGATTCCCCG
>NZ_JBHSKD010000034.1:0-991 GCF_042657275.1 Nocardioides taihuensis
GGTGTGGAGCTACCACAGCAACCACTCTCACCACGGAGGTCTTCGTGTCCCACGCTAACGCGACCCTGACTCCTGCCGGGCGGCTGCGGCTGGCCCAGCTCGTCGTCGACCAGGGCTGGACCTATGTCCGGGCGGCCGAGCGGTTCTCGGTCAGCATCACCACGGCACGCCGCTGGGCCCTCCGCTACCACGAGCTCGGCCGGGCCGGGATGGTCGACCGGTCCTCCCGCCCGCACCGGAGCCCGAACCAGCTGCTCCAGCGCACCGAGCGGCGGATCGTGAAGCTGCGGGTGACCCGGCGCTGGGGCCCGGCCAGGATCGCCTACCACCTGGGCCTGAACCCCTCCACCGTCCACCAGGTGCTGGTCCGCTACGGCTGCCCGCGGCTGAAGTGGACCGACCCGGCCACCGGCACCCGGATCAAGACCTCCTCACGCGAGAAGAACCGCTACGAGCACGCCGCCCCCGGCGACCTGGTCCATGTCGACATCAAGAAGCTCGGCCGGATCCCTGACGGCGGCGGCTGGCGCATGTTCGGGATCGGCTCGCCCCAAGACAGGCGAGCAGGCGCGGCCAGGGACCGAGCGGCCCGCGCCGGCGCAGCACCCTCGCGTGGCTACGCCTACCTGCACCACGCCGTGGACGACCACTCCCGGCTGGCCTACTCCGAGATCCTCGCCGATGAGCGCAAGGAGACCGCCTGCGCGTTCTGGAAGCGGGCACGAGCGTTCTTCGCCGCCCACGGCATCACCGTCAAGGCCGTGCTCACCGACAACGGCTCCTGCTACCGATCACGACTGTGGGCCAAGACCCTCGGTCGACGGGTCAAGCACCGCCGCACCCGCCCGTACCGACCCCAGACCAACGGCAAGGTCGAACGGTTCAACCGGACCCTGCTCGAGGAATGGGCCTACGCCCACACCTACCTCTCAGAGGCCGACCGCGCAGCGGCCTACCCGACCTGGCTGCATCACTACAATCACCACCGCGG
>NZ_JBHSKD010000035.1:0-1304 GCF_042657275.1 Nocardioides taihuensis
CTCTAGGTTTCTGGCTTGTCGAGAGTCAGGAACCACGGAACGGAGAACGGCGTGCGAAACGCCACCCTATGGCGCGCCCTCTTGGGCGTCGAGAACACCGTCATCGAGGCGATCGAGTTCAGCGATGTCGAGGACATTGTCATCGCGCACGTTCGACCGCGACGAGCTGCTCGAGGCCGCTGCGGACGATGCGGCATCAAAGCCGCCTGGTACGACCACGGAGAAGGACGCCGACGGTGGCGAAGCCTGGACCTGGGCACGGTCGAGGTCTTCCTCGAGGCCGACGCGCCAAGGGTCAACTGCCCGGTCCATGGGCCGACGGTGCGGCATGTGCCCTGGGCGCGTCACGCGGCTGGTCACACGTTGAGCTTTGACCAGCAGGTCGCCTGGCTGGCTACCCAGTGCTCGAAGTCCGCGATCACCCAGTTGATGCGGATCGCGTGGCGGACCGTGGGATCGATCATCGCCCGGGTCTGGGCCGACACCGCCGAAGGGATCGACGCCTTCGCCGGACTGCGCCGCATCGGCATCGATGAGATCTCCTACAAGCGCAACCACAAGTACCTGACCGTCGTGGTCGACCACGACACCGGCCGGCTGGTGTGGGCCAAGGCCGGACGCGACCGCGCCACCCTCGAGGAGTTCTTCGACGCACTGGACGCCTCCGGCGAAGGCAGGTGCGCCCAGATCACCCATGTCACAGCCGACGGCGCGGACTGGATCGCGGACGTTGTGCGGCGACGCTGCCCAGCCGCGGTCCGGTGCGCCGACCCCTTCCACGTCGTCGGCTGGGCCACCGATGCCCTCGACGCCGTGCGACGAGACGCCTGGAATCAGGCCAGACGCGCGGGCCACACCCGCCCCGCCGGTTGGCAGAACGGCCGGGCGGTTACAGTCGCAACCGGACACGCTCGCGCTCTCAAGCACGCCCGCTACGCGCTGTGGAAGAACCCCGAGAACCTCACCGACAAGCAGCAGACGAAGCTTGCGTGGATCGCCAAGACTGATCCTCGGCTCTACCGCGCTTATCTGCTCAAAGAAGGCCTGCGTACCGTCTTCAAGCTCCCAGCAGACGAGGCCGCCGAGGCGCTGGACCGATGGGTCGCGTGGGCACGGCGCTGCCGGATCGCATCGTTCGTCAAGCTCCAGCAGCGCATCACCAAGCATCGCGCCGAGATCCTCGCTGCCATCGACCACGGCCTGTCCAACGGCCTCATCGAATCGGTCAACACCAAGATCCGGCTCATCACCAGGGTGGCCTTCGGATTCCGCTCACCCGACGCCCTCATCGGTCTAGCGATGCT
>NZ_JBHSKD010000036.1:0-959 GCF_042657275.1 Nocardioides taihuensis
ACGGCGGACAGTGTTGTAGTGCTCGAGCCACGGTGCAAGGGCGTCTGCCCGCTCGGCGTTGCTGGTGAAGGTCTGGCGGTAGGCCCACTCGGTGGCCAGGGTGCGGTTGAGGCGCTCGACCTTGCCGTTCTGCCAGGGGCAGTGGGGTTTGATGAACTTCTGCTTGGCGCCCAGGTCGGCGCAGACCCGTTTCATGTCGGCCGAGTTCCGGTAGGCGAACGCGTTGTCGGTCATGACCCGTTCGATCCGGGTGATGCCCTTGGCAGCGAAGTAGGCCGCGGCACGCTCGAGGAACGCCGCGCAGGTGGGGCCCTTCTCGTCGGGCAGGATCTCTGAGTAGGCCAGTCGTGAGTGGTCATCGACCAGCGAGTGCACGTAGTCGTAGCCGATCTTGACCTTGCGGTCGCGATTGCCGTTCGCCCGTCCGTGGGCGCGCCAGCCGCCGCCGTCGGGGATCTTGCCGAGCTTCTTGACGTCCATGTGGACCAGCTCGCCGGGCCGGTCGCGTTCGTAGCGCTGCGCGGTGGCCTTCGAGGACCGGATGACCTCCCCGGTCATGGGGTCGCACTCGCGCAGATAGGGGACGCCGTGGCGGCGCAGGATCCGCGCCACGGTGCGCGGCGCGACCCCGACCCGGGGACCGAGGACGTCTTGGCCATCACGGTGCTCAGCCCGCGCGGCGAGGACCTTCTGCTCGACCTCGTGACTGGTGCGGGTCGGCATGGTGTGCGGGCGCGAGGAACGGGTCTCCAGGCCGGCATCGCCCTCGGCGGCGTACCGGTCGAGCCAGGTGCGGACGCACTTGCGGGAAACCCCCATCGCGGCGGCGATGTGGGCCTGCTTCCAGCCAGCCCGGTGGCGCTGGACGATGAGCATGCGGCCGTGCACGGTCAGGCGGGCATTACGGTGGGACACGAGAGCCTCCAGGGTGGAGTGGGACCTAGACAAGCCACACCCCA
>NZ_JBHSKD010000037.1:0-1120 GCF_042657275.1 Nocardioides taihuensis
CGAGGCGTTTGCGGGGCCTGTCGTTGAGTTCTTGCTCGACCCAGGCGAGGTCCTGGGCGGAGTGGACCGAGAGGTCGGTGCCCTTGGGGAAGTACTGGCGCAGCAGGCCGTTGGTGTTCTCGCTGGCCGCGCGCTGCCAGGGCGAGTGGGGGTCGCAGAAGTAGACCTTGAAGTCCGGGCCGAGGACTCCACCGGTGAGGCGTCGGTGGGCAGCCATCTCCTTGCCCTGGTCCCAGGTGACCGAGCGGCGCAGCTGCTCGGGCAGTTCGCGCATCCGGGCGATCAGGGCGTCGGTGACGGCCAGGGTGCCGTGGTCGTGGGGCAGGTGCAGCAGCATCACGTAGCTGGTGGTGCGTTCGACCACGACCCCGATGGCCGAGCCGTTGGCCTTGCCGGCGATCAGGTCGCCTTCCCAGTGGCCGGGCACCGCGCGGTCGCTGACCTCGACGGGGCGCTGGCTGATCATGAGCTTGTCGGGGATCTGGCCGCGGTTGTCCTCGGCCCCCTCGGGTCGTCGTGGCCGGCGGTGGATCCGCCCGCGGCGCAAGTTCTTGGCCAGATCGGCGCGCAGCGCACCCCGTGCCTGGATGTAGAGCGACTCATAGATCGTGTTGGGGTGCACCCACATCTCCGGATCCTCGGGGAACTCGCGGCGCACCCGGCCCGAGATCTCCTCGGGTGAGTACCGCTTGCCCAGATCCTCCTCGACCCGCGCCCGCAGCCGCGCGTTGGCCACCAGCTTGGGCTGCTTGGGCCGCCGCCCGTTGTGCACCGCAACCGCCTGTCCCCGCTTGGCCGAGTACCGCCCCGACCGCAACCGGCCCCGCGCAACCTCACGCGAGACCGTCGACTTGTCGAACCCGATCCGGGTCGCGATCGAGGTCAACGACTCGCCCACCGCCAGACCAGCCTCGATCGCGCACCGGTCCTCGAACCGCAGTCGCCGACCGTTCGAACCCCGACCCTGCCGCGGACGCACACCACCATCGGCCGCGATCCACCGGGTCACGGTCGACCGCTCCATCCCCACCGCCGCAGCAGCAGCACCCTGACTCGAGGTCCGCGCGTAGACCTCCCACGCCTGTTGCACCACACCAGGCACCATCCGCCACGAAAACAC
>NZ_JBHSKD010000038.1:2500-5464 GCF_042657275.1 Nocardioides taihuensis
CGCATCATGAAGTCGAAGGCCGTTGGAATGTGGCGCCGTAGAGGGTGAGAGCCCCGTAGACGTAAGTGTGCGACTGTCGAGTGTTTTCCCAAGTAACACGGAACTCCTGAAATTCCGTGTGAATCTGGCGGGACCACCCGTTAAGCCTAAATACTCCTCGGTGACCGATAGCGGACCAGTACCGTGAGGGAAAGGTGAAAAGTACCCCTGGCGGGGAGTGAAATAGTACCTGAAACCGTGTGCCTACAATCCGTCAGAGCGAGGGACTTGTTCCTTGTGATGGCGTGCCTTTTGAAGAATGAGCCTGCGAGTTTGCGTTGTGTTGCGAGGTTAACCCGTGTGGGGAAGCCGTAGCGAAAGCGAGTCCTAACAGGGCGTTTGAGTAGCACGATCAAGACCCGAAGCGAAGTGATCTATCCATGGGCAGGTTGAAGCGCGGGTAAGACCGCGTGGAGGACCGAACCCACTTAGGTTGAAAACTGAGGGGATGACCTGTGGATAGGGGTGAAAGGCCAATCAAACTTCGTGATAGCTGGTTCTCCCCGAAATGCATTTAGGTGCAGCGTTGCGTGTTTCTTGCCGGAGGTAGAGCACTGGATAGCCGATGGGCCCGACCAGGTTACTGACGTTAGCCAAACTCCGAATGCCGGTAAGTGAGAGCGCAGCAGTGAGACTGCGGGGGATAAGCTCCGTAGTCGAGAGGGAAACAGCCCAGACCATCAGCTAAGGCCCCTAAGCGGTGACTAAGTGGAAAAGGATGTGGAGTCGCAGTGACAACCAGGAGGTTGGCTTGGAAGCAGCCACCCTTGAAAGAGTGCGTAATAGCTCACTGGTCAAGTGATTCCGCGCCGACAATGTAGCGGGGCTCAAGTCATCCGCCGAAGCTATGGCATTCACGCGTGTACCAAGCCGCCACCTCGTGTGGTTGGTTCAGGTGTGTGGATGGGTAGGGGAGCGTCGTGTCGCGAGTGAAGTCCCGGGGTGACCCAGGGGTGGATGCGACACGAGTGAGAATGCAGGCATGAGTAGCGAAAGAAGAGTGAGAAACTCTTCCGCCGAATGATCAAGGGTTCCAGGGTCAAGCTAATCTGCCCTGGGTAAGTCGGGACCTAAGGCGAGGCCGACAGGCGTAGTCGATGGACAACGGGTTGATATTCCCGTACCGGCAAAGTAGCGCCCATGACGAACCCGGTGATGCTAACCATCCGAAGCTCCGCGTGACCACACCTTCGGGTGCAGGGCGCGGTGTGGAGCGTGGGACCCGAACCGGTAGTAGTCAAGCGATGGGGTGACGCAGGAAGGTAGCCCAGCCGTGGCGATGGTTGTCCACGGGTAAGCAGGTAGGGGAGGCGATAGGCAAATCCGTCGCCTTGTGTTCGATCACGACCCTGAGATGTGACACGGAGCCGTATCGGTGAAGTGGGTGATCCTATGCTGTCGAGAAAAACCTCTAGCGAGCTACGCGCCGCCCGTACCCCAAACCGACTCAGGTGATCAGGTAGAGAATACCGAGGCGATCGAGCGAACCATGGTTAAGGAACTCGGCAAAATGCCCCCGTAACTTCGGGAGAAGGGGGGCCGGATCCGTGAACCACCTAGCGTGGGGAAGCGGTGATGGCCGCAGAGACCAGGCCCAAGCGACTGTTTACTAAAAACACAGGTCCGTGCGAAGTCGTAAGACGATGTATACGGACTGACTCCTGCCCGGTGCTGGAAGGTTAAGGGGACCTGTCAGACACTTCGGTGTCGAAGCGGAGAACTTAAGCCCCAGTAAACGGCGGTGGTAACTATAACCATCCTAAGGTAGCGAAATTCCTTGTCGGGTAAGTTCCGACCTGCACGAATGGAGTAACGACTTGGGCGCTGTCTCAACCGTGGACTCGGCGAAATTGCACTACGAGTAAAGATGCTCGTTACGCGCGGCAGGACGGAAAGACCCCGGGACCTTTACTATAGTTTGGTATTGGTGTTTGGTTCGGCTTGTGTAGGATAGGTGGGAGACTTTGAAGCCCTCACGCCAGTGAGGGTGGAGTCAACGTTGAAATACCACTCTGGTCGTACTAGATGTCTAACCTAGGTCCGTGATCCGGATCAGGGACAGTGCCTGATGGGTAGTTTAACTGGGGCGGTTGCCTCCTAAAATGTAACGGAGGCGCTCAAAGGTTCCCTCAGCCTGGTTGGCAATCAGGTGGCGAGTGTAAGTGCACAAGGGAGCTTGACTGTGAGACAGACATGTCGAGCAGGGACGAAAGTCGGAACTAGTGATCCGGCGTCGGCATGTGGAAGCGGCGTCGCTCAACGGATAAAAGGTACCCCGGGGATAACAGGCTGATCTTCCCCAAGAGTCCATATCGACGGGATGGTTTGGCACCTCGATGTCGGCTCGTCGCATCCTGGGGCTGGAGTAGGTCCCAAGGGTTGGGCTGTTCGCCCATTAAAGCGGCACGCGAGCTGGGTTTAGAACGTCGTGAGACAGTTCGGTCCCTATCCGCCGCGCGCGCAGGAAACTTGAGAAAGGCTGTCCCTAGTACGAGAGGACCGGGATGGACGAACCTCTGGTGTGCCAGTTGTCCCGCCAGGGGCACGGCTGGTTGGCTACGTTCGGAAGTGATAACCGCTGAATGCATCTAAGCGGGAAGCACGTTTCAAGATGAGGTTTCCCACCACGTAAGTGGGTAAGGCCCCCAGCAGAACACTGGGTTGATAGGCCGGAGGTGTACAGCAGCAATGCCCAGCCGACCGGTACTAATAGGCCGAGGGCTTGTCCCACAAACCCTCAACCAAAACCACAACGCGCAACAACACGACTCGCGTCCACACAACAATCTTCAACACCCCCCACACCCCCGGGCACACAACCCCGGGCACAACAAGGTGGGACCGGGTGTTGACACAGAGTTACGGCGGCCACAGCGTCAGGGAAACACCCGGACCCATCCCGAACCCGGAAGTTAAGCCTGACAG
>NZ_JBHSKD010000039.1:0-949 GCF_042657275.1 Nocardioides taihuensis
CTCTTCCAGGTGGGAGCCAGACGCGCAGGTGTCGTTGCGCGGTTCACTCGAGTTCAGTGCTCGACGGCACCGTCGTGATCGGTGAGGAGAAGTGGGCAGACGCTCGGAAGCCCAAGGTCGGTCACGGCGAATTCGTCGGGGCCGGCGACGACGTTGCGACGCCTCCGGCATCCACCAGATGTCCATGACCGTGGATGGGACCCTGCCTGTTCTGGAGTCGGTCGGCGCCTCCGCCCCATTGCAGCGCGATGATCTCGGCGGCCACGGAAATCGCGGTCTCCTCCGGGGTTCGCGCCCCCAGGTCAAGCCCGATCGGGGAAGACAGACGAGCGAGTTCGTCGTCGCTGAGTCCGGCCTCGCGCAACCGCCTCTCCCGATCCTCGTGTGTCCGCCGAGAGCCCATCGCGCCGATGTAGCCGACCTCGGGAATGCGCAGCGCGACTTCGAGGAGGCGCACATCGAACTTCGGGTCATGGGTCAGCACGCAGATGACGGTGCGGCCGTCGACGGCGCCCGCCTCGACCTCGCCGGCAAGGTACTTGTGTGGCCAACTTACGACGACCTCATCTGCAGCAGGGAAACGGCTCCTGGTCGCGAAGACGGGGCGTGCGTCACACACCGTCACCGAGTACCCCAGGAAAGAGCCGATCCGCGCCACGGCAGCGGCGAAGTCGATGGCACCGAAGACCAGCATGCGCGGGCGAGGAGCGTAGGAGGCAACAAAGACTCGCATGCCCTCACCACGTCGTTCGCCATCCGGACCGTAGCTGAGAGTCTCCGTACGGCCGGCTGCGAGTAGGCCGATGGCATCGTCGATCACGGCATCGTCCGCACGGGCCGAACCCAAGCTGCCTGTGCTCGCTGGCCGCTCCGGGCGCACCACGAGCCGGCGTCCCACCAAAGCGGGGTTCGGGTGTTCGATGACTGTGGCGACCGACACCGGGCGTCC
>NZ_JBHSKD010000040.1:0-1281 GCF_042657275.1 Nocardioides taihuensis
TGGCGGCGTGATCACCAGTATCCATGGTGGTGTTGAGCTGCGCCATGGACTCCTCGGATAGGTATCGGCGGTCGCCGGCGATCCACTCGTCGTGCATGTCGATCAGCACGGCGCCGACGAGCCGGATCACTGCGGCGGGGTTGGGGAAGATCCCCACGACACGAGAGCGGCGCTTGATCTCTTTGTTGACTCGCTCGAGCGGGTTGGTCGACCAGACCTTGCGCCAGTGGGCCTTGGGGAAGCCGGTGAACGCCAGGACCTCGGCCTTGGCGTCGTCCATCAGTGGCCCTACCTTGGGGAACGAGCCGGCGAGCTGGTCGCGGACCTCGTCCCACGCCGCGTTGACTGCTTTGCGGTCGGGTTGGGCGAAGATCGTGCGGAACACCGCGGCGACCATGTCGGCATGGGACTTGGGCACGTGCGCCAAGAGGTTGCGGGCGAAGTGGACCCGGCACCGCTGGTGTGCGACACCTTGGAAGGACCTCTTCAACGCTGCCACGAGTCCGGAGTGCTGATCGGAGATGACCAGCTGCACCCCGGCCAGGCCGCGCTGCTTGAGGCTGAGCAGGAAGCTGCGCCAGAATGTCTCGTCCTCGCTGTCGCCGACGTCGAGGCCGAGGACCTCTCGGGAGCCGTCGGCGGCGATCCCGGTGGCCACCACGACCGCCATCGAGACCACCTGGCCGCCCTTGCCGGGCTTGTTGCGGACGTGCAGGTAGGTCGCATCCAGGTAGACGTAGGGGAAGGCGGTGTGGTCCAGCGGCCTGGTCCGGAACGCGCCGACCGACTCGTCGAGCTGTTCACAGATCCGAGAGACCTCGGACTTGCTGATCCCGGAGTCGGCGCCCAACGCGACGACCAGGTCGTCGACGCTGCGGGTGGAGACCCCGTGGACGTAGGCCTCCATCACCACCGCGTACAGCGCCTGGTCGATGCGACGGCGGGGCTCGAGGATGGAGGGGAAGAACGAGCCCTTACGGAGCTTGGGGATCCGCAGCTCGACGTCGCCGGCCTTGGTGGCCAGCAGCTTGGGTCGGGTGCCGTTGCGTTCGGTGACGCGGTCCTCGGTGCGCTCGTAACGCTCGGCGCCGATCACGCCCGCGGCTTCGAACTCGAGGAGCTCTTGGAGCACGGTGCGCACCGACTCACGGATCATGTCGACGCCATCGCCGGCGCGAAACGCGTCGAGCAACTCGGACAGGGCAGACTGGGACAAGGCCATCGGTGGTTCTCATTCAGTGCGTGACTTGGTCGTTTCACACCGAAGATCCCGCCGATGGC